>CAYLRO010000086.1:0-3192 GCA_964386635.1 uncultured bacterium | reverse complement strand
ATTATCAGAAACCGTTAGTGCTTGTTTTTTCAACAGGTTCAATTTCAATTCTCTCGTTCTCTGGAGAGATCATTTCCTCTATGTAGAACCCTGAAGGCAAACCGAATCCTACAGAGGTAAGAGCTGTGTAGGAGTTTCTCCGTCTGGATGTGTCCCGCAGGACATAGAACGGGACACCATCTCGTTCAGCTGCCTTTACTGCAGCTTCTCTTATTTCATTTAATTCACCGAAGAGCATACCACCCCTTTCATTCCTACAATATGAAAAAGGGGAAGGCCTGTGAAACCTTCCCCTTTTGCTGCGGCGAACTACCCCGGGGGGTGTGCCCTTGAAGCTGTTTCTAGCGATGGCTTCCATGAGCCGGAGCAGATCTGTCCATGCCGCCCTGGTGCATTCCCTGAGGTTCGAACTCTGCGATCATTTCAAGCTGTTCGTCTGTGAGTACATTGTGAATGTCCACTATGGCAGAAGCAATAACAGCGTTGGCGTCTTTCATTGACTCCAGCCTGGAGTTAAGAAGGGTTTCAACTTCTGACTGGCTGAGAACTGAAGAAGAGAACATTTCCTTGAACTGATCCCTTGGAGATACACCTTCTTCAGCTTCTCGGAGAGCTTCAATACTGTCTCTGGCCTCATCCACTATTCCGCGAATCTCATCTGCCTGGTCGCTTGTGAGATCAAGATGATGAAGCATTGGAAGGATTCTTTCCAGGAAACCTCCACCATTATTGTCAGGGCCATTATTGTTCGGGCCATTCTGTTCCGTGCGCATCCCTCTGCCGTTCATTTCCATTGAGCCTGGCTGAGCAAGAGCAGTTCCGGTTATCAGAAGAAGTGCTGCCGCAGCCGCTATAAGTTTACTTTGTCTGGTCATTTTCTGTCTCCTTTCGCATAAAACTGATTTGTACACAGGGATAATGTGAAAGGGAGAACAGGGAAAAGTGAATGTGGTGTAACTGAATGTTACAGAAAAGGGGGAGCCGAAGCTCCCCCGTAGAATAAGGCCGGCTTAGAATGAAGCGTTTACTCCGAAAGCGAAGAAGAATACATTCTTGTCGTATGTTTCTCCCTCGTACGTTCCAACCCCTTCACCTTCTTCAAAGAATGTTGTTCCACCGGCAACTGTGAAGTCTACCTTCTCTGTAGCCTGCCAGTTGACTCCACCGGAAAGAAGACCGGCGTTCAGGTTGTATTCAAGGTCAGTGTAGGTGGAATCACAGCCTCCATAGTTGGAGTAACTGTATCCCAGAGCACCTGCAAACTTCTCTGTTATCTGGTATCTGCCGCTTATGTTGGCTTCCCAGCCATCTTCATATGCATCTTCTATCCCATCGTCCTGGCCCTGGTCTGCGTTCTCAACGAAATAGTAGTTGCCTGATCCACCCAGCCTGAGTTTTTCGTTTACATCCATTTCAACACCTATGGCTGCCACAGCAGGAAGATCTCTGCGCTGTGTGGCTCCGTCAGCGACGTATGGCATGAGCAGTTCCCAGTTTGACTGGATGTCGGAGGTGGTCTCAAAGTCCATTTCAGTTGCGGTCTCATACCTGCAGGAAAGATTTACCTGCGGGGCAGGGCGGTAATGAACGCTGAATACCCCGGAGAATCCCGAAGCGGATCTCTGGATGTCAAGTTCCTCAGTGACAGTGGCTACTGCTTCCATTGTTGAGGCATCAATTACGGCAAAGGTGCCGTTTCCGCTGAAATCTCTCTGGCCGTGGGTGTATCTGCCGCCAATCCCTGCGCTGAACTTATCAGTGAAGGCGTAGGATACTCCTGCTGTTCCCCCCAGATATTCTGAGGATCCGTTCATAGTACCATTGGTCAACATGGCAAAGTAAGTTGAACCGTACTGAGCCTGGACAAGAAGGGTTTCCAGTTTGGGCATGAAGAAAAGTCCGTCTTCATACTCCAGAGTGCCTCCGCCTGCAGGGGCATTGAAGCCTCCGAACAGAGCAAAATTACCAGTTTTGTAGACAGCATAGAAATTGGGAATGAAGGTTGTGGGTGTAGTTGTTGATGTTTCAGTTTCCTCTGTGGTACCAAGGAAAGTGCCGGTTATTGTATAGTCTTTCCCTATGTACTGGTAGCCAAGATTAAGATGAAAACCCTCTTCCATGAATGCAAGCCCCGCCGGGTTGTAAGTAACGCCATCGGCATTGTCAGTGACTGCGTTTCTGGAAAGCTCCATAAGATATTCTGCACTTCTTATACCGAGAATATCAATGCTGCCTGCTACAAGAACTCCAGCAAAAAGAACGGTAACGATCGTCAGTAATAAACCCCTCATAACTCCTCCTCTTCCAACTGGCTGATTGCGAACACCATGGCAATCTAGCCACGGAAAACCAGCGGGTCAACAGAAGAAAAGCCGCTATTCAACCTCCAGCAGGTAAACTCTGGGGTAGTCTTCAGGGTCAGGATGGAAAGCAGCAATACCGTATGGTGTGATAACGAAACTGTACCCGGACAGATCAATCTCGTCACTCACTCTCATTGTGGCTGAAGGTGTCGAATCGCCGTTGCTGAAAAGGTCGAACACAGGATCAGCTTCCCAGCCTCTCTGAACCCACACACAGCTGTTACTGTCAACTCCCAGGGAAGCTGTAGCGTAGTAGTGCTCAGGGGGGTCGTATCCTGCCTCCGCAAGCCTGGCCCCGCGACCTGAGCTTGCCATTGCCTGCATTCTGTCCTCGTACATTTCAATCTCCGCCTGGATGTCCTCTTCGCTCTTTTCAGCAGCCGAGTAGCCAGGGAAAGAGAGAATTCCAGACGAAGATCCATCCATTGGATACAGGTACACAGCATACTCATCAGTTTCAGGCGGGGAATAGTAAACAATGTCATTGGATGCCGCTATACCGGCCACAGGCTTCATGAATCGCTCTACAAGGTTTTCAGGAGAAAAGTTGTCTTCCCTCTCGAAAAGCACTGTCTTCGAGTCTGTTTCCAGGTTCCAGGCAACAATACGGGCTGTGATAGTACCCATGTCCCTGTTGAAACCCCCCTGTTCTCCTGCAAAACCTGTTTCCGTTGCAGTGATAACAAAAGGCGCTCTTTCAGAAAAATCAGATACAGTTTCCGAATGGCTGAAGTCCGATTCAAAAATTTCCACTTCTCTGCTGAAAGGATCTGATACTGCTATCCTTCCGTCTGACAGGCAGGCAACGGATTGGGGGTTAAGAAATTCT
>CAYLRO010000085.1:0-3501 GCA_964386635.1 uncultured bacterium | reverse complement strand
GGTAGATCGTCAGAGACACGCTTCCTATCTCAAGCTCCTCCGGGAGGAGAACTAAAAAACGCCCGACCAGAAGGCCGGGCGCATAATTCAGCAGATCAGCTTAGCAGATCGAGGCCACCATGAGTGCCTTGATTGTGTGCTTGCGATTCTCAGCCTCGTCCCAGACCACAGACTGAGGGCCTTCGATAACCTCAAATGTAACTTCGTTGCCCTTTACAGCAGGGAGGCAGTGCATGAACAGACACTCGGGATTACCGGTGGCTTCCATCATCTCCTCTGTGACCTGGTATGGCTTCAGCAGTGCGATTCTCTCTGCAGCCTTGTCCTCTTCACCCATTGATGCCCAGACATCGGTGTAGATAACGTCGGCATCAGTAATTGCTTCCTGCAGGTTGTCTGTGATGCGGATAATGGAACCGCTTACCTCTGCAAGGCCCATGACTGTGTTTACAAGCTCTTCTTCAGGCTGCAGACTCTCAGGGGCAAGAACCGTGCAGTTCATGCCAACCATGGCGGCGCCTATCATAAGGCTGTTGGCCATGTTGTTTCTGCCGTCGCCTGTGTATACAAAGTTCACACCCTTAAGCTCACCGAGATGCTCTTCTATGGTCATCAGGTCCGCAAGGATCTGAGTGGGATGGTAGAGATCAGTGAGCCCGTTGAATACAGGCACGCCGGAATACTCATGAAGAGCTTCCACTGTTTCCTGCTCGAATCCTCTGAACATGATACAGTCGAACATTCTGCCGAGAACTCTTGCTGTGTCTTCGATGGACTCCTTTTTGCCCAGCTGTATGTCCGCAGAGCTCAGGAACACAGGGTGTCCGCCCTCTTCACCGAAGGCTGTTTCGAATGCGCAGCGGGTTCTGGTGGAACGCTTCTGAAAGAGCATTGCAAGGGTTTTACCCTGAAATCTCTGGTAGGTCTGGAATCCCAGTCTCTCCTGTTTCAGATTATGGGAGAGATCAAGGAGGTAACGAAGCTCAGCAGGGCTGAGATCAAGAAGTGTAAGCAGACTTCTGCCTTTAAGGTTCATGGCCATCACGGTCTCCTCTCGTATGTTTTGAATTTCTCGGGGGGTTGCGGGAAAATAGCGGTTTAAACTTTGCCGTCAATATCCAGCAAGAATATCCCTGTAAACATCAGCTGTTCCCTCTGCCATCCGGCGGATGGAAAAGTCTTTCACTGCTCTCTCCCGGGCTGCTTTCGAAAGGCTATGTCGCAGTTCAGTATCTCCCAGCAGTTCAACAACTGCAGAGGCCAGTGCTTCCGGGTCTCCCGCAGGAACCTGAAGCCCTGTTACCCTGTCCTCCACAAGCTCTGCCATTCCACCTGCCTTTGTGGCAACCACCGGCTTCCCGGCAGCCATTGCATCCATGAGAGATGTTCCCAGCCCCTCCATGTGACTTGGCATTACAAAAACATCACATGCCACAAGCAGCCTGGGTACATCGTTGCGGAATCCTGCGAAACATACCCGGCGGGAAACATCAAGTTTTACGGCAAGCTCCAGCAGTGAATCCAGCAGTTCGCCCTCCCCGGCTATCACCAGTACCGTTTCAGGATAACTGTGAAGAATTGCAGGCATGGCTTCTATAAGAAATCTCTGGCCCTTGTGGTCCACCAGGCTTGCAGCATTGAAGAGGATGTGTTTCACCGGTATGAAGGGAAACAGCTCTGCAACTGCGCTCTCCCGGTCATTGGGTGTCTCAGCGGTCCACTCTGTATCTATACCGCTGTTCACCACAGGCATTTCCTCAGGATCAAGACCAGATGCGGCACACACCTCTCTGATCGCCTGTGAGATGCAGATCAGCCGGGAAAGACTTCTGTACTTCCATGGGCTTCGAAGGGGAAAGTCTACCCTTCTTGTTGCAACGGAAGGAATACCTGCCAGCAGCCCTGCCACCGTTGCGAATGTCACAGCATGGGCATCGTGAGCATGAACAAGAGAGGCTCCGGTCTTTCTGAGCAGAGAAGCCAGCCTGAGCATTGAATACCCGTCCAGCTCACCTCTGAACGGCAGCGGTTCTACAGGTATTCCGTGCTCAATACACCGGACATGCATCTCGCTCTCAGCTTTTACTGCAGCAACAGATTTGAATCCGTGTTCCTTCAGGGAGCCTGCAAGGAAAAGAGCCTGTCTCTCCCCGCCTCTCCATGAAGAAGCTGTTGAAATATGAACTACCGCGGGCACTGTTTTTCCCGAAGCATGGACCATTTGATGAACACAGTGGTGGCAGCCATTACTGAAGCCATGAAGCCGGGATATCCCTCAAGGAATCCCAGTCTGATGAAGTAGGCAAGGATGAACCGCCACTTGGTTCTTAAAGCAACTTTGAAGAGGTTTGACCTGACACCGGCCTGATTCTTCTGCCGGGCCCACAAAGCGCTGTATTCTCTCATTACAAGCAGCTGCTCAGACAGGGAACGATAGGTACGGTGCTCTATCCATCCTTTGTAAAGAACAGAGACTGGAACAGATGGAACCAGTTTCTCATGAACAAGGGAGGAATCGAAAGCCGCCCCATTCCTGGGAAACAGGCGTAAAACCGTTTCACCCTTCCACGGGCCGAACCTAAGGAGTTTTCCCAGATACACCACCCGCCGGGGAAGCCTGTATGCAGCTGGAACACCTGATTCCACTGCCTTCTTAATCTCTTCAGCAAGTTCAGAGGACAAAGATTCGTCAGCATCAAGCACAAGCACCCAGTCTCCTGTTGTGGAATCAACTGCAAACTGTTTCTGCTCGCTGAAAGTGGTGAATTTCCTCTGAAGAACACGGGCTCCGCACTTCTGGGCAATCGAAGCGGTGGAATCTTTTGAGCATGAGTCTACAACAACCTTCTCGAAAGCGAAGGGAACGCTTTCAAGACAGCGCTGGATCCTGTCTTCCTCGTTCAGGGCAATTACTGCAAGTGATAGTTTCATAGGGGCAAGATAACAGTGTAGTAATTGTTGTGGTAGTGCAACAGAAAAGCGCCCTGCATCTGCCTGCAGAACGCAATCCTGATACGGAAACTTGCTATCTGGCTGGAACTATCCCTATGATGCTGTACACCTCAACACCCTCACCGAAGGTATCTGGATAAGCGAGAAATACTGATTCATCAAGGGTAACCGTATTACCCCCGGTAAGGATGCGGTGTTCATCAGGAATCCAACCGTTTCCCAGATCAGTGATATGGATCAGAAGCATTCCCCCCTGAGGAAACAGGTTCTCAAAAAAGGCCTTATTCGGATAGCATGCAGAGAAATGATAGTCCAGGTCATCTGGAGACTCTACCAGATAAAAACCGTCGGCAGAAAAAGCGATGGGTTCAAGAATAACGCTATCTGAGCCGTAGAATCCCCTGTCAAACACCTGAGCTGCATTGAAATCAAGCTCCCTGACATGTCTGAAATATGAATACTGCACCTCATCTTCGCTGAACACGCATCCTGAAAAAACCAGCAAACCAAGGACTGAAAACATGAACAGCGTTTTCATATATACCTCCA
>CAYLRO010000084.1:2703-4146 GCA_964386635.1 uncultured bacterium | reverse complement strand
TGTAATCACCGCAGTTGATGTATCCACCACTGAAGGTTACACGAACCCCGCTCCTGGTACAGAGGCCATGACTGAACTCACCCTGACCAATCAGGGTACTGAATCTCTGTCCGCTGTTACCCTGACAGCCACATTGACTGAAGGACCGGGTACTCTTACACAGAACCAGATCTCTTTCGGTGCGCTTTCTCCAGGGGAATCCTCCACAGGCAGCCAGTCTCTTTCAATTCTTGTGGATGAAAATGCCGTAACCGGTCAGATGCTGAAACTCCAGATTTCTATCTCAGCAGACCAGGGCAGCTGGACCAGCCAGCTTCCACTGCTTGTTTACGCTCCGGGTCTGTACTTCTCATCATACTCCGTTGACGACTCAGCAGGCGGCAACGGTAACGGATATGCCGAACCCGGTGAGTCGTTTCAGCTCGTTGTTGATATTGCAAACACAGGTCTTCTTGTGGCTGACGATGTCTCGGCATCAGTCAGTTCCACAGAGCCATGGCTTATCTGGACTGCTGACAGCGCATTCGTTCCGGAAATACCTTCTGATGGCACAGGCCAGTTCTCTTTTTCCGGTGAGGTTTCTCAGAGTGCACCTGACACAGCCTTCCCAATCATTTCCCTGGCAACATCAGCAACTCCTGAGTGGTCCGCTTCTGAAGACTTCATGATGGTTACCGGTGAATTCTTCGTCAGTGATGACTTCGAGAACGGGGCCAATGGATGGACCCATACAGGAACAGGTGACTCCTGGCACCTCTCCACTGCGGAAACCCACTCAGGATCATGGGCCTGGTGGTGCGGTGATGAAACCAGCGGATCATATCAACCCGGTATGTCATGTGCTCTGCTCTCTCCCTATATGGTTCTGGCCCCTGACGCGGAACTTTCCTTCTGGTCCTGTTTTGAAGTTGACCTGTACGGAGCAGACGGACTGTATGTAATAGTGAACAACCTGGATGAGATGAGTTCGGATACTCTGGACTTCATAGGCGCCGGGGGGCTTCTCGGCCTTAAAACCCTTCTGGCAGACGGCAACATGATGTGGCTTCCAAGAAGCTATGATCTTTCAGAATACGCACCTGGAACCAGTGTACAGATAGAACTTGCATTCTTCACAGATACCACCGACCCCAATCTGGGTGCTTTTCACATAGACGATGTAACCGTTGACGGATACGCTGATCTTGCAGGTACCGGATCTCCTCAGTATCCTGATATTCTGGGTCTTCCCTGCCCCAATCCCTCAACTGGAGCTTTCAGCATACCTGTGAATGTTCAGCAGGGCAGCTGGACCCTTGATGTTTACGACCTGTCTGGAAGGCTTGTTCACAGAACCAGTGCTCTGAATCCCTATCTCGGCAGCCTGAGCATGAACCTTCAGGGTATACCTGCCGGGGTATACATAATCTCTGTAAGAACAGAAGATGAAACCCTGAGCAGGAA
>CAYLRO010000084.1:0-2603 GCA_964386635.1 uncultured bacterium | reverse complement strand
GGAAACCTCTGTGGAATTGAGAGAAATTCCTCTTCATTCAGCAGATATTCTCGCTCTAAAGAGAAATTGCCGTCAGGATCCTCTATCCCTGCTGTGGCAGGGTAATAATACGCTTCCCCGTTCTCATTGAAGCCTGCAGCGAGAAAGACGAATTCATTACCGGCCCGGGAGGGGTCCTCTTCATCATCTCTTATTCCTATCCGGAACAGAGTGTACTGCCTCTCTCCCTCATTCCAGATACCGGTGGCATCGATAAGGTAGCCGGAAAGGGGGGCCTCTATTCTCATGGCTTCACATATCTGAATGCTATCAACTTCCCTGAGGTAAAGCACATGCAGAGCTGCCCAGCAGGCTGTGGACATATTGAATTCATCAACTGTCAGCGTGCTTTCAACAGAACAGTCCTGGTGCATGTGATGGGATAGAATAACGGATGAAACATCAGGCATAAGGGTAACCATTTTCAGTATGAAAGCCGGTATCATGTAAGCAATACACATCAGCTCTTCTCCCCTCTCTTCAGTTCATTGTACTTAAGACGGCTGCCTTTGCAGGCTTCCACAGGATACTTAACGCCATTAAGCTTAATCTTCCGAAAAGCAGCAGCATAGGGGTCTATACCCAGTTTGTCCGCCAGGTTGAACAGGTAGATCAGCACATCAGCGATCTCTTCACCTGCATGCTCATGCACATCCGGCTGCAGATTCCAGCTTTCCTCTTCTGTAAGCCACTGAAATATCTCAGCAAGCTCTGCTGACTCAATCAGAAGAGATGTGGCCAGGTTTTTGGGGGAATGGTACTTGTTCCAGTCCCTCTCTGAATTGAATTTCCTGATTCTATTTAAAAGGTCTTCGTGCATTATCCCTCCAGCTTTCTGATCATTGCAAGATAAGCAAAGAGCACTCAGGGGGAATACCCCTCTGGCTCCGGTGTATAACATTCATTAGTATGAATGAATCAGAAAGGGAGGATAAAATGATAAGATTCGGCGCAATAGTTCTGATTGTTTTTCTTGCTGGCAGCTGCACTGCCCGGAGACCACCTGAGGAACTTTCATACCCGGCGGAGGAAATGATGGATAATTCATTCAGCAGATTCTACGATCCGGTGGAATTCACATCCAGTCCAGCCATGGAACAGATGGGGCTTCCTGTGGAACAGGAAGAGATCATAAACATCAACAAGGTCATGCTTTATACAAGGCAGCTGGTACCGCCCGATGAGCTTCTGCAGAACGGCTTCGCAGTGTTTCCAACACCATACGGAACCGACAATCCGGTACGGGCATTCCAGTGGGTCAAGGACAGTGACAATCCGGTATTCGTTTCCAGTGGCATCCCCCTGCACATGCTGCACATTTTCTTTGACCAGATACTGCAGCAGGTTGAGACTGACCACCTGTATCCTGATCTTGTCACGATCTGCACAGCTCTTTACGAGAGCAGCATAAACAGGAACGACATGCTGGCAGCTTCCTATTTTGCCGTTCCCCTTACATTCCTCACAGAAAACTTCCAGCCCCACAGCAGCATCGCTGAAACTGTAAGAGAAGAAACAGAACTGATGAGAGCTCATGCAGGTTTCAGTCCCAGTGCTGTATTCGGGTATAAGGAAGACTATTCGCAGTACGTTCCCAGGGGGCACTACACAGCCAGCGAAGACCTGGAGAACTACTTCATGGCAATGATGTACATGGGCAGACTGACATTCCTTCTCAAAGGCGGAGAGCCTTTCGGTTCTGATGAGGAATACCTGGTCTCTGAAGAACAGGCTGAAGAATTCACCACAACCGCTCTGCTGATCGTATCAGACCTTAACACCATTCAGGCTGAAGGTGCTCCACTGAAAGACAAATGGCAGAGGGTCTACGAAATTACTGCTTTTTTCGCAGGATTTGCAGACGATCTTTCTGTAGATCAGTATCAGACAGCGGCAGAAGCAACCGGCGGTGAAGAGTTCCAGTTGGAACATCTTGAATCCGACAGCTTCAGAGGCAGTTTTCTGGAATACATAGTGACCAGCTTCCAGGGACCGTCCATCTACAGCGGCACAGGAGCTGTAGTGGTCATGCCTGACGGGAATGGAGAATTCGACCCTGCGGATTTCATGCCTGTGCTGGCAAAAACAGTGGGATTCAGATTATTCGGCCAGAGGTACACACCGGACAGTGAGATGCTTGGCAAATTCGTCTTCCCCTCCATAGGAACAAACCCTGACGGGGCAAGGAGATTCATGCCTTCAGGCCTTGATGTAGCCGCGTCGTTCAGATGCGCTGCTGCACTGGAAATACTTGAAAACAACGGTGACATGCTCTACGATAACTATCCGGACACTCTTAGCTCCATGCAGGACATGGTGGACAGCTACAGTAATGATGACTGGCATGCAACTCTTTACATGTGCTGGCTCCACTCACTGCACCTCCTGGCTGAACCCAGAGAAGCCGGTTACCCGGACTTCATGCAGACAGACAGCTGGAACAGGTGCACCCTTTCCACCTTCCTGGCTTCATGGGCAATGCTCCGTCATGACACCATCCTTTACGCAAAACAGAGCTACACCATGGAGGCGGGATGCGCACCCTCCTTTGAAGAACCGGTTCC
>CAYLRO010000083.1:0-4552 GCA_964386635.1 uncultured bacterium | reverse complement strand
TGGCGCCTCGAGGAGGACTTGAACCTCCGACCTAGTGGTTAACAGCCACCCGCTCTGCCAACTGAGCTATCGAGGCATTGCGCCGAGGCGGTAATATCTGAATTGGAACATGTTCTGTCAAGTAAAAAAAGAAGGCCCGGAGCAGTGTTCCGGGCCCTCTGTGTTTACCGGTTAGATCTTCACCAGATTCAGCGTTTCCACATTGCCGTTTCCGTCGTTTACTACTAACACATAGGTTCCGGCCGGTGCTGCTGAGTTCCAGGTCCATGATTCCTGGAAGGAATCGTTTTCAACCTGTCGTCCGTGCATGTCGAATACTGTGACGCTGGCGGTGATGCCTTCAGCCTGAATTGTTACCGCTCCGCTGAATGGATTTGCAGAGGGGGAGACTCCCATTGTTATTCCTTCTGACTGACTATCTCCAATACCCTGGGAAAGATCGACCTTGTAGATCTTGTCTGCATCAACATCGCTGACCCAGAGGAATCCTTCAGGATCAATAGCAAGGCCTCTTGCATTGGGGATTATGCCGATATCGATGTAGTCCACCATGGTGCTGTTGTTGTCGTAGCACCTTACTGCAAGGTTTTCACTGTCACAGGCAACCCATACAAGATTGTCTGCTCCGTTGAGAGCTATGTCACAGGAGTTGGATGCACCTATCATGTAGGTGAAGCTGACCATGCCTGTGATGTTAGGAAGGGAGTATCTGTATGTGCGGGTCTGATTTCTGGAGCCCAGATAGATGTAGTTGCCGTAAACGC
The DNA here is from genome assembly GCA_964386635.1 of uncultured bacterium. Taxonomy (GTDB): domain Bacteria; phylum Fermentibacterota; class Fermentibacteria; order Fermentibacterales; family JCC-6; genus Sabulitectum. The sequence goes on along the minus strand of CAYLRO010000083.1, from coordinate 3,788 downwards.
TTAGTCCCGTCACCGACGAGACAGGGTTTCCTCAACCACCGCACATGTCCACCATGCCGGTAACGGTACCGTCAGGAGTGTACTTGTAAATGTATCCGTTGGTGTTGTACCAGCCTCCGCAGTAAACCATGTTGAGGTCTTCAGAATAGGCGAGTCCTGTTGGAACAACGGTAACAGGATGATCAAAATAGAAACTGCTGATAACAGTACCTGTTGCAGGATCGAGTTCGTAGACATAGTCTGAAACAGCATCCATGGCCCAGAGCCTGTCGTTACCCCATGCCAGTCCTGTTACGTTGGTATCAGGTGCATCAATGGTGCTGACAATGGAATGGGCCCACGCTGCTGCAGCCACTATTAGAAGCAGGAGCACAGATTTGTTCATTATTCCTCCGTTCATGGAAATTCATACTATTTGCGTATGAATATAATCCAGACAATTGCGTTGTACTGGTCAACGAATCCTATATCCCGGAGATAATCAGAGTCACCGGCCAGTTTTTTCCTGTGCAGTACAGATACCCCTGACCTGCTGATGCAGTTCCGTTCAGCACTCCTCCTGTGCCCGGTGCAGTTGAGCCAAGGTCCATCACCCGCTCAACTGCGCCGGTTTCACTGTTGATAAAAAGAATACGGTGAGTTCTCCACTGGTTTGCAAGAATGAAACCCCTTGCATACTCCAGCTCATTGAGAAAATACTGGGGAATACCATCAATGGTTACCTCAATGGAATCCAGGAGCTGGAAGGTTTCAGGCGATCTGATCAGAAGAGTTGCTGAACCGTTGCTCTGGTAAAGAATGCTGTCAGCAAGACAAAGTCCCCAGCCCTCACCCTGCAGAGGCAGTTCGCTGAGGATTTCCATTGTCCATGGATTAAGGGTGAAAGCTACCCCTTCCCTCCAGGTGAGAAGGCACACAACGGAGTCGCTGAGAAAAGTGAATCCTTCTGCGAATATGGAATCCGGAAAACGCATTTGATCAAGAACCTCTCCAGTTTCCAGAGATGTACGTCTGAATGAGGATTCTCCATACATACCGGTTGACTCGAAGAGGAAGCCGTTTCTTACTTCAAGTCCCTGAGTGAATGCACCGGGATCATGAGGGATGATCCCGGTTACATCAGGAGCTGAAAGAAGCGCCAGAGTCAGGAGAAGTATTACTGTCTTCCTCCTGTTGTCCCTGAGGGCCGTCCACTTGTGGAACCTCCTCTGCCTGAGGTTTCAGGCTCAGTTGAACCGCCTCTTGACGGGGCTTCCTGCTGAACTGTTCCGGCGTTCGTATACATTGCAGTGAATCTCTCTGCTCGCAGGGCTGTTTCTTCCGCTGGGGGAGACTGGAGAGAAGAGCTTTCTATCTCATCCATTACCCACTGAGCCCTCTGGGAGGGATCGGGATGCGTTTGCCAGAAACCCGGGCCGGATCTGTCAGTCAGCCCGTCCATTCTGTTCAAAACAGAAACAAGTGCCATGGGATCGTAACCGGCATTGTAGAGAATGTGGACTGCAAGGCTGTCTGCCTGCTCTTCCGAATCTCTGCTGTAGCCTCTGGTTACCAGATTCATGGTGATGTCGTCAACCACATCTCCGTAGTTATCGGCAAGGTCATCCACCTCACTGCTTCCCAGGTGGGATGCACCTTCGTGTCCCAGTGTTGTCCAGGCAGCAGTCATCTTTGCTTTCTCCACAGACTGAATACCGTGGCTTAGCACAATGTGAGCTGCTTCATGGGCGATAATGGCAGCCAGTTCATCTTCATTTACTGCCAGATCGCAAAGCCCCCTGTTAAGAAGGACAATGCCTCCCGGGCATGAAAGAGCGTTGATCCCCTGGTCGTTCAGAATCATGAAATGCCAGCCGCCGTAGGTTGATGGTCTGGGGGAGAAACCTGCTATTACATTTCCGATCTGGTTCACGTATTCAACTGCTGCCCAGTCGAACATCGGTGTTGATGAAGAGAGAATGTTTGCAGCCACAGCTCTGCCGATGTAGTATTCCTCAGATTCAGTGATTTCTCTGTTGGCTTCGTCAAAAGCCTGGTAAACTGTAACGGCGCTTTCCACCTCATCGCTCTCAACTATGTCTACAATGTCTCCAAGGCCGAATCCCAGCAGCATAGTTATGATCAGTACTGTCATTCTGAGCCTCCCTCAATAAGCATTCCTTCAGTAAGGAAAACCTCGATGGAAGCAGGTTCAATCTCTATTGCTTCAATCATGTCCACTTTGTCCCACGGGAGGTTCTTGCCTGAAGCGTAAGCATCTTCAACATCTGTGTTGAAACCTCTTCCTGCAAGCATAATCATGTCGCTGTCGTCTGTGGACTGAGAGCCCTGTGAAAGAAGAGCCCCTGTGAGAGCGGTACCGTGTACCCAGCCTTCGGTGCCTGAGGCAGTTTCAATGCTGAACCAGTCTCCCTGTTCTGCTGTAACATCCACAACCTCACCGAAGGAGAGTTCACCAACAGGCTGTGCGTAAAAAACAGGTGAAGGAAAGATGTGCTGTTCCTGTATCTTAACAGTTGCGCTGCTTCCTGGTTCAACCGGAGTCTCTTCAGCATACGCTGCGAGAATCGGTATCAGTATCAGTATGGCATATAACAATTTAATGCCCATGTTCCGCCTCCTTTTATTTGCGAATTTCCTGTTGAATATACATGCTGTTTCTATTTTGATGTGAGAGTCCATACACCGTTCCAGTTCTCCGGTTCACCCTTTTCAATGAATTCTCTGCATCTGAGGGACATTACTGCTGAAGTCAGGTCATCAGTATTCAGCTTGAATAACTGCTCCGCCTGTGAGAAACTGCCGGCTCTGTAGAGTTTCAGAGCTTCTGCATAGTTGTGGTGACACTGCATGAGTTGATCAACAGGCTCCCATATGGTAACAGGCTTTTTCTGACCAACAACAAGCACCGTGTCAATTTCCCTGCAAAGAATATCTTCCGGCAGCCCCTGTCTGGTATGATCAGCAAGAAGAATTTCAGTTCCGTAAACCTTGTTCACTCCTTCAAGCCTGCTTGCAAGGTTAACATCGCTGCCCATAATGGTGTAGTCGAATCTTTTCTCGCTGCCCATGTTGCCCACCACCATTGGACCGCTTGCAAGACCGATTCTTGTGTGAAGCTCCGGGAAACCCTCTTCGCCAAGCCTTATGTTAAGATCCTCATGTCTCTTTCTGCATTTGACAGCAGCTCTTGTGCCTCGTTCCCTGTGGTCCTGGAACTCAACAGGTGCACCCCAGAATGCTATAATTGCGTCTCCCTCGAATTTATCCACCGTACCTCCTGATTCAAGAATGATGTCTGTCATTTCAGTGAGATAGGTATTCAGAAGCCGGACAAGATCCCTGGGGTCCAGTTTTTCACTTATAGAGGTGAATCCTGCCACATCGCTGAAAAAAGCTGTCATAACCCGTTTTTCTCCCCCGAGTCTCAGAGTTTCAGGGTTTGCGGCAACCTGGGCCACTACAGCAGGGGAGAGATACTGGGAGAAAGCTGTTCTGAGAAATCTTTTCTCCTTTGTTGCAAATCTGTATGCCACAACAGAACCGGCGAGAAGGGTAAATGAACCTGATATCAGCGGTGGTACTGCAGGCAGCCAGAGATCCGAATTCCTGAATGCAGTCAGCGTCAGCAGGGAGTAGATAACGAGAACAGCAAGCCCTGCGAGGGATGCTGCAATAACTCTGGGGATATATGCCAGAGCTGCTGCTGCCGCTGCTGCAACAGCCAGAGAAAGCAGAACCGTTATCCAGATTTCAGGTCTTTCAATGAATCTCTGCTGAAGGATGTT
>CAYLRO010000082.1:0-4684 GCA_964386635.1 uncultured bacterium | reverse complement strand
TTTATACCGGTATGGAAAGTTCCGCTGATGCCCCGCCTGAAGGAGAGTTTCCAATGGTAAGAGTGCCGTTATGCTTTTCAGCAATACGCTGAACAATAGAAAGCCCAAGGCCGGTTCCCTTGCTCTTCTCTCCCTTTATGAACGGGCTTACAGCCCTGTCGGCAAAACCCGGAGGAAATCCGGGACCATCGTCTGTAACTGACAGAAGAACATTTTTCCCGGAAGAACGGATAGAAATGGTTACAGTGGAATCTGCATAATTAACTGCATTTCTCACAAGATTCGAAATTGCCCTGAGAAGAAGTCTGTGATCTCCGGTGACAGATGGGGTTCTTCCCTGTTCTCGGATAGAGATTTCAACTGAGGGACTGTGTATTTTTTCTCCGTCTGCGGCAACATGGCTCAGGTCAGAGAGAGACACCTTTTCGTGGCCGGGTTCCGTCCCTCCTATTCTGTTGAATTCAAGGAGCTCTGATACAAGTTTATCCAGTTCGAAGAGATCCTTTTCCATGAGACCCAGCTTTTCACGAACAGCCTCAGGGTTTCCCCGGGCAAGTTCCAGAGCAAAGCTGAGCCTTGCCATAGGGGTGCGCAATTCGTGAGCAACTGCACTGAGAAGTTCGTTGTGGGATCCGAGAAGGGAGATGATTTTCTCAGCCATTGTGTTGAATGAGATTCCAAGAGTGTCCAGCTCATCGCTGGAGCCGTGGTCCGGATATCTTGCTGTAAGCTGACCTTTACCAAAATCTCCAGTAACCCTGGTAAGCAAAGAAACCCTTTTGAAAACCGATTTAAGACCAAACCTCAGAGCAATTGCCTGTGAACCGAAAATTCCAAGAGTCAATATTATCAGTAAAAGAAATCTTGCAGGGGCAATAACAACCGATGCAAATATCTGCTGGTCACCTACAGGAGACGGAAGCAACCGACCTCCCCGCCATGTCAGGTCGTCTCTGGGAGGCCCCTGACCAATGTTCATCTGGTCTGGAGGTATCATCTGAAGGGTGCCGCGTATCGGGCGTATATCTACCCCCATTGAATCAGCCAGGATTGCGATCTCATCCCTGGTGGTGTAATCTCCTGAAGCAAGAGCCGACTCAAAATCATCCAGGAGGTGCTCTCTCTGCTGCTCAAGGTTGTCAGGCACAACTGAGAAGGCAATCCAGACTATAAGGAGAAGAGCCACAAGCGTTGTAAGAGCAAGAACACTGTAGATTTTCCAGTAAAGCTTCACATCAGTCCTCCTCTGAAGAGGCGGAGAACAGATAGCCCAGTCCTCTAACGGTTTTTATCATTTCCCCATGTTCTCCCAGCTTTCTGCGAAGCCTTGAAACAAGAACATCAACAGATCTGTCAAAGGAATCAAAACCGATTCCACGAAGGTCTTCAACAAGCACATTTCTCTTCTGGACTCTCCCGGCTCTCCTTGCAAGGAGCACAAGCAGATCAAATTCTGTCGTTGTAAGATCAAGGGGCTCTGCATCAAGAGTGGCTGTTCGAGAGGGGACATCTACGGTAAGAGGGCCTACTTCCAGCATTTCCGCGTTAAGATCGGAACTGCTTCTTCTGAGAAGAGCTCTTATGCGTGCAAGGAGAACTCTGGGTGCCACGGGTTTACCAATGTAGTCATCAGCACCCAGTTCAAGTCCAGTGACAACATCAACATCATCCTTCATTGCAGTAAGCATGAGGATTGGCCCTCTCCAGCCTTCTCTAAGGGATCTGCAGAGATCCAGTCCACTGATGTCGGGCAGCATAAGATCAAGTATTACAAGGTCCGGATGAGTGGCCACTACTCTTTTCTTTACCTCGGAGCCTCTGTGCAGCACTTCCACTTTGAAGCCCTGCCCATTCAGATACTCAGAGAGCAGAGATGCCAGTGGAACATCATCCTCTACGAGAAGTATTCTTTCCTGCATGATTCCTCCTGTTGACAATTAGCCGATGATTTCTATTCTATAGACCTTTGGCAGGCAACGCAATCATAGACGAAAGGAAAATAATGAGCTTTCTGTTTGCAACCGCACTCCTTCTTTCTGCTGTAGCAACAACACCATGCTCCGTTATTGAATATCCAGGTATTGAGTTAACTTACCTTCCTGAATACATTACCCCGTTGATAGAGGGTGTTGTAACAGAGGAATCCGGCGTTCTGGCCGGTCAGCCCAACGAGTACGGGGTTTCTTTCAGCTGTCATTACTGGCTGTCTGAAGCGCCTGTAAGCGACAAGAATCTCTGGGTTATGGAGAAGCTTTCCAGTGTTATCTCTCCTGATCTTATGGAATCCATACACACATCTTCTCCTACCTGGTCTGAAGGAAGTCTTCTTGCAGAAGTAGACAGTCGCAGGTCTCTCGGGCTTATGTCTCATATAAGCTTTACCTTCTCGCCTCCTGATGGTTCCCTGGGCCGGGGAAGAGCCTACGGAATTTTCAGAAATGGATATTCCGTGCTTCTTCTCATGTATGGTCCGTCAAATATGAATCTTCAGAACGAGATTGAGCGCGTTGTCGGACTGGCTGTTCTCACCGCCGACTGATTTTACGGAGCATAAGAGCCGACAGGATAAGGTAAACGGCGGAATGACCCAGAACCGCAAGAACGGTTAACAGGTCAGTTCCCCCTGTAACCAGATTACCGAGAGGAGCCGCAAACCACCTGCTCATGGCTGTTCCGGAAAGACCGGGGAAAAGAGCAATGCTGAAAAGCCCTATGGAAAGAATAGCAGCACCTGCTCCGCCGGATATTACAGAGCAGAGAGTGGCAATTGCTGTGGACCAGAAGCACATGATAAGAGCACGGGCTGCAACGCTTCCAATCTTGTCCGAGAGTGAAACTCCAAAAGGTGCGGTTACAATAAAGGAGGCAGCTGTCATAATCACTAGAAGAATAAGGAAGCTGGACACCTGGGTGGAGAGAAGTGAACCGGAGAAATCATCAGAGGGGAACTTCTTTTTCCATGATTCCGCCATGAAAATAGCGGAAAGAGGGGTTCCCACCATTACCGAGATCATCAGGATGCGCCACAGAGACAAATCAGATCTGCTGCCTACTGGAATGTATGCAATAATGCCTGATTCCTGCATCCAGGTTTCGACAATAAGAGATACTACGAAAAAGATGGGGATAAGGAGATAGGGTCCGGTCCAGCGAAGCGTCAGGTGTCTTCTGAACTCACCGAATAGCTTTGAAGTGAATTGCGACAAAACGGCCCTTTCCTTTATGATTCCCACAGGGAATATTTTTAAATCCTGCCAGTGAAATGGAATAAAGTGAGAAGATTTACAGCTGTCATCATCACTCTGCTGCTCTGTGCCTGCGGCAGACAGTTAACAGGCCTTGGTTCTCAGGACCTTCAGATATCTTCCATCACATTCCACGACTCTTACCCCGCCACAATAACAGGTATTCTGCCGGCAGGCAAACCTTCTGATTTTGCTGCGGCAGCTGACAGTCCTCTTATACAGTCAATTACCATGTCCTGCTTTTCTCCTGAAGACACATCGGGTTTAAGTGAGGTGAATACGCTGATCAGCTATCCACTCTTCTATTCGATTATTTCTGAAACAGGTGAACCCGGAACAGCCCTTGTGAAGATCGAGCAGAAAGGACTGACATGGGAGCCTGACTACATCCTCAGTGAAGAGAACGGAGACAGAAGGATTTATGCCTCAGCTGCCCTTGAGAACATGACCGTTCAAACCTGGCAGGCCGATACAGTCCGGTTCATGTCACCTGAAAATATCCAGGTAACAGCAGCAACAGGCAGAATTACCATCAGACAGGGGCACAGCCACATACCATGGTGGGATGCTCATGCTTCTGAACCGGTCCACATTATCAGATACGGATGGCCATCACCTGGCAGATGGAATCCTCTAGTAGCAGTTACATGCCCGGGAAAAGGAAGAATAGTAAGCTGGACTGAACAGGTGTTTGAAACAGCTGACACACTCTATTTTCCTGCGGATTCACTGCTGGAACTGAACCTTGCATGGGAACAGGAAGAAAGAGGATACGATTGCTTCCTGTCAGCGGAATCAAGATCAGATATTACCATAACCTGGGAAATCGAATGGCCTGAGACCATGCCCCGGGGAGCAGGGATTGAACCTGGCATTAACATCATTGAGCTGAATCCCGGCCAATCTGTAACCATCCTGTACAAAGAGCTGTACTGACTTGACCAATCTGAGGATTTAAGCTAGAATAGCACTCCTGCGGTGCGCCCGTAGCTCAATTGGATAGAGCATCCGGCTACGGACCGGAAGGTTTGGGGTTCGAGTCCCTTCGGGCGTGCCACAGAATATTATCAAGAACAGCTAATTAATAAGCATACATCGCTCTGTAACAGACCCCGATGCTGAATTATATTGTATGAGGTAGCAACCTGAGGACACATCTTCAGGCACAGCCCACTCAACAGTGTTTTCACCTGCAGGAAACACGGCATCGGCAACAGTATCCACAAGCCTTCCTGACAGATCGTAGATTCTTATAGAAGCAGCTCCAGACTCAACCTGTGAAAACCTCAGCGACAGTACGGAAGAACAGGGATTGGGGAAGGTTTCCAGAGAAAGAGAAGAGATTGGATCGGGTTCTGCTATGCTGGTTTCAGGTGCAAATCTTGCAAGATAACCGCTGCTACTCCACTTACCGCATGCAATGTACCCGCCTTCGGGAA
>CAYLRO010000081.1:0-5628 GCA_964386635.1 uncultured bacterium | reverse complement strand
ATCCTCAGTGCCGCAGCTGCAGCCCCAAGCCCGTTATCAATATTCACAACAGTAATACCCGGGCTGCAGGAACTGAGTGCGGAAAATAGTGCAGTAAACCCGGAGAGAGACGCGCCATACCCTGTGCTTACAGGCACAGCAATAACCGGTCCGGGGAAAAGCCCTCCCATAACACTCACAAGGGCTGCATCCATCCCGGCACAGCAGATGCAGACTGAGCATGGAAGAATCTCAGGCAGTACATTCCCAAGCCGGTGAATTCCAGCCACACCAATATCCGCAAACTGCTTCACATGAACGCCCATTACCTCAAGGATGATTCTGGCCTCGCCTGCAACCGGCAGATCTGAGGTACCGGCTGTTACAACAGCAACTGAAGAATCAGTTCTAAAACTGCCTGAATACTCTCCGGCAACGAACATTCCGGAGAGTTTGTACCAGATCCCGGAAGGAAACTCTGCAGCCAGTTCAGCTGCAGCCTCATCAGTCACTCTGGAAGCAATGGCCAGGCCGCTTCTTCTGAACAATGCTGCCATTATCTGAACCACCTGAGCGGATGTTTTTCCCTGGGCAAACACCACCTCAGGCAAAGGTTGTCTGGCTCCTCTTGTGTAATCCACAACTGAAAATCCCAGGTCATCAACACCAGCCTGACGGAGAAGAGCAGCTGCTTCAGCCGGTGAAACACCCAGGGCTTCAAGCTGTTTCAGCAGTTCAGCAATATCCATCAGTTCTCCAGTAATTTGAGAGCAGCACCTCTGGCATCCTGCAGCACAAGCTTAACAGGCACCCCGGAAACATCAGCAACAGAGGCACATGATTCGAACTCCGGCTCCAGGCTCACAAGTCTGTCACCATAGTAACCAAGCTTCACAGGAATAAAACCATAAGATGTTTGAATACTTCTGAACTCTCTCCGCAGAACAATCCTTGATACTGTTGAGATCCTCACTCCCAGTGTACTGGATTCAGCAAAAATCACTCTGAGAAGAGCTTCCTTTTTCTCAACAGAACACAGCAGCACCAGTTCCAGAGCAGACCTTCCCTTTTTGCCAAGACACTGCCTGGCGTAGCAGTCCAGTGCTCCGGCAGAGAGAATCTTCTCATTCAGCACCGGCCAGATCCTGGAATCAAGATCATCAACAAGTGTCTCTATTTTTATGCAATCGTTTTGTTCAGAAGAAGTTGCAGTGGTTTCACCGATAACAAGCCGAAGCAGATTTGCCCTGGATTTGTTATCTCTGCTCCCTGCACCCATCCCGTTTTCAAGAACAGTATACTCAGGGACACTGCCCCAGGTTTTAACAGCAGTGGTTAACACTGCAGCACCAGTTGGCGTTGTGAGTTCAAAAGGAATATCAGTGGAGAGTACAGGCACACCCTGAAGTAACCTGGCAGTTGCAGGTGCTGGAACCGGCATCACTCCATGAGCACACTGAACGGTTCCTGTACCAACAGCAACAGCCGAGGAATAAACTTCTTCAACTCCCAGCAGGTGCAGTCCGAGAAAACTGCCGACAACATCAATAATGGCATCAACTGCCCCAACTTCATGGAAGTGAACTTCATCAATGCCAATCCCATGAGCCGCGGCTTCAGCTCCAGCCAGTTTTGTGAATGCTGCAATCGATTTTTCCGTAACCCATTCGGGCAGTTCAGCCGAATCAATGATTTTTCTGATATCGGACAGATGCCTGTGCTCATGCTCATGAGGAACAGCAACCTGGACATGTGTTCCCTGCAGACCTTTTCTTAAAACTTTCTCAGCGCTGAGATCCCATCCTGATAACTCAAGCGAACTCAATCCCTGCACAACAGCATCAACAGAAAGTCCGCAATCGATCAGAGCGCCCAGGATCATGTTGCCTGATATCCCGCTGAAAGGGCTGAAAACAGCTATTCTCATATCACAGACACTCCACAGATAAGAACTATATTAGCCGGAATTAACCGGTGAGCACAGGAACCAATATAAAGGAATACAGCAGCACAATGACCATGATAACAGCCTCAGCGTATCCTGACCTGGCTCTTGAGCTTTCCACTTCAGGTAAAACTGCTGTACTGATGTCAGGGGGAATTGACAGTGAAGTTCTCCTCAGAGCTGCAGTTGAAGTGCTGGGTAAAACCAATACTTTTCCGTTCATGGCCGTAAGTCAGTTTCAGGCCCAACACTATCTTGAGAAAGCAAGGGCAGCGGCAATTGATCTTAAACTCTCACTCTCCGAGATCACTATTGATGCTCTCAGTTGCCGCGAAATCTGCCAAAACAGCCAGGACCGATGCTATTACTGCAAAAAACTCATTTACACGTCTATTCGAAAAGCAGCTGAAGCACAGGGCATCCAGACACTGGCAGACGGCACCAACATGGATGACATAAAAGAGAGCAGACCGGGGTTAAAGGCTGCTGATGAAGAAAACATCCATCATCCGTTCCTGAAAACAGGCATGAACAAAGCAGCAGTCAGAAACCTGGGAACAGCACTGGGAGTTACCGACACGGAAAGGCCTGCAGATTCCTGTCTTGCAACAAGAATTGAAACCGGATGCCTGATCACAAAAGCAAAACTTGCATTCATTGAGCAAATTGAGCAGTCGCCGCGATCAGCAGTTTCCGGAAGACTGCGGGCAATACTCTGCGGAAATATTGTATATTATGAGTATCAGGCCAGAGACCGGGATGTCATAAATGCTTTCTGCAGGGAACTGCAGAGCATAGCAGACAAAGAAGGATACAAGCTTCTTTTCAGGGAAATGGACTGAAACGCAACAGGGAACTTACTGCCACCACTGGCTGTAGCTTTATTAAGTAGTTAGAATACAAGACCCAAGGGGGAGTTAATGAGATTGCTGAATTGGTCGCACGCCATTATCGGCTTTCTGATTGGAATAGCTCTTGTCTTGTATATACGAGGCGGGCAAAGTGAAGACGGATCCATTCTGGATTCGAACGAGGTTGTGGAGGTTCAAACAGAATGACTGAGAAAGTAGTATCACTTTCCAGCGGTCTGGTTCTGGGAATGGCATTTGCGCTGTTTCTAGGTATCGGAGCCACGCAGATTTCTTCTTCACCGCTTCATATGGAATATCCCGCACTTCCTGACCTTCTGGGTCTTAACGACTACCAGAGTTTCCACACGCCTTCTTCAGCTTCACCTGCACAAGACACTACTCCTACCATCAGTGTTTCACCACCACCTGCACAGGGCACTGGTAGAATAGTGCGCATAGCCACTGTTTCTGAAACAACCAACCCGATACTTGCTTCAGCATCAAGCACAGCAACTGAAGAAGAATTCACCCCGAAGAACTGGGCCGATTCAGAAGATCCCAAGGCCGGCAGCACTCTTCAGCAGATGCATCTTCAGCACTCCTATATTGCAGGTGCTGCAAACACATATGACCATATCAGTCTCGGCCAGATTGCAAGGCAGACAAACTTCACCTGCATAGCTTTCACCAACTCCGGTAATGCAAATCAGGCTTCAGGAGGCAGCGATCAGCCTCCGAGCAATGTAGACAGCAAACCGGGCATAACAGGTACTCCAGCTATTGCACAAGGCGACCCGGAAATCACTGAAGGTGAAGAAAGCGAAGAAGGCGGAGAAGGCTCCGAAAGCGGCCCGGCAGTTGCATCATTCACTCCAAGACCTTCTCTTCCGAATAACGATTTAGCAAGCGGCAGAAATTATACACAGATCGACCCGTACAATCCTCACGGATATCACTCTTACACCGCAATCGATCCAAGACCGGATGCACATCACAACGACCCTCACGGTTCAGAAGCCGAGTATCAGCAGAACCACCACAAACCTGAAACCGACTGAATTTAAATAAATAGATTGAAGGCCGGGGCAAAAGCTCCGGCTTTTTTTAATACAAAACTGCCTCAGCGGTAATTTGCATGGTGTCACATTTCCAAAGCTCCCCTGCACCAGAATAGCCCAGTTTTTACCGCCTTACTGCAGAGAATCCCTGATCCGGGTTCAACCTGAACCAGCTGAACCCCTGAGATAACGCCCTTGTCAGTTGCCCGGACTTACTCCCTAAACTATTTTCACACAAACAAAACATGACAGGGGAACATAAAATGACCGCAAGAGAGTTCTTCAAGCTGGACGAGCTGGGCACCGACTGGAAAACTGAAACAATTGCAGGAACCACCACATTCCTCACAATGGCTTACATAATCATCGTAAACCCGGCAATACTTGCAGCAGCAGGTATTCCCAAGGCCCCATCAATGGTGGCAACCATACTGGCAGCTTTCTTTGGAACCATGCTCATGGGTGTTTACGCTAAAAGACCCTTCGCAATTGCACCTTACATGGGTGAGAATGCCTTCATTGCATACACTGTCACCGGAGTTCTCGGCTACTCATGGCAAACCGCACTGGGTGCTATTTTCATAGGGGGAGTACTCTTCACCATACTAACCCTGGCAGGAGCAAGAAGCTGGCTGGCCAAATCCGTTCCAGGTAGCCTGAAAATTGCCTTTGCCGTGGGAATCGGGTTTTTCCTCTGCTTTATCGGCCTGAACGACACCGGTATTGTCACCCTTGGCACACCGGGAGCACCGGTAATGATGGGAGACATAAGCAGTGCACCTGCATTACTATCAATTGCAGGTCTCTTTCTTATGATCTTCCTGCTTGCAAAAAAGATAAAAGGGGCACTCTTAATAGGAATCCTTACAGTAACAGCCGCGGCATTCGCAACAAAAACGGCTCCCGTCCCGGCAGGAATAGCAGCCATGCCCCCGTCCATCGGGCCGATTTTTCTCAAGTTCAACCTGGCAGGTGCCCTTACCTGGGGTTTCATATCCGTTCTTCTTACAGTTTTCGTAATGGACTTCGTAGACACAATGGGCACCCTCCTGGGTCTCTCCCACCGCGCCAAACTCCTGAACGAACAGGGCAACCTCCCTGAAATGGAAAAACCAATGCTCTGCGACGCTCTGGCAACAGTTGCAGGAGCCTGTCTGGGCACCACCACAACTGGAGCCTACCTGGAATCTGCCGCGGGAATCGAAGAAGGCGGCAAGTCCGGCTTTACAGCAGTGGTAACCGCAACCCTGTTCCTTCTGGCCCTGTTCTTCACCCCGATTCTCACCGCAGTTCCAGCCTGCGCCTACGGCCCGGTACTCATCGTGGTGGGCATGCTCATGCTGAAACCCATCATAGACCTGAAGTTCGACGACATGACCGAACTGGCGCCGGCATTCCTCACCATCGTTCTCATGAGCTTCACATACAACCTGGGAATAGGAATGACAGCAGGCCTCTTAACCTGGCCCCTCTTCAAAGCCCTCACCGGCAGACACAGGGAAGTACCGAAGGGCCTCTGGATCCTCTCCGCAATATCACTTGCCTATTATCTCTTCGGGGTGTGAGAAGCAATGACTGCCCGTGTGCAGCCTTTTAATCTGCACACGGCACGGGGACTAACGCTGACCTGAGAACCGGGGAGAACGAACAATATCCGTGCAAATGTCAGGTTGAACTTGAGATTTACACAGAAATGATAAGCCTCGCCAAATACCTAAAAACCCGTGACCTGCAGACGAAGGGGCTTCGCCTTCACTCACCCCCGCCCATGTATCGGTTCAGCCACTGCTGCGTT
>CAYLRO010000080.1:0-6006 GCA_964386635.1 uncultured bacterium | reverse complement strand
GTGCACAAGTCCCTCTGAAATACTTATCTGGCCGTGAGGGGCTGACATGGTGCCGGCCAGAAGCCCGTTAAAAACAACTGTAGAAAAGGGAAGTTCCGGGAGAAAAGCTGTTGACAGAATTCCTGATGCGGCAAAGTCCAGCGTACTGTCCGCGTAAAGAGTTCCTGCTATTTTCAGTGAGCCCGGCGGCATATCAATGAGAAAATCTGTAAGAGATACGCTGAGAGAGTCCATCCCTAAAACACCGGAAATGCTTACCCTTCCGAACAGAGGAATGAATGAATTGACCGAGATTAATTCTACTGTAACATTTTCAATATCAGTTATCGATGCTTTCAGCTGCAGGGAGTCCATAAGCAGAGCACCTTCATGATCAGTAATTCTTCCGTAGTCCAGTTCAACCCTGTCAGCTTTCGCAGCAAATCCTTCCAGCATTTTTGCAAACACTGAAGCCAGAGTTGAATCTGCCGATTCCTGGTAAGGGGAGGGGGTGACAACAAGCAGAGTATCCATATGGATAGATTCCACTGACCTGTTCAGGAGGAAGCGAAATACAGAACCGGAGACTGATGCACCGTGTAACTCGACCTTCAATCCACGGCTATCAGTTACAATAACAGAATCGACACTTGTTGATGAAAACAGATTTGAGGTTCCACCATAGACCAGAACAACCATGTCTTCGCCGGAGGTAGCCCGAAGCACAATTTCCCTGACAAGGCCTTCCAGGGCTCCGGAGCTTAAAAGAAGAACAAAAGACACCATCATAATCGCAGCAACTGCAGCGGTAATGAGACAGCCCCTCCTGAAAGGGTTAGAATGCCTGGCCAATTGCAAAATACACCTTTCCTCGCTTGAGTGAATTACTCCAGGTTGGTGCAAATCCGTAATCCAGCCTGATTGGGCCTATGGGAGTATCATATCTTATGCCCAGACCGGTTCCGAAACCGGTTGTTCCTGTTGAAATCTGCTGAACATCAGTCCAGACACCTCCTGCATCAGCAAAGGCAACAGCCCCCAGATTTCCCCATATGGATATTCTTGCTTCCACATTACCCAGTGCCATCACATTCCCCCCCAGGGGGTTTCCATCTTCGTCCTCAGGACCCAGTGTCTGGAAATCGTAACCGCGAACTGTGGTACCACCTCCCAGGTACAGTCTGTCGTTCGGAGGTATTCCTGTATTGCCTGCGTATCCCAGCACAACGCTTCCTGCAGCTCTCCCGCCAATAACAATCCTTCTGCTCAAAGGAAAGAATAATCTGTATTCTCCATCAACGGTGTAGAAGTCGATGCTTCCACCGGCAAGGCCGCCTGAAACGCTTCCTGCCATTTTGAACCATGTTCCGCTGTGAGGATTCAGCAGGGGGGTTCTTGTATCCCTGGTAAAACCGTTACTTATTCTGGCAGAAGCAACCCAGTCCTGCACAATTTCAGTTGAATCCTCCTGGGTTGATCTGTACCTGATTCTCTCAATCCTGTATCCGCAATTGTAACGCCATACCCGGGCGAATTCCCTTGAAAAACCCACCTCTCCTCCATAGCTCCGCTCTTCCTGGTAATCCCGCTGCAGATAATAGTAATCAAGTTTCAGCTGAGACCGCCATCTTGTTGATAGAAACCAGGGTTCCTCGTAAACAACCTGCGGCTCAAACTCGTTCCCGGAGTTATCGGCGGATATGTATCTTGTATAAATACAGCCAAGCCTGAGAAGCTGATTGTTGCCCATTACATTGGGCTGAGTCCAGTACGCGGACCCGAACACAGCTTCGGGTGAGATGTAACCACTTGCCAGATCTACATTGATGTAATCCTTTTCCGTAACACTGATGAGCACATCAAGGGTATCTCTTTCCTCTGCAAACCCGGGGTAGTCTATCTGTATCCCGCTGAAAAGGCCCAGACCGTACAGCGAAGAAAGCCCCCGCCTTACTTCATCCATGTTGAGTGGATCGCCTCTGGAAAGGTCGAACTCCCTCAGAATAACTTCAGACCTGACTTTCTGATTGCCGGCAATGGATATGTCATCCAGATAGCAAATTTCTCCGCTGTTCAGAACAATGGATATATCCCTGTGATGATCAGATGAGTCAGCAGGAAAACTCTCCAGTTCAACCAGAGCATCAGCATAGAGGTATCCCATAGAGGAGCATCTGCCAAGAACTGCGCTTCTGAAGGATGCAATATCCGACGGGCTGACAGGTTCACCATAGTCCGCTGGGAACAACTCTTCCAGTTGAGCCAGTGAAAGAACACTTTCTCCCTGAATCAGAAGGTCTCCCCTGGTGGTAATCGGACCGGATTGAACGACAATCTCCACGTCGTAGTATTCCGATCCCCACCTGGGCCAGATCACATTTACCGAGCAGTTCAGATAACCTCTGTCCATCAAATTGGCTGTTACAGCATCCCGGACCTGAATTGAAGACACCATAAAAATGGAGACTCCCTGATGAAGGCCGCTGCCACGCAGGAGAGAACCTGATGACACTGGAAGGTTGCCTGTAAAAACAATGCTGTCTATTGTGGGTTCTGAAAGTGAGTAGGCATCAATCGCCAAAAGAAAAACAAAAGCAGCAAACACAATTGGTTTATTCATAGTAGATGTAAACTAACACAAACACCGGCTTAAAAGTCATACTGAAAACCATTCGAAATCCTTATTCCAGATTCCAATATTCTTTTGTGAGCCCTACAGCCAGTGCTTTCTTTTAAAAAGCCTGAGCATTGCCAGGGCCGCTGCAACAAAAACTCCCCACATGATGAAGTAGCTGTACGGGTAATGCAATTCCGGTAAAACATCGAAATTGGTCCCGTAAATACCGGCGATGAAGGTAAGCGGGATGAAGATTGCAGAAAAAATGGTAAGAACCTTCATTATTTCATTGAGTCTGTTGCTAACCCCTGTGTTGTAGATATTCAGGTGATCTGAAAGCATTTCTCTGTAGGTGTCAATCACATCAACCGCCTGATTTGCGTGATCCAGCAGATCCTTCAGGAACGGAACGGTATCATCGTGAATCAAATCCGAATCAAGCCTCGAGAGCTGTGTCATGAATTCTCTTGCCGGTCTTACCGCCTTGCGGAGGAAATTCATTTCCCGCTTGTAATTGTTTATCCTCTCAAGGACCTTTCGGGTGGGGTTTTCCAGTATTTCACTTTCAATCTCTTCTATCTTTTCTCCCAGCCGTTCAATTATGAATATGTAGTTGTCTACAATGCAGTCCAGCATTGCATAAGCCAGATAATCAATGCCTGCTCTGCGGATTCGTCCCTTCTGCTTTCTAATCCGGTCTCGAATAGGTTCAAAGATATCACCAGGTCGTTCCTGGAAAGAGAGAAGAACGTTCCTGCCAAGGATAATGCTGATCTGATCACTGCTTATCTCACCTTTAACATCATCATACCGCAGTGTTTTGATCCCCCAGAATAGATATTCGTCGTAGTCCTCCATTCGGGGTCGTTGACCGGTATTGACAATATCTGCCATTACCAGTGCATGCAGACCGAAACTGCTGCCGAGTTTTCTTATCAGTTCAATGTCATGGAGACCATTTATGTTTATCCATGTAACAGTATCTGTTTCCAGATATTGTACCGTGTCTTTTATGTTCTGTATATCCTTCTCTGTCAGTTTCTCATAGTCATAATCTATAACTCGTATTGTTGTCTCTTCAACCTCCCTGTTCCCGATAAAAACAAGTTCCCCCGGGGCTTTACCAAGAGAATCTGCTCTGTTTTTCAAGAATCTTGCCATTCTTTCCTCCGGGTAAGAGACAGCGAATTTACGTTACACAAAGACAACAGGAACCTTATCAGTCAAAAATATCTGACTTTACCTTAAGCTCAGCAACCTGAATCAAGTCACGAAGTATGGGCTGAAGAAGTCTGTGTATTCCTGCCAGCAAGAAAATTCCAACAACAACGCCCAGAACAACATTCAGAGAGAAACCGGCAATAACAACACCAAGGGCTGTACCTGCAGCAGGAGGGTGTTCAGTATTTGTCACCGCCATTACCATCATGGCGGTTCCCACTGCAAACGCATATACTGAATCCTGTGCCATTGCTGCATGCGCCGGTATCAGAGCAAACAAGGATCCCACTGCAAGACCAACCAGATGTCCGCCAACCACATTTCGGGTGGAAGCCGTAACCTTGTTGGGCATTACAAATATGGTGAATGCAGTAGCTGCCAGAGATGCTGCAACAATCAGGTTTTGCTGACGAAGTGCTATAAGAACAATGAACACACTTGCAGTTGCTAAAAGACACTGAAGCAGATAACTCGGCCAGTGACGGCGGAATCTGACGTCAAAGGCCTTGTGAAAAGCAGCCATACCTCTCCCCAATAGATCTGCTGCGCCAGTTCTTGCAGCCTGCTGTTCAGAACAAAGCAATGTCAGCAGAAGGCAAAAGCTATGTGGCAGAACTTTTTGTATCTCAATCAGATTATATCAGCAAGTAAGAGAGATAGGCAAAGGGCTGTGGCTCCACAAGAAGATTCAGCCCGTCTGTCCGAGATTTGGAGCACTTTCAGTAAATTGCTATGCGAAATGGATATATAAATATTTATTAGAAAAATGGTTTCAGTTCTTCCTTTCCACGGTGAGCCTAAGTGTTGACAATTGATTTCTAAAAAGCAGAATTCTATGTGTATGTTTATAACAATTATCGTACAATTCAGAGTTGG
This sequence comes from uncultured bacterium, assembly GCA_964386635.1. Classification (GTDB taxonomy): domain Bacteria; phylum Fermentibacterota; class Fermentibacteria; order Fermentibacterales; family JCC-6; genus Sabulitectum. The sequence continues at coordinate 1,313 of CAYLRO010000080.1, read as the reverse complement.
GTGATTAACCATGGGATTAGCATGTTGCTATTACTGGAGCGGAATAACATGGAATGCCTGTACGCTATTGAAACTCATTTGCTTTAGATTAATCAGAATATATTTATAGAGTTCTTGTTGAATGATGTACAGATGATACCTGCCGGACAAATGAAGGTGGGTATGTTGCTGTTGGAAGACTGAAATATAACCTGAACAGCATCCGCACCTCATATGACCAGCCATTTGGAGGAATCATGATACTCTTGAAATTACTGGCCGTTGTGCTGTTTGGAGGATACACCTTTGCACGGTTCGAGCCAAGCGACCGAATAGTGGACGTTGTATGCCCGGACCATTCCATATGTTACTTTTACGAAGAAGCTCTTGACTCCCTTCCCTTCGACAGCCTGGCCAGGACAGACCCTTACGGGTACTTCACCGAACCGGAATGGCTGACCGGTGATATTCGGGACGAGTACGGCCAGCTCTACCTTCTGTGCGTGGGGGCTATACAGATTGAGGTGTTGGGCTATCGCCACATTCTTCTTGAGGGGGAGGATCCTGGGCGAACGGCATATCGTCTGGAGATCTTCGTCGACGAGAGCTCGGGACGAACACAGTGGATCACCCTGGACCATTCAAAACTCAGGCTCATGACATGGCCCGAGTTTCTGTGCGAGTGCATTCTGGAATCGGATATTGAGACGAATCCACCGAGAGTGATTCCGAATGAAAATGGACCAGTCTGCGAAATTACTAAAGACTACATCCCGCTGGAGGGCATAGGTTGGCATGAAGAGTGGCTGATGGTAAGGCCCTATATGGATTCACCTGAGGCAGCCGGATTCGAAACCGCCTGGATCCGCTGGGTAAAAGATGACTCTCTAATGGTAAACTACTGGCTGATGTGGTGATGCGCGATGAGCCTGATTGCTTGGATCCATGAAGGTGGAATGTCAATCGATTCATCTCAGACACTGTTTCCGGAGGGTTTACTGTAATCTTCCAGGAGAGGTTATTGGAACTTGCACAAAAAAAGCCTTCAACGTTACAGAGACGCTGAAGGCTGATTAATCAAGGATGGCTGGCCGTCTGTCTGAGAGTTGGAACACCTTTGTTTGTTGGTTGATTCGAATTGCACAATAAACCGGCTCAATATTGACTCTACATAAATATCATCAGCACCCGGACAGAAAACAGTAACTCAGACAAACTGAGAGAAAAGCAACAAGCAAATGCTGCCCTGGCCTGACGGCTCCCTTGATGCAGTTCCATTCCTCAGCCTTTTCTACCAAATCACCTTCCAGCACCGGTACATGGTGATATGCCAA
>CAYLRO010000079.1:0-6584 GCA_964386635.1 uncultured bacterium | reverse complement strand
GGTACCCCAAAACGAATTCGAACTGATTCCATGCTGCGCTTAACTTACCAGCATGGCCTTGGCAAACTTTCCATGCAGTTTCCCAATCTGTTTGGCCAGGTGGAGAGTGAGGATAATGATCAACCCCCCAATAACCATCACGAGAGGCATGGCGTAGAATGGCACCCATATATCAGGGCCAATAAACGGCTCATTAAGCCCGTACTGGATGGCAGGTGCCCCTACGAAACCCAGACCAAGGCTGAAAAACGTTACTATAAGGGTAAAATAGACGATTCCCAGAGGCAGCTGCAGGAGCATGTAGATCATGGTTTTCCAGGTACTTCCTGTTTTCAGCATGGTCTTGAACTTCTCCCACCAGGAACCGGCCTCCGGCATTATTGATCTTCTGGGCATTCTGGTACCGAGTAATGCCTCTACCAGTCTTCCTTCTACAAACCCGATTCCTCTGATGGACATGAGGAAAAGCAGGCTTACGGGAATTCCTATTATCAGAACGATCAGGCTCGTTGAGACAGAGAAACCTGTAACAACCCAGGTAAAGTAGAAAATACCTGTGATCATTGAAAGAATCATGTACAGGCATGCTGCCCATGCTTTAGGCTCCCCTGCTACAGAAAGAAACCCTTTGAATCCAGTCCAGCCTTTTTCACCGGAAAGAGCAAACACAGGTGTAGTATGCTCCTCTATATCTGAGTAAACATCCCTGATCTCTTCCGGTGTTCCGTAGAGATCAATCACACTCAGAACAGTTTCATTAACGTTGGCTTCCGGATTACTCTCCAGCTCTGCCATGAGTGCGGAGTTAAGGTGATCCTCGGAATTGGACAGAGCATCCTGAACAGTCGACCTGTCCAGTCCCTGCAAAGCAATCTTCAGATCATCAAGGTACCTCTCAATGCGACTGTTCATCGAATTCACCTCCAAGTATTCCATTTATCAAAGTGCAGGTATTCTCCCAGAGCTTTTTCCACCTAACAAGTGAGTCTCTTCCCTCCTGTGTGATACTGTAATACCTTCTTGGAGGTCCGGATACAGATGGTTCCACAATGCTTTCCAGAAGTTCGTTTTTTTCAAGAGACTTCAATACCGGATAGAGAGCTCCCTGCTTGATCAACTGGAACCCGTCTGCTTTTCCTGACATCTCCTTGGCAATTCTGTAGCCGTACATAGGCTTTTCAGCCTGTGAAAGAATAGCCAGAAGAGCAAGGGAAGTTGTGCCGGAGCTGATCTCCCTGCTGAACTTCCTGTCTACCGCTTCTCTGTCATTCACTTCAGCCTCCTCTCGTGCCTTGAGTGAAATCGTATCATCAATTCAATACTACTACTTATTTAATACTAGTGTCAAATTTGCACTATTACCTAATGCGTACCACTGTTTCACAAAATAGCATGTGTTTAGTTATACTGTTGCCAAATAGAATCTTAGGAAATATTTTGAAAAAGACTTGACCTGAACCTTACAGACTGCAATGTAATGACTATCAACTGTTCTAAAGACCTCAAAGGAGTTCACACTACGAATGAATGACAGCCATTCCAAGTTTGCTGATCTTCTGAACAGTTCTGAAGACAGCCTGTCCTCACTGCTCTCCATGTTCAAGGAAACTCTCATTTTCATTTTTGATTCTCAGGGCAGATTCACTTTCGGCACTACTGATTCAAAATCAAGACTTCATGCAGATCCGGATACCTTCCTGGGTAAATCTGTTGAGGAGATAATGCCTGAGCATGTTGCAGCTCCCTTAAGAGTTGCACTTGGAAAGAACCAAAACGGCCAGGTTGCAGAATTCGACTACTGGATGGATATGATCACACACGTGGGATGGTTCTCAGCCACCTGCTCTCCGATTTTCCGTGAGGGAAAATTCGAAGGCTCCATGGCCATAGTAAAAGATGTTACAAAGGAAAAAACTGCTTTGGACGCTCTCAGAGCCAGCGAGGAAAACTACAGAACACTGGTAGAGGCGGCTGCCATGGGAATCGTGATCGTTGCTGACGGAATTGTTGTTTACTCCAATCCACTTACTTCCGAAATTTCCGGATTCACACCTGAAGAACTCATGGGGCACAACTTTCTGGATTTCATTGCTCCATCAGAACGGGAAAGAGTATTCAAGATCCACACGGATCGCATGAAGGGTGAAGATTCTCCTGAGGTTTACGAACTGAAAATGCTTATCAAGAGCGGAAAACTCGTTGACATCGAGATTAACACAAAGGTTATTTCCTATCAGGGAAAACCGGCAGTGCAGGTTCTGATGCAGGACATAACTTCAAGAAAACAAACAGAAAAAGAACTCCTGAATGCCAAGAAGACACTGCAGGATAAAGTTGCAGTGAGAACAAGAGAGCTTGAACGGTATAGAGAGCACCTTGAAGATATCGTACAGGAACGAACAAGCAGGCTCCGTGACACTATCAATCTGCTCAGGACCGAGATAGAGGAAAGAATCCTGGCAGAAGAGCGCATCGAGCACCTCAATCTGATCCTGAAAGCAATCAGGAACATCAATCTGCTGATAACAAATGAAACAGACATTCAGAAGCTGATCGATGGAGCCTGTAAGGACCTGGTTGAAACAAGAGGTTACATTAATGCCTGGATTTTTCTCACTGACATAGATGGAGAGAGCAAAACCGCATTTGATTCAGGCACAGGTAAGGACCTGGCACCTTTGATGAATCGTCTGATCTCCGGTGAAGAAACTCCATGCCTTATCAGAACAATGAAGGCAAATCAAGCCTGGATTTCGGATACATCAAGAACAGTCTGCAGTAAATGCACAAACAAGACCGAGGAGAAAGAACCGGGACGCGTTATGGCCTGCCGCCTGGAGTGCCACAACAGGATATACGGTGTCTTGACTGTTTCGATACAGGGAGAATACTCTCCTGATGATGAGGAGATATCACTTTTTAAAGAAGTCTGCAACGATATTGCTTTTGCAATTGACAGCATTGAGCATGAGAAGGATCGGAAGATATCAGCAAAGGCACTGATTGAGAGCCAGAAAAGGTATCAGTCTCTATTTGAGAATACTACAGCCGCCATTCTGATCCTGGATGGCGACACCATTTTGGAATGCAATACAAAATGCGCTGAGGTTTTCAAATGCACTATTGAGGAGCTTGAGGGAAACACGCCCTATGCCATTTCTCCAGAGTTTCAGCCTGACGGTCGGTCTTCTAAAGAAGCAGCTTCAGAATACATAAACTCCGCTGTTAATCATGGTCAGCAATACTTCCACTGGACCCACAAAAGAATGAATGGAGAAGTTTTCCCGGCTGAAGTCAGCCTGAAAGCTATCGAGTTTGAGGGTAAAACATTTGTCCAGGCTGCTCTGAGTGATGTAACCACCAGAACTCAAACAGAAGAGGCTCTGAAGGAAAGTGAGCATAACTACCGCACGCTGTACACAAATGTACCTATAGGTCTCTTCAGATGTGAGGCATCTGAGAATGGCATCTTCCATCAGGTCAACCCTGCGATGGCCTCCATGTTCGGCTTCTCTTCCCCGGATAAGCTTCTTCAGCGAAAAACGGAGACGCTGTTTGCTCAAAGCAAAGACATACCACTGTTCAGACAGAAGCTGGAGGAAGAAGGTATTCTCAGAGACTTCACTGTAAAGATGAAGAGAGCGGACGGCACAGAATTCTGGGCATCAATTTCCTCCCGGTTCTCCAGAGCAGACAACTCGGATATTGGAATGATTGATGGAATCATTACCGATATATCCGATACAATGGCATTTGAAAACGATTTGAAGCAGAGTGTGGAAAAACTCGAGAGGGCAATAGATGGCACTGTTTCTGCAATGAGTTTGCTGGTTGAATTGAAGGACCCCTACACATCAGGACACCAGAAAGGCGTTGCTCATCTGGCATGCGCTATTGCAACTGAGATGGAACTGGAACAGAGCAGAATAGACTGCATAAGGATAGCGGCAAAACTGCATGATCTGGGAAAACTCAGCATTCCTACAGAGATATTGAGCAAACCTGGAACCCTGAGCGAGTATGAAATTGATTACCTGAAAACACATCCGCAAACCGGATATGACATTCTAAAATCAATCGAGTTCCCATGGCCCATTGCTAAAGTAATACTTCAACATCATGAAAGACTGAACGGATCGGGTTATCCTGCAGGGCTGAAAAAGGAAGAGATAATGCTTGAAGCATGTATTATTGCCGTGGCTGATGTTGTGGAGGCAACAGCTTCCAGAAGGCCCTACAGAGCAAGCAGGGGTATAGAGGTAGCTCTTGATGTCATTGAAGAAGGTTCAGGAACCATCTTTCATCCAGGAGTAGTCAAAGCATGCATCAGACTGTTCAGAGAAAAGAGCTTCAAGCTGCTGGACCATGACAAACAGTTAATTGGTGCCGACTTTGCTATATAATCTCTTCCGGTTCTGAATCCTTCTTTAAAGACAATTCCTTATCAGATGCCTCTCTTACAGAAACAACAGTAACCTCAAAATTCAGTTTCATTCCTGCAAGAGGGTGATTCCTGTCGATAGTAACGTTGTCACCGTCAACGGCCTGTACAGTTACAACCTGAATATTGCCCTGGTCGTCCTGGGCCTGAAACTGCATTCCCGGGACAATTTCATCGATTCCGGAGAAAACTTCTCTCTTCAGAACTGTGATCAATTCCTCATGCTTTTCCCCGTAACCTTCTTCCGGTAATACAGTAACAGAGAATGTATCGCCTTCACTTTTACCGGTAAGTTCCTTCTCGAGACCCGGTATTATCGCTCCTGAACCGTGCATGTAAACAAGAGGATTGTCCTCAGGAGAAGCGCTTATAAGCACTCCATTGTCATCGGTTAACTTGTAGTGAAATGTGGCTACTCTGTTGTCCTGAATATTCATAACAGCCTCTGATTCCATAGTTCGTGGATGGGTTAATTAGAGTCGCCATCCTATAGAGGCAGTTGCTGCATGTCAACTTTTCAGTCAACAACAACCATTCTGCGACACAGGTGCTCATCACTGGAGGTCAGCCGGATGAGATAAACACCACTGTTCAGGTCAGCCAGAAGAAACTGGTGCGAACCGCTTTCAACAATTCCGTTGAATACATGTCCGACAACTCTTCCGGTAACATCCAGCACATTCACTGAAAGAGACCCTGTTTCTGCCATTTCAACTGTGAATTGAGCGGGAACAGTTACAGGGTTGAATAGAGAGATACTCACCCCGGAGCTCTGACCTGCTTCTTCAGAAACTCCCGAGGCAGACCATCCGGCAAGCTGTGCCATCATCCACCACCATGCAATACCCTTTTGTATACAGCTCTCGGCAGTGGTATGGCCATACTCATCTCCGTAATACTCAGGGTGCTCGGCTGGCACAGGAGTGCCGCTGTAGTCGTAGGTATGCTGTTCCCACTGAGAGCTTGAAGCGTTGTACCACCAGCAGTCAAGGTCTGCAAAGTCGAAGAGTACCTTGTTATTCGTTGTACAGTAATCCCGGATTTGATTGTTTCTCAAAAACCTGTTGTAGCCCGATGATCCTGTAGCCTGTGCATTTCCAGTGAGATAAATGAAGGTTACATTCGGGTACTCGGATTCCAGAAGGCTCATTGCATCCAGATATGCCTGCACCTGGGATTCGGAGTAGGAATTGCACTGAGTACACCAGCTCCACATTGAAGTGTCAAGGGTCGGGTTGTTATCAAGAACGTCTCTTGTAAGATTAAGCCCTGCTGCAGTCTGCCAGTACAACTCGGGACCTATGTAAGACTGTCCTTCCTGACCGTCAAATACACAGTATGCACCTGAAGTGGAGGGCAGATAGCTGCTTCCTATCTCTACAGCGTAAAACGGATCACCATCCTCAATAAATCCAATGCCATAGGTTAACTGCCCACCATGGGACGTATGGGCATAGTGCGACTGAATGTTGTTCTGAACTGAAGTGATCCACACCTGAGGTATGGAAGCAAGATCAGTGCAGCTGTGATCGATCACGATACCCTGAGCAGAAGCGCTTCCAACAAAGATTACCGCCATAACTGCAAATGCAAACTTATTCATACAGTATCCTCCCATCCTGCAAACAGATAGTAGCATTATTCTGTATTATACAATCACAGTCAACAGATCAGAATACTCCGATGCTTCTCACCTTGTTGTATTAAGAAGTTATAGAATGTGACAGGTAGAAATAATCAGGAGGTATTCTTCAGTTTTTCCTGTCAAGCGATGAAAGCAGCTTCTTCTTGGCGTCATAGAGAAGTAGCACTATCTCCGCCATCTCTGCATTGGAAATACCGTTGTCTTTGCCGGGAAAAACATCTCTTAATGTTAGTAGTGCTGCTGATATTTTACCAAGATTTGTTGCCTTGATGTAATCTGACTCAGTTACTGCCATCTTCTCTCCAGTCTCTTTGTTTAATAATTACCTCGGGATAAGACGGAGTCAATCCCCGGAAGAACCTTTGGATTCAAGAACTTTGAGATTTATAGATTAAGAGCATTGTGTGCCCAGGGAGGACAGGCTGCCCCTGTTAATGGTGTATAACCCGGAAAAACACCTGGCGCCCCTGACACGACTCGAACGTGTGGCCTACGGTT
>CAYLRO010000078.1:0-6951 GCA_964386635.1 uncultured bacterium | reverse complement strand
ACATGGAGACGAATGCGAATGAACAGAAAGAAAGACCAGCGAGAGTCATGATTACATACCCGTTATGGAAATGATCTGGCCAGTATTAATTGCGCCGAAGTAAATCCACTCTGCAAGGGCTACAGCTAGTAAAATGACCAGAAGCAGTAAGCACTTCATAATTATTCTTTCAATGAATCCTCGCAGGTTTACTGATCCTGTCTGCGATTGGTTTCAGGAATCAAGACCTGCTATCTCAGAACGCCTTGCCAATGAAACAAATCCCGCTGGGATTGATTTCAGGGATACTTTCCTGTTGTGGACAAGCAGTCGGAAAAGTAACATGTTGCGACAGGAGGTGTAAAATGACAGGTAAATTGTGTCTGATTCTGTCTGTGCTGCTTCTTTCAGGGGCTGCATCGGCGGGTTCAATCTTCATTGCAGAATATGAGTATCAGGCAGATCTCAATGTGTTTGTTACTGACTACGAGTATCAGGCCGATGCCGTTGTCTGGGTCTCAGAGTACGAGTACCAGGCGGATGATGATGACTGCATCTGGTATTTCTGTGAATATGAGTATCAGTCTGATGTGGTAATTCACTATGTGGAATACGAGTATCAGGCCGACCTGAATGTTTACTTTTGTGAGTATGAGTACCAGGCAGAGTGGGAAGAAACACATCCCTGGATGGAAAGGATGCACTGACATCACATCAGAGCCAACAGAGTATTCAGGATTGTCAGAAAAAGCGGAAAAGCTTCTTGGAAGTCAGGAAAGCATCACTCTGGATTTCAAAGAATCAGTGGGAGGCCTGGATTCCAGCGATATTGTTTCTTTTGCCAACAGTATCAGAGGCGGTACTATTCTACTGGGTGTAAAAGAGAAAAAAGACAGCAGAGGTCTTCAAACTTTTGAGATCACCGGATGTGAGATAGGTGACAGGGCGAAATTATCAATTCTCAGTAAAGCATCCAGCTGCATGCCCTCTGTTGACATTTTTGTAATCCTGGAGAACAGAGAAGGAGAGAAGCCTTTTCTCAGAGTGGAGATCCCTTCCGGTCCCAGGAAGCCATACTGTACTTCAGGAGGGACATACAAGATAAGAGGAGATGCGAGAAATGATCCACTTACACCTGACAGGCTTCTTCAGCTGTTCATGGAGTCTGAGAACGACAGATTTATCAACAGGTTCAGCCAGGCTACAAGAGATCTTGAGAGCAGTATCCTTGATGTGAAGGCAAAGCTTCTTTCGGAATTGGAAGAAATTTACGGACAGGTTGATAATCTTCAAAAAGAATTGGGAAAAGAAATTCGATAGAATTTCTATTTTATGCATTTTGAATTGACAAAAGGTAAAAAATAGCTTATCATATTGTCAATCCATAGTGGGTGCATGAAAAGAGGTAGGGAAATGAACGAGGAGAAGAAGAGAATACTTGAGATGGTTTCCGATGGAACTATTACTCCGTCTGAAGGAGCCAGGCTTCTGGAAGCTCTTGGATCTGCAGGTTACATGAGAGAAAGGCCCAGGCAGACCAGACGCAAACCCTTACTTGAAGCAACTGCCATTCTTTCCGAGGTGGGACCCATGATTCAGGAGACAATGGGTGATATCTTCAAGGGAAGCCGGAAGTCTAATTCTTCCCTGGATGGCCTTGATTTCCAGGAGGTCGACTCTTTTTCGAGAGAGATCGAAGATGATCATGAAATCATTATTCACGGGAAAATGAACAAAGGCAGGGGACTCTGCATTAACATTACAGGCTCAAAAGAAAATGTTTTGAAGGCTGAAGTGGAACAGACGAAAGAGTCATTAAGCGTTGTGGAAAAGAACGGCAAGACCATTCTTCTCTGGAAGTCGGGAACTTTGAATGTCAGCGTACCGGATTGCGCAGGCTCACTCAAAGTTACCACACAGGGGGGGAGTATTTTCACCGACAGTGTGGGAGTTCCGTCAAAGCTGAACACAATGGGTGGAAGCATCAGCGTCAGGAAGCCTTCTTCATCTTTCTCAGCAAAGACCATGGGAGGAAATCTCGAGATATCTCTGAACGGTTCCTGGAATGAAAATTCGAAGGCGAAGAGCATGGGCGGTGGGATTTCCATCTCTCTGGCAGAGGGAATATCCGTTGATCTCAGTGCCTCAACGCTGGGTGGAGCAATTGATGCAGGCAAGCTGGAACATGTGGTTGTAAGCTCCTCAGATGCCCGACGCGGCGGAGCAAAGATGAGAATTCAGTATGGTGACAGTGATGATTCTCCCAAACTGGCAGTGAGCACAATGGGAGGAGACATAGAGATTAGAGGAGAGAGCATTGAGTAAAGCTGCAGCACCATCCAGGTGTCCTTCCTGTGACGGAATTCTGAACCCGGTTCGTTATGTATGTTCACAGTGCGGAACCCAGGTGTCCGGGGATTTTTCGGTATGTCCATTCTGTTCCCTTGATGGTGAGAACAGGAGTCTTCTTGAACTTTTTCTACTGGCCAGGGGAAACCTGAAGTCTGTTCAGCGGATGCTGGGAGTTTCGTATCCCACAGCCCGTGCCAGGATAGAGGAAATGTTCAACGAGCTTGAAGAGAGAATGGCGAGACCCGATCTTTCCATGGATGTTCTGGAGCAGCTTCACAGAGGAGAGATCAGCGTGCAGGATGCAATAAGCTCTCTCTCTGACGATTAGAAAGGAGTTTTCTGTGAAAAGTAAAATGCTTCTGATATCTGCGCTTTGTTTTCTGGGATCATGTGTGATGGTTAAATTCAGCAATGATCTGCTGGATGTAAGGACAGAAGAATATCTTCTTGAGCAGGGTTCTTCCATCAGTTTTGAGAATACGAACGGTGATCTTGAAGTCAGGGAGTGGGATAAAGAATTCGTTCAAGTTGAAACCAGAATATACGGTGATTCTGCAAGGGGCATTCCCGAGGATCTGCACATCAACATTGAAGAGACGGGAAGCGAACTGAGCTATGTAGTGGATTATCCGGACGGGATTAATATCAACGTGGGCTCTGTTGATTTCATTGTTCAGGTTCCGGAAAACCTGCAGCTTGCCATTGACCACACAACTGTCAATGGTGAAACTTTGATAATCGCCGATGCTTCGGTATCAGTGGAAACCGTAAATGGAGATATACAGCTGGATGTGATGAGCACACTGGGCATATCAGCAACCAACGGCGATGTTGTGGCAGTTCTCAGGGATCAATCTGAACGAGCCACCGTGGAAACCGTTAACGGAGATCTGGAGATCAGTGTTCCTGAAAGAATGGGAATCTCAGTGGATACTGTTAACGGAGATATCTATTTTCAGGGCATGGAAGCAGAGGATGAACTTGAAATAGACGGGACTTCCGGTGAGATTCTCCTGGTGGAGACTGTGAATGGAGATGTTGAGTTAGTTCACCTGTCCAATGAGAGCTGACTATGTAGTTCCGCTGGAGGACAATGTTTAGGATTGACCTGTGTCAGACAGCCTGAGTGAAAGAGAACAGAGTGTTCTCAATCAACTCAGGGAAGGAATACTTGTTCTGAACCGGGATCTCCTTATTCTTTCGGCCAACCCGTCATTCTGTTCGCTTTTTGAATCTGCCCCTGAGGAAATTGAAGGGAAGTTGCTTCCTTCTCTGGCTTCAGGTGCAGAGGACAGGCTGCTTCTCTCCTCTCCAGTTGGAGGAGAAAACATCAGGGCCAGATTAAAAACTCCCAGAGGCAAAGTAGTCAGAACAGAGATGAGCTTTTCTCCGTTGCTGGGGCAAAGCAGTCAGCTGAACGGTTATGCTGTTCTTGTTACTAACATTTCCGACCGGTCTCTTCGTGAAGAGAAAACCCTGATGATGCTGGAAAAGTACAGAGATATAGCTTTTGCAGGTGCAGACTGGCTTTGGGAGATCGACTCGGCAGGTACCTATGTTTATGTAAGTTCCTCTGTGGAAAGATTTCTGGGATACAAACCCGATGACCTTTTCGGCAGAACTCCATTCGATTTCATGCCTGAGGAGGAAGCTGCGCGGGTCACTTCCATTTTCAGCAGAATTTCTCTTAATGGAACTCCTCTTTACAACATCCAAAACAGAATATTTGACTCTTCCGGCAAAGAGAGGATTCTTCTCACAAACGGTGTTCCTGTTTTTGATTCCTCAGGCAATCTGAAAGGCTACAGAGGGTCAGACAGGGATGTAACTGAAAGCATAAGAATTGGTGAGGAACTGAAAAAATCTCTTGCCCAGACCAGAATGCTTCTTGAAAGTCTGCCAGTTGGTGTTGTAATTGTGGACAGGCAGAAAAGGATCAGGCAGATCAACTCCACTGCACAGAGAATAACAGGGATGTCTTCAGAAGATGTGACAGGAGAGGTATGTCACAAACTTCTCTGTCCTGCAATGGAGAATCGATGTCCAATTCTCGACCTGGATCAATCTATTGACAGGGATGAAAGAGAAGTACTTCACAGAGACGGCAGAAGAATACCTGTTATAAAAACGGTTATCCCCATTAGAATGGATTCTGAGGATCTTCTTCTGGAGGTGTTTACAGACATATCTGAAATCCAGGATGTAAAGTCAGCGCTGAAAGACCGAAATGAAGAGCTTCAGATTGCCATGGAAGAACATCATAAAACCGCCAGAGCTTCAGTGAAGAAAGCTGAATTGAAAGCTTCTCTCCACAGAAGATTCCTTTCAGAAGTAGTAACCGCTTTATCCGGAATTGCCGGATATTCAGAGCTCATGGGAATAACGGATTCCAGGGAACAGTCCCGGGAGTACATTCTCAGGCTCCAGGATGATGTTGACAGGCTTTCCGGAACACTTGATCTGTTGAGAGACAGGCAGGAAGGCCTCTGGGGTGAAACACAGCAGCAGAAACATGTAATGTCTCCAGACAAGTTCAGACATCGAGTGATGGAAGCATTCTGCAAATCTGCACAGTCAGGCAATGTTACTTTCATGGTACAGATTGATGACACCTTGCCTGAGTTCATGGCAGGTCCTGCACAGGGTGCGTGGATAATCCTGTCGAAAATAATAGGTGCGGTGCTTAACCTACATTTTCTTGAAAGCATTCTCATAGGGATTTCTTCATCAGGAGATCCTTCTGAACCCGGGATGCTGCGGTTTTCTGTTACCGGGGCTATGGAAACTATTCTGGAGAGGTCCGGTCGGGATATGAATCAGCTTGATTCTGATGTGCAGATCTGCTGCAGCCAGGCGGAAAGCCTCGGGGGACGGCTGCAGATCCTGTCCGGTCAGGGAACCGGATTTGTCGGGATACTCTACCTGCCCTTCGAAAAACTGAATCTGTCAATGAAAACTCCTGCGGTGCCGGTGAACGCATTTGTTGTGTGTAATGATCCGCATCTTGCAGGTGTATACCAAAGAGTACTGGAAATAGCCGGCTGCACTTGTGTAGAAATGCTGGATCCTCTGTTAAATTCAGATGCTTCGCCATTTGCCGGGAAAAACTGCTCCACTGTCCTGGTCATCGATGTTGATCTCATTGAATTCAGTTTTGATTTTGTTCAGAACCTGAAAGTCTGGAAAGCAAAAGAGGTTATTAATCAATCCTGTGACATTTATACAGTGCTCCTCAGTTCCGGAGCAGTAGCTGAACAATCCATAAGATCCTCGGGACTTGAATACCAGGCCCTTCTGTTGAAACCAGTGAGAGCAGAAACCTTCAGAAAATGCTTCCATATGCTTCATTTACTCTCTTCAGAGCAGTTTTCACTTGTCACGGATTTTTCCATTCCAGATGAAAAGCAAATCTGATACAACCGCATCCTTCTGTCGATTAAGTGGTTTTGCAACCGGAACAACCTGTGCTATTATTGGGCTGATGAAATGTAACCATTTACGAACGGAGTTTCCCATGGGTATGAAATTCAACCTTGTTACTATACTGGTTCTACTTGCTGCAACCGCCCTTGCGGAAATTCCCGCAGGTTACTATGACTCTGCTGAAGGGCTCTCCGGAGAGGCTCTCCAGTGGGCTCTGCATTCAATAATAGACAATCATGATGCTGTGAGCTACGACTATATATGGACTGCTTTCTTCACTACAGATGATATCTACGGGAACAAAGTATGGGATATGTATTCCGATGTTCCAGGCGGTACTCCGCCTTATCTCTACACTCTGGGAGATGATCAGGGTGGATCAGCCTCCGGGGAAGGTGCAGGTTATAACAGAGAGCACAGCTGGCCGAAAAGCTGGTTTGGTGATTCTTCTCCCATGAACACCGACCTTTTTCATGTGGTTCCCTCGGACATTTATGTGAACAACCGTCGCGGTAACTATCCATATGCAGAAGTGAACAATCCCACATGGACATCCCTGAACGGATGCAGACTTGGACCCAGTGTCACACCAGGCTATTCAGGAACTGCTTTTGAGCCTATAGACGGTTACAAAGGAGACTTCGCCAGAAATTACTTCTACATGGCCACCAGATACAAGGGCGAGGACGGCGGATGGCCCGGCAGCGCCATGGCTGATGGAGCTGACCTTGAGGACTGGGCTGTTGACATGCTGCTTGAATGGCATGAGAACGATCCTGTCAGCGATAAGGAAATTGAACGGAACGATGCGATTTATGCCATCCAGGAGAACAGGAACCCTTTCATAGATCATCCAGAGTATGCAGTTATGATTTACGATCCAGCTTCTGGAATAAGCGGTGGATTCATTGACAATGTGATTGAGCTGACATGTTATCCCAACCCGTTCAGTTCTTCGGTGAATATCTCAGTGGACCGGCTTCAATCAGCTGTTGTCTCCCTGAGCGTTCACGATATCACCGGCAGAACAGTTGCAGAGATCTCAACTCCGGAATTCCTCAGCGGCAGCAGCGCTGTTTTTACCTGGAACGGGAGCATGGAAAATGGTGAGACCGCAGGCCCCGGGCTGTTCTTTGTGGTTCTTAGAACTTCGGAAACATCAGTGTCCAGCTGCATAGTCTTTCTGGATCACTAGAG
>CAYLRO010000077.1:0-7298 GCA_964386635.1 uncultured bacterium | reverse complement strand
TTCCGTCATAACTGACACCCTCAGGCATATTCACTGGAATGCCCATGACTTCAGGGGTACTTCCGTCAGTTCTCACGTAGGTGTCAACAGCAACGAAAGCTGTGTGTTCTGAGAGCACTGAATAGTCCAGAGAGGTACCGATGATTTCCTCTACAAGCCCGTCTGAAGGCTTGGATCTGTACTGGGAATCCAGTATCAGCCTGTTCAGATGATGAATCTTGTTTCTTGCCCAGAGTCTGTCTGCCGCTTCTGTTCCACCTCTTGATACAAGACGAACGCTCATGGACTGTTCCCATTCTCTTCCGCCTACTGTTCCAGTGATGGTTATCTCATCTCTTCCAGGCTCATCATATCGGCCAACCACTACAAGCGGTTCACCGTCATAGAGATCCCTTATCTCTCTGGGATACACATCTGTAACATCCAGATTGCCCCAGTCAACTTCGATGTTTACCAGGTAGGGGTTGTTGATCTTCTCATAAATGTCTTCCACTGCACTCTTTGGATCCTGGTCAAGAGCTACATAAGTGGCATATCCCCTGCCTTCTTCAGCAAGACCCTCGATGAGATAACGGTTGGTGCTGGAACCCACACCTACACTGAAGAGTCTCATGTTCTCACCCAGGGTTGTTCTGAGCTCGGAGAGGATCTCCGATTCGTTGCCTATGTAGCCATCTGTAAGGAAAATGATGTAACGCATTCTCTCTGGGTCTTCCGGGTAGCCCACGCAGGCCCTGACACCCTCGATCATCATGGTGCCGCCCATACCGTACATCTGATCTATGTACTGAAGGCCTCTCTGGATATTGCCCGGGGTGTTCTCCAGAGGGGAATTGCTCATGGCGCTTGCAGTCTCTGAGAACCGCATGATCTGGAATGAATCGTTGGCATTCATTCCTTCAACGAACTGCCGTACTGTTTCCTTTGCCACTTCCATTGGCTGACCGCTCATGGAGCCGGAATTGTCCACAACAAAGAATATCTCCTTCGGGGCGATAAGATCAGGGTCAACTTCCGCATCAGGTTCCAGCATCAGCATGAAGTGGCCGCCAAGTTCGCCGTAATGAGAAACAACACCTGCACCAATCTCGTCACCTGCAGTGGCATAGGTAAAGACAAAATCACGGTTGGGAATCTCATGCTCTCTGCTGAGTTCAACAGAAAGTATACCCTCATCAAGTATTCTGGTGCTTACAGCATGGTTCAGGGATTCGAACTCCCGGATCTCAAGTCCAGGGTCAAGGGTAAGTGAAAGCTCGATATCGTAACCGCTTCTTGTTCCTTCAGGTACAATATCAGGAGATATCCTGCCAGCATCAGTAACACCGTCAGGATTAAACCTGGGACCTACAACCATAGGGTATACAACTTCCCAGGTACCGTCATTGTAATCCACTGGAGCAGCGTACATTATTTCTATGACTATGTCATCACCAGGTAAAATGTTTCCCACAGTCTGAGTGAAGATATTCGGCCGCTCCTGCTCAAGGAGAGCAGCGGTTCGCCCCTGACTGATTGCCTCTTCGTAGATTCTCTGCGCTTCCTGTCTTTCGCGAATTTCCCCTTCAATGAGTCTGTCACCTATCTCCATGTTCATGCTGTAGACAGCACCGCTCTGTGGCAGTGGAAACACATACACTGTTTCGATGGGCTCATCATAAGGATTTCCGTAAACCTGCCGGACGGTCACCAGCTGTATCGAACCCTCTACAGTTATCTCAGCTTCCGTGTGCTCAAGGGGCAGATCACCGATAATCCCATCCTCCCCCATAACTACCATCCTCGAATAGTCCTGTTCAGGCGTTGTCATTAAAGCCGCAGCAAGCAGCAGCATCATTCCGGTCATCTCTTTCTCCTTTCAGTGTTTAACCAACTGTGATGATGTTACACCACCACCGGTGATATATTCCAGCCATCTGAAAGGAAGTTCATGATTACAGTAAACGGTAAACCGCTTGAATGGTTCAGAAACATGACAGTAAGAGACATTCTGAAAGCAAAGAACTACACCTTCAGGATGCTTGTGACAAAGATAAATGGAACACTGGTAAAAAGAGCTGACTACGACACAACCACCGTCCCTGATAATGCAGATGTTCAGGTGATTCATCTCATCTCAGGAGGCTGACATGCCAGGCCGGAATGCCTCCAGAGTTCTTCTTGTAGTCACAGCTGTGATCTGGGGCCTTGCTTTTACCGCACAGCGTGCAGGCATGGATCATCTGGGACCCATGACATTCAACGCCCTCAGATTTGCTCTGGGTACCCTGGTTCTTATTCCTCTCTTCGGCAGATTCATAAGTAAGAGCTTCCTGCTTCAGGCTGTTTTTGCAGGGTCTATCCTTTTCGCCGGCGCGGCACTTCAGCAATGGGGAATCGTTTACACATCCGCCGGCAAGGCAGGGTTTATCACAGGTCTGTACATTGTTTTTGTTCCCCTGCTGGGTCTGCTCACCAGGCACAGAGAGGGAAAGAGAATGTGGACAGGCATTGTTCTGGCAACAGCGGGACTCTGGTTCCTCAGTTTTTCAGACGGGATTGGTGATGTAAATCCAGGTGACCTTCTCGTTCTTGCCGGAGCTTTCATGTGGGCTGTACATGTAAGGCTTATAGGAAAATATGCAAAGGAGCATCACCCTGGAGGGTTTGCAGTTGTTCAGTTCGGAACAGTAACCCTGCTCAGTCTGATTGCTTCAGTTGTGCTGAAAGAATCATGGGCGGGAACCAGGGCTGCCTGGCTTCCACTGGCATACAGCGGAGTTTTATCTGTTGGAGTTGCTTTCACTATCCAGATCTTTGCCCAGAAGAAGGTTGAACCGGCTCCGGCAGCACTGATTATGAGTCTTGAAGCGGTTTTTGCCGCACTGGGTGGCTGGCTGGTTCTGGGAGAACGGCTCTCAGCTGTTGAGCTTACCGGAGCTGCTCTCATGTTTGCCGGAATGCTTGTCTCACAGATACCGGTTAAAGAGGCCGGTTAACCCTGACAGCCTCTCTGCCCCTGATAAGAATATTCTCTATAACTCCCCTGTCAGCAGGCAGCGCAAGAGATACTGTATCTTCCCAGAGAGGTGAATACATTTCCAGATATCCGTACGAATCCGTATCCTGATCAACATTGTTTCTCACCAGCTGTGCAATACCGGCAAGTTCTTCCGGGTAAATCTCAGTCTGAGCTGAACCCCACTGATCCCGGTAAATCAGAGTGGAGTTTCCATACTCAAGAGTCTCCTCTCCGGAACGAATAAAGAAAAATGTGCTGTCACTGCCCAGATATTCCCAGGTGTGTATAATGAAGTCGTTCCAATCTGAGATGTACTGCATTCTCTCATGATCCATAACACAACCCATGGAGCTTAGAAGAATTCCTGTGGAATCATCGCGATGAACCCCTTCGGCCATTCTCCCGAATGTCTGCAGGTACAGTTCTCCTGCAGCCAGGGCATCCATTGCATCCGCTTCACCGGGAGGTGTTATCGCCGCCAGCAAAAAAAGAAAGCATATCATCTGAAACTCCCTTCCTTCATAACATAAAGGGTCAGGGTCGGTTTAACCTGTTATAATTCGCAAACAAACACCCAGACGCCGGCAATCATTTAATAGGGGGATAAATGAAAAAGTATTTTCTGTTTATGCTGTTTGCATTCCTTACAGCTTCCGGAGAAATGCTGGAACTGCATGAAGCCGAATATGCAGCAAGGCTCAGGATGCCTGATAACCATCAGCTTATCAACAGTTTCACCATATCGAATACGGAAACAGGAACTCCACTGGCGTATGTGTTCGAGCTGTCCCCTGCAGGATACGTTATTACCTCGGCAGATACAGATCTTCCACCTGTAATAGCATACGCTTCAGTGAACCCATGCCGGTTACCGGGAAGTGAGAGCAGTGCGCTCATTGATCTGGTGCAGTCTGATTTAACTTTAAGGTCGGAATATCTCGACCTCCCTCAAAGGCAGGCCAACAGAGAACACTGGCAGACTGTCCTCCAGGAAGAAACTGACAGCGGCCAGCTGGAACAGTGGCCTCCTGCAGGTTCATCACCCACTGAGGGCTGGCTTCAGGAAAACTGGACTCAGGGTGCACCCTACAACATGTACTGCCCCATGGATCTTATCGCAGGCTCCCGAAGCGTTGCAGGATGTCCGGCGGTTGCCATGGGAAGCATTCTGAATTTCCATGAATGTACTAATGGAACAAGATACGACGATAATGATGACTACTATCACAACTACCATGAGTACTACTGGATAGATGATGATCATGAAACTCATGATTTCCCGTCATGGCCTGAATTGAATATCCTTCTGGACACCCTTGAAACACACTATGCTTCAGGGCACATCACGGATTCCGACAGGGGAGCAATCGTTTATGCCAGCGGAGCAGCATGCAAACAGGTCTATACTGCTTCAGTTTCCGGTACTTTCGGTGTTGAGCAGGCTTACGCTGCTTATCTCCGCTTCGGATTTGCGGACAGCGAGCTTCTTTTCGAGAGTTCGGACGACCTTCTCCAGAGAATGACCCAGAACATGATGGATGCAATGCCAATACATCTGGCCATCATAGATGAGGTTCCGCAGTACGGCCACAATGTGGTTGTGGACGGATACAATTCTGACGAGTTCTTCCACATTAATTTCGGCTGGGGAGGGTCCAGCAACGGATGGTACAGTTTCCCCCTCACCGGCATGCCTTACGGAATGAACATCATTGAAGGAGTTGTTCTGGATATAGGTGAACCGGCGCAGTCAGCACAGGACGATCAGGATTTCACCGCTGGAATTCAAATTTCACTTGTGAGCAATCCAGTTTCTTCCACCGCATCTCTAACCGTATCAGTTACTGAGACAACACCCGGAACTCTTACGGTTTATTCAGTTGACGGAAGAGTGGTGAACAGCCAGAGCAGCATCTTCCCTGAAGGAGCCAGCCAGCAGTTGATACCCGGGCTTTCACCAGGTATCTATCTGGTAAAAGTTACAGATGGACTGAATGAAGCCGCGGTTCGCCTTACTGTGCTTCAGAGGTAAACTGCAAATCAGCTCAGGAACGGATAGCTGTATTCAAGTGGCGGAGCAAAGTTCTCCTTAACTGTTCTGGTGGTTACCCACCGAAGCAGATTGAGATGACTTCCTGCCTTGTCATTGGTTCCGGAACCTCTTCCGCCTCCGAAAGGCTGACGGCCAACAACAGCCCCGGTAGGCTTGTCATTGATGTAGAAGTTTCCTGCTGCGTGACTGAGCTTATCCATTGCAAGAAGAATCTCTCTTCTGTCACGGGCAAATACCGCACCTGTGAGTGCATAGGGAGATGTTGAATCAAGTATTTCCAGTGTTTCAACAAGTTTGTCATCATCATATACCCACACTGCAAGTACCGGTCCGAACAGCTCGTTTTCCATGAGTTCATGTCCCGGGTTGCTTACCTGGACAACTGTCGGCTCAATGAAGTAGCCAAGAGACTTGTCATACCTTCCTCCTGAAATGACCCTGTCATCGGGAGAGGCAACAGCTCTGTCAATGTAGGGAGTCATGGAGTCAAAAGCAGCTTCATCAATCACAGCATTCATGAAGTTGCTGAAATCCCTCACATCTCCCACCTTCATGGTGGCTGTCATTTCCGCAAGCTGGTCTCTGATGGAAGGCCACAGGCTTTTTGGAATGTATGCCCTGGAAGCTGCGCTGCACTTCTGTCCCTGGTATTCGAATGCACCTCTGGCAAGAGCAACCGCCACTGCTGTGGCTTCAGCTGACGGGTAGGCAAAGACGAAGTCTTTCCCACCGGTCTCTCCCACAAGTCTGGGATATGAGATGTACTTTGACAGGTTTTCACCTGTTCGTCTCCAGAGCCAGTTGAATGTTCCTGTAGACCCTGTGAAGTGAATTCCCGCAAGGTATTTGTGATCTGTGACAGTTTTGCCGCACACACTGCCCCTGCTGGGGATGAAATTAATCACACCGTCAGGGAGCCCTGCCTCGCGAAGCACCTGAAGCACATACCAGTTTGAAAGCACAGCATTGGAAGCAGGTTTCCATACTGATGTGTTTCCCATAAGAGCAGGAGCTGTTGGAAGATTTGCAGCAATCGCTGTGAAGTTGAAGGGAGTTATAGCCAGCACAAATCCTTCAAGAGGTCTGTACTCAAGCCTGTTCAGGTGAGCATGATCAGAAGCAGGCTGACCGGCATAAATGTCAGATGCAAAAGCAGCGTTCATTCTGAGAAAGTCAATTGTCTCCGCTGCAGAATCTATTTCAGCCTGATATGCATTCTTGCTCTGCCCCAGCATTGTTGCCGCATTGATCTTTGATCTGTATCTGGTACTGATGAGATGTGCCGCTTTCATGAAAACCGAGGCTCTTTCGATCCAGGGAATCCGCATCCATTCCTTCTGAGCTTCAACTGCAGCGTCGCAGGCTGAAGTAATTTCCGCTTCTCCGCACCGGTGAAACCGGGCTAGAACGTGGCCGTGATCATGGGGCATCCGAACATCTACAAGGTCACCTGTACGAATCTCTTTGCCGCCTATGAAAGCCGGGATCTCAACAACGGTTTCAGACTGCCTTGAAAGCTCAGACTCAAGGGCAGAGCGCTCAGCACAACCAGGTGCATAAGACAGCACTTTCTCATTTTCAGGCTTCTCTATGGAATAATTGATGTTGTTCATAACCACCTCCGTATAATGTAAACTGGCAAGCGTTATGATAATTGAACATATCGCATTGTCAACAAGCAGAATTACCTGCTGTTAAGTCAATCTCCAAAAGAGTGAATCGCTGATTTAATTCTAAGGACCGGAATGAATAAGGTCCCTGTGAAAAGAAGGTTCTGCTACCTCAGCAGACAGAGCCCTGTTGTTTCAATGACTCCTCCTGACTGTATTCTACAGAGGAACAATCCTGCGGACGCCTGTTCTCCACTGTCTGCAGTTCCATCCCACTGAACAGAGTGCTGTCCCTGTGTCATGGAGCTGTTAACAAGAGTTGCTACCCGGCGGCCTGCAAGATCAAAGATTTCAACTGACACATTTCCCTGTGCTGACAGGTCAAATGAGATTGATGAAGTGGAAACAAAAGGGTTGGGACTGGCTGAAAGGTGAAGCTGATCTGTTGTACCCAGGTCTATACCGGCGCCTGTCACTGTAAAGTTAACAGTGTCAGCTGCTGCTGCAACTCCACCGGAGAATGCCGTTGCTATCAGTTCATTGTCGCCTGTTTGTCCGTAGAGATCATCAAGATACGTGTATCTGAGACCAGTGCCGAATGCATAAAGAAGACCGTCCATGCCGGCAATGTAAA
>CAYLRO010000076.1:0-7896 GCA_964386635.1 uncultured bacterium | reverse complement strand
CTGCGAACAGTATGTGCAGCTAAAATTGCATTGCCTTGTAATAACTGCTGTAAGGGTAAGAGTGTCACCGTATCTCAGTTTCTTCATACAAGTTTCAAGATAGAACCGTTCATCGAAATCACTCTCAATAATCATGCCTGCGTGTTTAAGCAAATCCATCTCTTCAGTGCTGAATAACTTGGCTGAAACATCAGAATTTTCACCTTCAAGAAGCTTTGCGATATGTGAATGGTTCTCATCCAATTCGATGATCGCTCCTGTGAAGCCATTGAAGAGTACAATTGTTCCATCAACAATGACTGACCAGTTGTACAGTGATTATTTCATGTATCAATGTCCTTATCTGTTCTAAAATAGAGCATATAACATCATCGAATACTTATAGTGCAAAGAATAAAAAAGAAAATACATACGGTCAAGTCCAATACCATTGATAAACAAGCATAGACAGAATAAATAGCAAATTACACAAAATACCCTTTTGGGCAAGTGCACATCCATGATAAGTTCAAAGGAGGCATAAACAAAATACAAAATGTAGTAAAATACTATTAATGAAGAACATAAGAATAGGACAAGGAGGCAATTTTTTAAAAATTTTCTAAGAAAAAGAATGACATACTATTATATGAACTGCTATTGACAGACATAAAACTATTATAATAATATACAATAACAGACTAAGATATATTTAAAGGAAGAAAATGATAAGCACTAATGCTGTAATATCTGAAGAATGCTATGTAATAAGAGAAGAATATGATGACTGGGCAATTCTTTTTAACCCGGACACATCTGAAGCTTATGGTCTGAACCCGATTAGTGTATTCATCTTCAAACGGCTGGATAGAGCCAGGTAATCATCTTAACGATGTATATTAGAACTGCTTTATTAGCATGCATATGTATCAGCTATGCAATGAGTTGTAGCAGAACTGACAGAAACATCAAACCCGATGATCTGATTACCCTCCCTGTTGACACTTTGAATGTTTCTTTTGAAATAGGAGAAGAGCTGGGAGACTCCACTTGTACATTCTGGTCTATTGTTGCAGCAGATATCGATAGCAGAGGAAGGGTCTATGTTCTGGATAGAATTGATGCCAGTTTAAGAGTTTATGACTTACAGGGTAATTACATCCAACATGTTACCTGCAGGGGCCCTGGACCTGGAGAACTGGTCAGCCCACGAGGACTGGCCATTATGCCAGATGGAAGAATAATTATCACAACCCCACGTAAGTGCGGTTATGTGATATTCAACAAAGAATATGAGTTAATAGAAGAAGTCGGTCTCTGGCTGAATAACGGTCCATATCATGTAGCACCAGTATCCAACAACAAAATCGTATTATGCAGATACAACTGTGCAACAGGAGTTGAACGGCAAACCGCAGCGATTCACAATATCGGGGAAGAAGAATGGGAGACTTTGCTGTGGAGAGATTCAATTCTTATCAGCGATGCTGAGTGGCTAAAGGATCCCGGGAGTACAGAGGCTTTCAGTAATGAGCATTTGTTAAGAGCGTACGGTGATGGTGCCGGGAACATTTACTTTGCGGTTCTGGACTCTCTTGAATATCGCATTATCCAATGGGACTCAACCGGCAGCGAACTTCTCAACATAACAAGAGACATGACACCGGTTGAGAAGTCTCCAGAAGAACTTGCTGCTGAATCATTTTACTTGAATTCCATTGCTGAGACAATGTGGGGACCTCAGGACTGGGAAATCCGACCAGACAGGTACAGGAACATGATTGTCGATGTTGGTATCGGACCTGATGAGAATTTATGGGCAAGGCGAGGAACCAGAGATGAATTGTTCTTCGATGTTTATGATCTCAGTGGCAATCTTATGCGGCATGAAACATTTACCACTGCCAGCTGGAGCTGGCAGACAAAGATTACGCCATTTGGAATACTTGCATGGGAGCGTGATCCTCTGGACGGCTATCAGAAGCTGTATTTGCTTGAGTGAGTCTGTGTTTATTGCACATTATCCACTGAGTGTGCAATTCTAGTTAATCTATATGCAGGTAAGACAATGAGATACAGCTGTGATTTGCCGATATTGACTGGTGTGATGTATATATAAACTGAATCCTTAATAAAGGAGAATCAGTTTGATATTACTTGCCAGTGACATCGGCAGCACCACCACGAAACTTGTTGCTTTCAGGTATGAAGAGGGTAAACTGGTTTCACTGGGGGCTGTCCAGGAGCCTACAACTGTTGAGGCTCCTTTTTCCGATGTCTGTATCGGGCTGTTCAGGGCAGTTGAAAAGCTTTCCGCGAAAATCGGTTGCAAGTTGTCTGAATCTGATCTCATCTCTGTTCCCTATTACACAACCAGTTCTGCAGGAGGTGGTCTGCAGGTGCTTGTGGTGGGGTATACCCTTGCAGACTCCTGTAATATTGCACGGGCAACAGCTTTCTCTGCAGGAGCGGTTATCTCTGGATCATTTGCTATAGACAGTGAAAGGAACCGCCTTGAGCTCATCGACAAAATGAGCCGGCCCAATCCGGACCTTGTTCTTATGGCAGGGGGAACAGAGGGTGGAGCTTTATCCGGTGTTGTTACAATGGCATACATGCTTAATCATGCCAGGCCGCTCTCCAAGTATGGTGAGGGTAAACTGCCACTGCTGTTCTGCGGCAATTCCCATGCAAGAAAGTTTGTCAGGGATGCACTGGATTCATATTTCCAGATGAGCACCACAGAGAATGTTATTCCTGAGAACCGTGTTATCAATCTTTTGCCTGCTATTGAACAGGTTCAGAGAATTTTCATGGAACATGTAATGCAGAAGGCACCTGGTTACTGCAGGGTTACTGAGATGGTTGCCGCAGATGTGAAGCCTACTCCGAAAGGTGTTTCCGATATTCTCCAGGCCTTCGGGAAGAGAACTGGTTCTGATCTTGTTCTTGTAGACATGGGAGGGGCAACCACTGATATCTTTTCCAGTATGGCAGGGGAGATGCGGAGGACTGTAGCCGGTAACATCGGCATGTCCTACAGTATGTCGAACACACTTTCAGAGGCTGGTATTGATGCGGTTATGCGTCACCTCCCGGGAGCAGAGGAAGAGGATGTCAGGAGATGGACTTACGGCAAAAGTTTATTCCCCACTGTTGTGCCTGACTGTCCTGAAGCTGAGGAAATTGAAGCTGCTGTGGCTGTGGAGGGCCTCAGGCTGTCATGGAAGATGCATCTGGAAACTGGATACCAGCATGCAAGGCCCGGATTCAGAGATTTCTTTTCCACCAGACGTTGCTCCTCCATCAACCCGGCCATGGAAACTCTGTCGGAGAAAAGGTGCAGCTTCCACACTGCTGGAATTTTGATAGGTGCCGGAGGTATTTATTCACATGCCTCTGATGTAAGAGCAGCATGGATGCTTGCTGAAGGTTTCCGACCTCCAGGGCTCACAACATTGTATGTGGATTCACACTTTCACAGCCCTCACATGGGAGCCCTTCTCAATTCATTTCCTGATGCTGCGGTAGATTACTATTCAAATCAATGCTTGAAGCCTGTATGCAGAGTTCTGAGTCCTCCATGGAAGATTACAGGGTTGTTCGCGAAAATAGAAACACCGGACAGAACCAGATGGGTTGGAACAGGAAGCTGGTTATATCTGCCTGATACCACCGATTGTATGCTCTCAATATTCGGACCGGGCATTCCAGGTGTTGAACATGCCTGCGATGGTCTGCCGCTGCTGATTGACTGCAGAAGAAGCGGTAAAGCTCTGCCACTGGATTTCAGAAAGGATTTCAGATCTGTTACATCTGAGATTACACCTCCCTTCAGAAAGGCAGAAAACCCCTCAGAATGCACATCTACTTTTACTTTATCACTGCCTTTTGATGGAAAAATCAATGTGAAACCAGGTGATTCCGTGGAGTCAGGGGAATGCCTCGGGAGGATTGCCGAGATACCACCCAGGCAGTTTGTTCTTGATGTAAGAAACGCGAGAGTCTGCTCAAAGGAGTTAACTGATAATCAGGTTATGGAGATGATAACGGTTAACCCTGGAGATGAAGTGAAAAAAGGTGATGACATCTTCCGTCATAATACCGGCAGTTACATTGAAACCTACAAATCTCAGGTGGATGGTACTGTTGGAAAGGTGCTCCTCCCGGGAGTTGTGATGATGGAAGAAAACATGAACCATGATTCGCTGGCACACACAGTGTCAGTATCAAGGAAAATGGGCGTATCCCCGGGGAAACTGAGTAAATACATGAGAGTGGATACCGGTGATTTTGTATACAGGGGACAGGTGCTGTGCAATGATCCACCGGTTTCCATCTGTCAGGCACCATGCCCCGGTTTCGTTACTGATATTGATTATGAAAAAGGAACACTCACCATCTGTTACAACATGACACCAATCATGATAAATAATCCCATGGCCGGGACAGTTATTGACACAGATTTCAGGAGATCAGTTACTGTATCCGCTCTCTGTCTGGAAATCAATGGCGTGCTGGGTTTTGGTAAAAACGTAAGGGGAAAACTGGTGTGTTCTCCTGATGCTGTTGAAGAAGGCGGTATTCTCATAACAGATAAGCCGGTTACCGTTGAATTGCTGAGAAATGCAGCAGGTGCTGGAGCCACTGGTGTGGCAGCGCCGTCTATCTACGGAAAGGAACTGGTATCATGGCTCTGCAGAGAGCCTGGTTTGTTCATTACCGGAGGCGAGGAAACAGAAGTGAGTCTTCTGCTATTCCAGGGGATAGGAGATTCACAGCTGAGTCAGGAAACCTGGAATTCGCTTCGAAACCTCAGTGGAACTGAAGCAGCTCTTTTCCCGGTTACAAAGATCAGGGCAGGATCGGTCAGGCCCTTTCTGGCCATTTCATCCAATGGCAATTCAGATCGATAACACTCATATGGTCAGCTGAGAAGAGCGATCAGGAAGCAGGATTCATTACTCTGCCCATGAACACAATGGAACCGGTGGATTCATCCTGAATCAGGAAAATGAAAGGTCTGTTAATGTGCATTTCAACAGGTGTGGGGGGGATGCACTCCATGGCCATTACAACTCCTGTTGCAGCTGCAGCCTCTGTGCCTGTTTCGTCCACTTTCACGAACGCTTTGTGCATTACTTCAGTAATGAACAGTTCCCGGTTTCCTGTGATGCCGCTGAAGTCAGCATCCTGACCAAAAGCAGGTTCCATACCAAGGGCGATCAGGATTTCACTAAGAGGCATGCTTTGTGTGAATTCGAATTTTGGCATTGAGAGTTGCACATTCTGTCTTGACAGGGATTCTCTTATCCTTTCCAGCATGCTGGAATCAAAACCTTCCTGGAACTCGTTGATGTCTCCCTCAGGTAAAATGATGAGCATGTTTGCGGAACCGCCTGCATATCCCATTGATACTGCGCTCCAGTTGTTAGAAGAACCGTAGCTGAAGAATTCAGTCTGCCTCATCATTGGAACTACCACAACAGAACCATCAGCAAGAGTAAATCTTCCCTCAGATGTGGCGTATTCATCGAAGGAATGAATCCAGGAAGCCTTGAAGTAAACAGCATTTGTAAGAACCAGTCGGGTGTCTGCACTTAGAACCCCAGGAGGGATAAGATTCATAATCCTGTTCATTGTGTTCTGTGAAACCCAGCTGTTAATTGTGTTCCTGGAGCCTTCTGAATCACCTGCAAAATCAAGATTCTCCACAGAAGCTTCATAAGCGCTGGTCACTGCCGCTGTATACTGATCAAGTAGAGAGTATCCATTCTGCACCCATAGACCGTTTGATACTGCCAGTGTAAAACCATCTCCTGATTCCTGATCAACGGAACTCCCTGAACTGAGAGTTTCGGATATCCGGTGGAAACCAGTGTTCACAAGACCTGCCGGCAGGGAAAAATGCAGCACATCAGCCATACTGGCGGCTGTTTCTCCCCTGGCGCCGCAGTAGGTCATTCCAAGAGCTGCGGAAATGCTGTAGGGGGAGAAGAATACATTCCCGGTATCATCTGCAGAGCAGACCTCTCCATACAAATCCAGAGCAAATTCATTGTTGCCGCGAACCAGAACCATGGCTGCCTGTTCATCGGACATGGGAACAGACAAGTAATCTCCGGCAAAACATCCTGTAGCAATAACAAGTAAAAAGACATTTGTTAAAAGCAATTTCATAATTCACTTCCATTCCCGCAAGTTTCTGTTTACAAGAATACACTGCATCATGAACAAATATTCCTGTAATTTACTTTTCATGCTGAACCAGATACAATGATAAACCTGTTTCCTTCTGCAGGTCAATGAATTATCAAACAAAAACCGGCTGCAGGAAATGCAGCCGGTACTGAACAGAAGAGATTTACTTCTCTGCGTAAGTGATGGCCATGATAACAGCACCCTGGGGATCCTGAAGAACGCAGAACCGGCCCACTTCCGGGATATCGGATGCAGGTCTGAGAACCTTGCCGCCGTTTTGTGTAACAGCTGCAGCAGTTGCATCAACATCATCAACGGTAATGTAAATGTCCCAACAGGGCTTCATACCTTTGCACTCATCAGGCTGGGCCATGATACCGGCAACAGCAGTACCGTTCACCTTGGCCATAGTGTAGTTGCCGCCATCGGTCATGGGAATGTCTTCGTATTCCCAGTTGAAAAGCTTCTTGTAGAAGGATTTCGCACCTTCAACATCTGTTGTCATCAGCTCGAACCATCCGAAAGCTCCATGTTTCATACTGGAATTGTCCATTTCTTATCTCCCCTATTTAATTGAACTGTCTGCGAACACATGTAAACATATGTATACCTCAGCTTGTGTCAAGAGAGAAAACTGTTGACGTGCAAACAACGGTGCAGTATGAAAAAGCAATCAAAAGAGTATGAGAACAATTTTAATCTGGAGTTAAACAATGAAAGTCGGAGTTGTTATTGGTGTGTTTCTGATGTTTTCCACGGTATTTGGAAGCAGCGGAACACTGAAGCCTGAAGAGATACAGTGGAGAGGGCGGATTGCAGGTACATACTCAGGAACCCTGTTCGCCAGCGGTTACAACATGCCTGTTGAAACCACATTCTATTTTGAGGGCGGTGTTCTTCTCGGCGAGTACATCATGAATGAAGAGGGCACTCTTACTCCAGGTGAACTTACAGATATTCAGTTTACCGTTGACCATACTGTCACCTGCACATGGGTTGATAAATACGGCTCCGGTATGGCATCGTTTACCTTCACCGGTGACTGTTCAGGGTTTGCAGGCTGGTGGACAACTGATGAAAATGCCGAAAGTTATCAGTGGTGGGGTTCTAAAGAAGATCTGGATATGCAGCAGGTTCTTGAAGATTGATTAAGGAAAGACCATGACAGAAGACTGTAGAAGAGTTCTTGCATTCATACAGGAGCTGGAAAAACTTAAAACCGTTACCAGACAGAATAAAACCCTTGATCACGGCAGGTGGGAGAACAGCGCTGAACATTCCTGGCATGTGGCCATTATGGCTCTGCTTATGCAGGATTATCTTCCTGAGAAAACAGATGTAACAAAAGTTGTGAAGATGCTCCTGATTCATGACATCGTTGAAATTGATACAGGTGACGTATATCTTTACGACGAGGAAAAACGGAAGGCCGTTGCACTCAAGGAAGCTGTTGCCGCAGAGAGGATATTCGGTCTCCTTCCTGACCGTCTTCGAGATGAATACCTGTGTCTCTGGAAGGAATATGAGGCGAAGGAAACCCATGAAGCAAAAGCAGCAGCTGTTCTGGACACTCTTCAGCCTCTTATCAACCATGATGTTACCGGTACAGAAAACCGGTATGGAATGACCCGTACAAGGGTAGCAGCGAAGAAGCTGTTCATAAGGGATGTTTCACCTGAGATGTGGTCAATTGCTGAACACCTTATAGAAAAAGGT
>CAYLRO010000075.1:0-8374 GCA_964386635.1 uncultured bacterium | reverse complement strand
GTGGTGCATGCTAGAGTATGGGAATCTCACATCTCAAGACGGAAGGAACGAACATGAAGAAAATGGGCGACATGCTTCTTCAGAAGGGACCCTTCTCTGAACTTGTTATGGGCAACACTGCTCTGGTAAGGGGTATGGTGGAAGCGGGAACCAGGGTAGTTACATCTTACCCCGGTTCACCTACTCCCGAGATAGCCGCTGCCATCGCAGCCACTGATCCGGAAAAACGACCATTCCATTTTGAATTCTGTGTGAATGAAAAGGTTGCTGTGGAGGTTGCCTACGGAGCTGCTGTAAATGGACGACCTTCCGTTGTTTTCTTTAAAAGCGTCGGTCTTAACGTTGCCGCAGATACATTCGTGCAGCTCAATCACATGGATATCCCAGGCGGATTGGTAGTTATAGTGGGCGATGATCCCGGTGCACACTCATCGCAGAATGAGCAGGACAACAGGCATCTGGCCAGGATGAGCTACACCCCTGTCTTTGAACCTGGTTCTCCTTCTGAAGCCTACAGATATTTTCTTCAGGCAGCTTCCCTGGCTGAGAAATTCAGGATGGCTGTATTACTCAGGCTGACTACTCACGTATGTCACGGTAAGGAAAGAGTCGCATTTCAGGGTCGCAAAGTTTTTTCCAGGGATGATACGCCCCTCTTCAGCGGTGAGGGAGGTGAATACATTCCAATCGGACCTATGGTTGCGAAAATGAAGACAAGGGCACTGGAAAGGCTTTCCCTGTTCTGCAGAACCGTTTCAGACCTGAAACTTCACAGAACCATAGACCGAGGGAATAACCACAGGGGAATAATCACTGCCGGGCTGCCGTTTTTCTCTGTTATGGATGCAGTTGCAACCTCAGACAGACAGCCCGACATTCTGAAGCTTGCCATGGTGTATCCATTTGATGAACATACAATTGCCCGGTTTCTGAAGACTCACAGGGAAATACTTGTTCTTGAGGAACTGGATGATTTTCTGGAGCAGGCAATTAAAAGAATAGCATTTGATTGCCGGCTTGATATAGTTATAAAGGGCAAGGAAAGGCAGGAAAACTGGATCGGGGAGTATACCCCGGAAAAGGTGAAGCTGATACTCCATCAAATCTGGCCTGATATGGTTGCCCTTCCCAAACCCCTGCCTGAATCCTCTCCTGCACCGGCAAGATCCCCGCAGATGTGTCCGGGCTGTGGTCACAGAAGTGCATTTTACGCTATTGGAAAGGCTCTTCGGGAAAGTGATATCAGTGTAGGAGATATCGGATGTCATACACTTGGATATCTTCCGCCCTACGAGATAGGCAGGCTGCTGATGTCCATGGGAGCTTCTACCGGAATAGGGCAGGGATTATCCCTTTTCAACAACAGTAGAAGGATTGTGGCCTTTCTTGGAGATTCAACCTTGTTCCATGCAGGGATACCCGGGATAGTGAACGCTGTTTTCAACAGGCACAAACTCACCCTTGTTGTTATGGACAACGGTACAACAGCCATGACAGGCCATCAGGACAATCCCGGTTCAGGGAAAAACTTCAACGGCCCTTCAACCAGGATACCGGTGCGGAATGTTCTTGAAGGACTTGGAGT
Source organism: uncultured bacterium (assembly GCA_964386635.1). Taxonomy (GTDB): domain Bacteria; phylum Fermentibacterota; class Fermentibacteria; order Fermentibacterales; family JCC-6; genus Sabulitectum. The sequence continues at coordinate 6,789 of CAYLRO010000075.1, read as the reverse complement.
AGAGGACATTGCCGAGGTGGATACCTACAGCCAGAAAGCTCTTACCGATGCTGTAAAAAAAGCCCTGGATGCTCCCGGTTTCAGTGTTGTCATAGCAAAACATCCATGCATGCTGAAATTCATCAGAGAGCAGAAAAGGAAACCAGGTTACAAACCGGCACATGTTCAGGTGAACCAGGATACCTGTACTCTTGCCAGGGAATGCATCGACACATTCGGATGTCCGTCATTCATGTGGAAAGCCGGGGAAAACAGCGTATCAGTGAACGATGACCTGTGCATAGGTGACGGGTCGTGTATTCAGACATGTCCTTCCAGGGCAATTGCACCTGAAAACAGGGAGGATCCCAGATGAACATCTATATGACAGGAGTTGGCGGCCAGGGCATAGGGTTGTTGAGTGAGGTTCTTCTCAGAGCACTGGACTATGAGGGAATGACAGTAAGAGGAGTTGATACACACGGGCTGGCCCAGAGAGGTGGTGTGGTGGTTTCCCAGATAAGAACCGGAGAAGGAGAATTTCCTCCTCTCATCACCCCAGGTGAAGCAGATCTGGTTCTTGCCCTTGAAAGGCACGAAGCCCTGAGAGCTGTGGATACATTCCTTGCTGATGGAGGAACCCTGGCCTACTACGATGCAGTGTGGCAGCCATACAGCGTAAGATGCGGCTCTGTTCCAGAAGTCACTGCGGAATTCATAGATGAAATCTGCAGCAGGCGTTCCATAAAGGTATGCAGGGTATTCAGAGCTGATCTTCCGGATCCCAGGATGCAGAATACAGCTCTCCTCAGGGAAATTCTTGAGAGAGATCTTATCCCGGGCATGACCGGCGGACATGTTGAGAAAGCACTTGAAGATCTTCTGTCAGGTGAAGCTCTTGAGAAGAACATGAGTATTCTTCGAGTTCCTTCTCTGCAGCCTTAATAAATTAAAAAGAGAGCGTGGGAATCAGAGCGGTATTTCCCGGTTTTTCTGCTGAGAGCTTCTCTTTTTCAGGAAGTCACTTACAATATCGCTGTCACAGGGAATTTCCATCAGACAGGTTTCCCGGCTATCCATGCCTCTGATGTTCCATGCCAGTTCTGTAAGAACATTGCTGGCTTTGCTGAGAACAGTTGAGGCGCGGCTGTCATTGAGTTTCTTCAGGGCCTGGTAACAGGTACTGTAGATTCTGAAAGGTTCATCTGTGCCGTCAAGATCGTTTTCCTCCAGATGCTGTGTTACCTGATCCACGACAGCCTGTACCTCAGAGAGAGAATCATCCTGCAGCGACACCTGAAGCAATCCCGCAAGGGACTCTATTGTCAGATTCACAGTCTTCAGCGCTGTTCTGATTTCAATAGCCTCCTGGTAGGCTTCCCTGGCCTCCTGGTATCTTCCCAGAGCAGACAGAGCATGTCCCAGATTGTTGCTGGCATAACCTTTCCAGCGATTCTCGCCGAGTTCCTCTGCAAAAAGTATAGCCTGCCTGCAGTACTCAATTGCCATCTGGTTGTTTCCAAGATTGTGCTGAAGTAATCCCAGGTTAACCCTGCTGGCACATTCAACTGATCTGGATCCGGCTTCTCTGGAGAGTTTCAGCGCCAGCTGGTAAAGAGGCAGACAGTCTGCATACTTCCCCTGTCTTCTCTGTATTTCCCCCATGTTAACCAATGCTGTGGCTTGCAGTCCTTTGTCTCCAATTTCCCGGCAGATTCGCAGCATCTTCTCAAAATTGCTCCATGAGTTGGTAAACTCTCCCAGTTCAAGATGTACAATTCCTATTCTGTGAAGACCCTGAGCTTCTTTCCTGGGAATGCTGATCTTCTGGTAAATCGGTATCATTCTGGCATATTGAACTCTGGCCTGACTGTAGTTTCCATGATATGTGTAGGCCATGCCAAGTTCGCTGTAAACCTCTGCTTCAAGGAGCAGGTCGCCGGCGGCGGATGCATAGCTCAGGGCTTCGTGAAAAAGCGAGTAAGCCTCATCATATTTCGAGAGATATCGGCAGCAGATTCCTTTTATCATGTATCCTGTGGCCAGCCCGGCTGGAATGTCCGCAGTTTCCGCCAGATCAATTGCCCTGTCAGCGGTTTCAATCGAGTTGGGATAGTCCCCGATGTTGGAGTAGAACCTTGCCAGTTTCAGCAGTGCAACCACTTGCTCATTGTGGCTTAGCATTTTTGCCAGATCAGCCAGTGCAGCAAGATCCCTCTTCTGCTTATCCCGATCACCGATCAGGTCGAAGATTTTTTCTCTTTCCAGCACAAGATCGAACTTCTGTCTTACATTTTTCTCACTGCAGTCAAGCAGCTCCTCCGCCCAGGTGAAATACTGAATTGCGATGACATTGGAATACTTGGTATAGGCTGCTTCTGCAGCCATGAGACAATACTTGATACCTTTGCTTCTGTGTTTGCCATAATAGTAGTTCCGCGCCAGATCATCAGCAATATCCGCTTCTCTTCCCAGATGCTCAGATTCCAGTATTTCCGCCACCTTGAGATGCATCTTCTGTCCCGCAATGTCTGTTACAAATTTCCGGTATATGGCACGCCTGCTGAATTCGTCTACAAAAACAAGTATTCCCCGTGACTCCCTCAGGATACCCGCCTTGTTGGCATAAGAGAGAAGGCCCTGTACTTCACTCTCGTTTAAATCACTGAGTTTCTGAAGCAGCCCAACGTCAAAATGACCGATAATGGTGGCAAATCTCAGTAGAAGCTGTGTTTCCGTACTCAGGGCCTGGTACTTTTTAAGGGCTATGTACTCAATGGATTTCGGTACTATCTCAACAGAAGGTTTCCTGAATGCCCATACGTCATCCTTCACCTGGAGGTATTTACCCTGGGCCAGACCTCTGAAGAGCTCTTCCAGGAAGTATGGATTCCCGCCGCTGGATTTGTATGCATAGGAGACAAGACTGTCTTCAGGCACTTCACCGAGGATGGCGTGGACACTCTCCCTGACCTCCGGCAACAGGAATGGATCCAGACTGATGTCCTTTACAGGCACTTCACGTCTGACATGATCCAGCAGCTCTGTAACATTCAGGGGAGTTTCTTCCATCCTGTTCAGCATCACAAAGATATGTGATGTACTCACGAGAGCTCGAAACAGATATTTAAGTACTTCCAGTGAGTCACTGTCGATCCACTGGATATTATCTATCACAATTATCTTTGGCAGATCACCAAGCTCGAAGGTTCTTCGTACACTTTCATAAAGCCGGTATCGATCAACCACAGGATCCACTGCGCTAACGTCGTCATCAGCTGATTCAAGCACTTCAGGAACAAGTTTGCTCAACTCAAGCCTGTAGACAGGCGGCAGCTCCGCAAACAAATCAGAACCCATCCGGGAAAGTCGATATTTGATCAATTCGCGAATAGTGTAATAGGCTATTGACTCGCTGAACAGAAGACAGTCGGCCCAGATGACTTCCTTGCCCTTAACCAGACTCAGCGCTTCTTTGGTGAAACGGGTCTTGCCGATGCCCACATTTCCGTTAACTACAGCAATCTGCAGCTGGGAAGATCGTTTTCTCAGTATGGTTAACATGCTGTTCAATTCATCCCGACGGTTGATAAAGGTTTTAATCGGGATGGTGAGTTTCTTTCTGTTCATGCCGCCAATCTGATTCCGGCCGTTTCGTTTGGCATCATACATTGATGAATCTGCTATATCAAAAAGCTGGTTGTATGTGGTCCCGTCGTCAGGGAAAGAGGCCAGACCCACACTGAAGGTCATTTTCAGACCATCGAATTCATTTTCCCGGCATGTTTTTAAAATTCGATTGAAAATAAGCCTGGAATTCAGGTGGCGGATATCCGGCATTACACAGAGAAATTCATCCCCTCCATAGCGTACAAGCAGATCAGCACTGCGGGTTGACTGTCTCAGAAACTCAGCAAAACTCTGCAGCACTGAGTCACCTCTTGCGTGTCCGTGCAGATCATTAACTGTCTTGAAGTGGTCAAGATCCACCATTGCAAGTGTAAACGGTGTGTTTTCTTCTATGAATTTGCCGACGATATCAGGCAGCAGAGTCTCAAGATACCTTCTGTTATACAGTGAGGTAAGCGGGTCGGAGTACTGTTCTCCATGAACGGTAGATTTCACCGGCTTTTTCTTCCTGTCTACATTACGAGATATGTAGTTCCAGTAGAGTGCGCAGATTGAAACATTCAGACATCCCCATGACTGCTTCTTGAATCTTCATTACAAGTTTATAACATGAAACCGCCTTGGCCTCAATACCATGCACTCTCTCCTTCTCACAAAATTGCAGCAATTCAAGTTTTTTGCTTATTTTCCCGGGAACTACAGGAGGAGATCCATGCAGTCGGTTATAGAAATCTTTAAAATAGGTTACGGTCCTTCAAGCAGCCACACCATGGGTCCGGCAAAGGCTGCCGGGCTTTTCCGGGAACGGTATTCCGATTGCAGTAACTTCAGAGTAGAACTGTTTGGAAGCCTTGCGGCAACCGGCAGGGGACATCTTACCGATGTTACAATCCGGAACACTCTGAAGCCGCATATTGTTGAAATCATCTGGAAACCGGAGGAGTACCTCCCGGGTCATCCCAATGCCATGAGGTTCACCGCAGTTCCATCCGAGGGAGAGCAAACAGATCCATGGACTGTTTACAGCATTGGAGGAGGATGCCTTGCAGATGACAACGGTAAACTCTCAACTGTTGAACATGTTTACCAGCTGGAAAACATGGATGAGATTCTCCTCTGGTGCAGAAAAAACGGGAAACAGATGTGGGAACTGGTTGATGAGACAGAAGGTCACAGGGCAATGGAGCACCTGCATACAGTCTGGACCGTTATGCAGGAAGCACTGGAAACAGGTCTGGAACAGGAAGGTGTATTGCCCGGCGGACTTGGTATTCCCAGGAAAGCAAATTCCTATTACATAAAATCTCTCAGCTATACTGAATCACTGAGAAGAAGAACACAGTTGTTCGCCTACGCTCTTGCAGTTGCTGAAGAAAATGCAGCAGGGGGAAAAATAGTCACAGCCCCTACATGTGGTTCAAGTGGAGTTCTGCCAGCAGTGCTTTACTATCTGAAGCAGTACCATGACTTCAATGAAAAGAGAATCTGCAGAGCTCTTGCCACAGCAGGGCTGATAGGTGCAATTGTTAAGAGGAACGCATCCGTATCAGGGGCAGAGGTTGGATGTCAGGGGGAAATCGGAACAGCCTGTGCCATGGCTGCCGGAGCAACTGTACAGCTCTTTGGAGGTTCTCCTGCTCAGGTTGAATACGCTGCAGAGATGGGTCTTGAACACCATCTTGGTCTTACCTGCGATCCTGTCTGCGGTCTCGTTCAGGTCCCATGCATTGAAAGAAATGCTTTTGCTGCATCAAGGGCTCTGGACGCAGACGCATATGCCATTCTTTCAGACGGCTCGCACAGAATCAGTTTTGACAAAGTGGTTAGAACAATGCTGAAGACCGGTCACGATCTTCCGGCACTCTACAGAGAAACCTCTGCAGGCGGCCTTGCAGTGGAGTAGAGCATTTAAACTATTGGCAGAGACAAGGTCTACTGATCGATATATGGCTCAATCACCACGGACAGTCTGCTGCGACCATACATTCCCTGATTTGCAACCATGTATCCTGGAGCAATAGTCATCACAGAGTTCAGCAATTCCTGGTCTTTTGTCCATACACTGATAGAAATCCAGATACCGGTTCTTCTGGCATAACTGGAGTAGTTTACAGGATAGCGCAGGTTATCGAAAGAGTACAGAACGTCCCAGTCGCTGTGCCGGGAGAAGTCGAAATCGTCCGGCAGATATTCCTCAAGCCCTTCAGGAATTTCGCCCCACCAGCTGTCCGGGGGGTATTCTCCCTCTTGAGACATATAGATCTGTGCGGCATTTAGAATCAGTCTTGTGTCTGTAACAATGTTCGTTGCTCTGGCGGATACTGCTGCATCACTGAAGTGAGGGATGGCGATTGCAGCCAGGATGCCAATAATTAAAACCGCTATCATTAATTCTATCAGGGTAAAAGCTCGTCTGTTTTTCATCTTGTACCTTCTCCTGCAAGCAGTCCGGGAGATGATTGCCAGGTTACCCCGTTTTCGGTGTAGGAAAAGGAGCCATCGTCATTTACAGATAGTTCCACTAAACCGTCTGATGAATTAACATGCTCAAGAAATCCTTCCGGAAGAGAACCGTTCTCCTCTATATAGTCCTGAAGCATTACTGCAGACTGGATTATTGCAGTGGAGTCGGATTCGATGGTTTCGTAAGAGGCGGCAACGGGGCCTGTTTCGTTAAGGATGTAATTTACCGCAAGAACAGCGAAACAGACGCCCAGAACAGTTACAAACACAACCTTTACCGGAAATTTCCGCCTCTCTGGTGCATCCTGCCTGGAACTCCTGATATTGCCTTCCGCCTGGCTCATGAAATCCTGTTCCTTAGTCATATCAACCCTCTCGATTTAAACAATATCCTGTTTCATTTCCCATGACAGAGCAACCCCCCCTACTGGCAGTTACATGGTGCCAGCTGAAAAACAGGTTTAAGTGTTATGGGAAGCTTATCAAATTGATAAGTGACACCGTCAAGAAGCCCTCATCCACAAAATTGTTTACAGCATTAGCAGCAACCGATGCCCTTCGGCGGAAAGAGGTGGGCTACCTATGTGACAGATGAGAGAGTAACCATCACTGTAACATCATGGATCAGGAACTGCTTCTGAATTGAAAATACTCATAGTGTAAATCACTTGTTCAAAGGCAGGATTTACAGGGGCTGCAGCGATCATTGAATCTCCA
>CAYLRO010000074.1:0-8512 GCA_964386635.1 uncultured bacterium | reverse complement strand
TTGATCAGGTTTCCTGGCCTTCAGTGAACAGTTCCGGCAACCGTGTTCCAGCAGGGGTTTACCTGCTCCGTGTGGAATCCGAGAGTATGGAAACCATGACTGCGAAGGTTGTTGTCAGGTAAACAGCCTTCATAACTGAACTGCAGCCCCTGCTTTTGCGGGGGCTGCTTTCATTAAGCAGCAAATAAATTTCTAAAGCGAAAAGGTGTTCCAAACCAGACCGAATACGTCCCTGTACATGTAAAACTCAAGAAACTTGTAGAACACCTTTAACCTGTTGATGGATATGTAAAAAGGGAGCTTTCGCTCCCCAAAAAGACAAGTGGCTGGCGGACAGGGAGTCGAACCCCGATTAGCGGATCCAGAGACCGCGGTCCTGCCATTGGACGATCCGCCAGCTGAGGGACGAATTATTCAAAAATCATTATCTTCTGTCAAGTTCTAACCTGAGGGGAGCCGAAATGGCGGCAAAGAGATCTGGTCTGGCAATCAATCTAATCATCACTGCTCTCGTTCTTTATCTCACATCCCTGCTTCTTGGCGATGCAATGCAGTTCTCGGGGATCTGGGGTGTAGTGATCACTGCAGTTGTAATCGGTCTACTGAATTTCTTCATTGCACCTTTGATATCGCTTCTCACCTGCCCTCTGCAGATACTTACTCTTGGCCTTGCAAGGTTTCTGGTAAGTGGATTGATGATACTGCTTGCATCAAGTTTCCTTGACGGTTTCGCCATAGGCGGATTCTGGTGGGCAGTTCTGGCAGCAGTAGTGATCTCTCTTCTGACATCTGCAGTTGAGGGAATCTTCGGAGTTAAGAGGGGCAAAAGGTAGCAGGGATCAGTCCTGTGCTCTGATGATTCCTGCTGGAGTTCCTGCATTGCCCTGACCCAGGGGATTGTCTTTCAGAATATCTGTCAGCAGTTTGGTATCCATTTCCTCAGGATACCAGCCCAGAATGTTTCCCCCGAGGTCGTTTATGTCCACAACAGCAGCCTTGCAGTGAAATCTATCTGATATTTCCCTGGCTACTCCGTGAGGATCAGAAGGTGCCAGACTAACTGCATTGTTGAACGGTGGAATTGTACCGCTGGTAGGGCCGTCTATTGATCTGGCACACGGACCTGCTATCCTGTAGAAGTCACCCTTTCTTCCAAAGAATCTGGTGATACCACCAAGTACAGCTGCTGCTAGTATCCTGCAGACGCCACACTCCCTCATGGCGCATTCCATGGTCTCCGGCATACCCAGCCCAATACCCGCAGGGGTTCTTGTTACAAATCTGCTCATGAACCTTGCGAGAGATCTTACCTTGAGATCATCCTGCCCAAGAACGAAATACCTGCCCTGACTTGCGCCAACTGCTTTTTCACTTACAAAGAGGATATCATCACTGGAGAGTGATTCACCGGCACCGGCAAGGCCTTCTTCTATTGCTGACAGAAGGTTGTCTCCCCGTAGAATCAGCCTTGTGCGTATGGGGATTCTTAACCACTGCTTTTCTGACAGGGTAATCACAGGAGGTTTCTTGTTCATATATTCAATCTCCACAATGAAAGGTGATGCTTGAATCTAATTGAATCAATGTCCGCTGATGTAGATAACGGAGATAAATCTGTTATTCTGCTTCCCGTTGGAAGTCTCGAGCAGCATGGTTCTCAAGCTCCTCTGGGATGTGACGGCATTATAGCAGAACATCTCTGCATCAGAGCCGGGGAGATAACCGGATGTGCTGTTTTACCTGCTCTTTTTTATGGGTACTCCCATTGTCATACTGCCTTTCCGGGAACCTTCTCTCTAGAAGAAAAGACCTACATAGCACTTCTTGGAGACATCATAAGCGAGGCAGCCAGAAACGGATTCAGAAATCTTGTTTTTCTCAGCGGACACGGAGGCAACAGAGCTGCTGCTGAAGCCGCTATTACACAGTGTAATCTTCCAGTCAATGTGGAATATCTGGGTTACTGGCAGCTTCCGGGAGTATCAGATGAGGAAGAGCTTCTGTTCGGAAAAACCGGTCATCACATAACGACATCAGAGGTTTCCATGGTCTGGTACCTTCTGGGAAAGCCTGTCCCGGAAACATTTAACGGCAAGTATCCCGGTGCTGTGAATAACATTTCCAGTCTGAGCCCTGAAGAGTGGAGAAAACTCTATCCGGATGGAGGTGTCGGAGGAGACATGACAAGAGTCTCTGTTAAAAAAGGCAGAACTCTTTTCAACTTCGCTTCTGATAAACTTGCGCAAATTGTAAGATTGACAAAGTAACATAGATCAGAAGACTATACCGTGGCTTTCAGCGAGGGGGAAACAATGGAAGTTCAGCCGGTTCAGGTTATTGTTACATATCCATCCAGAGAAGAAGCGATTGATGTAGGAAAAATGGCTGTGGAACTGAACATGGCTGCCTGTGCTCAAATTTCATCAGAAATGACAAGCATATACAGGTGGGAAGGGCACATTCGAAGCGGCAGAGAGTATCAGCTGAAGCTGAAGACCACCAGCAAGAGAGAACAACAGCTGGTTTCATGGCTGAAAGAGCATCATCCCTATAAGGTGGCTGAAATTCTTGTAGTTCCTCTCTCCTTTGTAGCCCCTGAATACCTCCGCTGGATCAAGGAAATAACAAACTCCTGAGAGCAAAAGGAACTGTGTTTTCTTGACGGTTCTGCACCGATGCCGTATGCTCTTTTACAAATAAATTCCCGAAAGGGTTGTTGCATATTTCAAACACAAGTTTGATTACCGGTACCTGCCGTTTTCATTCTTGTCTGACAAAGGAGTACCCATGGCCGATTCTCTTCTTGTGCTTTCAATTCCTGAAGGTAATATCACGGCAACATCCCTGGGAATTGAGGGATTTGCCAGACACAGAAGCCCTGGTTCAGGCAAACACTTCAAAGGAAGAAAGCTGCTGGTTGAACTTGCTGTTAAGGAAATGCATCCGGATTTCACATTTCTTGACGAGGGTGGATGGAGAGATGCGGAAACTGATTCTATAGCAGCTCTTGAGGCTGCTGCCACAGGTAACCGCACGAAAACCGCCCTTTCCAACAACGCCTTTTCATGCACTCCTGTCACGGCATACAAAAATGCATATCTTGTAAAAACAGGAGGCAGGGTTATGGAGATGGCCCCTGGAAGCCTTCTCCACAAGTTCAGTGAAAGCGGTTGTACAGAGGAAATGTCTCCGTCTGACGTGGCTGCTGCTGCCGGAATTCCCAACACTGCTGACAGAAGAGCCAGATTTTACATGGTGATGTGTCCCATTGAACTGCTCCTTGTTTCCAATCTCACACCTGTAGAGTATGCCTGGTATGCTACTCACCGGCCGGGTAAAATGTTCAGACAGGTTGTATTTACCGAACTTCATACGGAACAGCCTCACCTTGCAGCACAAAGTCGATACATAGAGGCTCTTAAGGAAATCTCTGACGACCCAGAGAAGAAAACCAAAACCATTGTTTCTGAGGATTGCATGAACGAGCTTCCATTCCACTCCTGGCTTGGTTACCACAGAAAAAACCAGGGCGGGCTCTATGTTGCCAATAGTGACCACATTGACCTCTGGAAGTTCCCGGAAGAATTGCCTGTTGCCTGGGAAAGGGCAGGAGGCTGACAGGGCAAAGCTCGCTTCTACTTAATCTCCCACTGCAGTTCTCTCTTAAGAGAGGTCCCGTCACCTGGTGGCGGGACTTTTCTGTATGCAATGAAACAGCTCAGACCTTTACTTCATTCGCCCCTGAACGACCACGAAAGAGGAGCAGATACAGCCGACAACAGCAGGGGAATCTCCTTCCGTGTTTACTGGAGAATCTTCGCCGCTCCATTGAGCTTTGACTGACTGGATAGATTCTTTTATAATGCAATCAATCCTGTTAATCATATACAGGAAGAAAGCCTGATCCAAAAGATTACAATTCAGGTTTTCTACTGCTATGCAGCATCGGACCTGGTTCCAGTGTGGAACACTCCAGCCTTCACAGATGGAAGTAAGACTTTCAGGAGTATCCCTGGTTCCGGAAATTATATTGCTATGAATTTCCCTGGAGATTCATAGCCGAGAGGTTGTGATAATTTGTACGACTGCTCCTGGATAGAGCTGAGCAAAAGCGCACTCAAGGCTAATGTCGACTTTATGAGAAAACACATCGGGCCGAAAGCGATCCTCTCCAGTGTCATCAAGGGAAACGCATACGGACATGGAATAGAAGCATTCCTGCCACTGGCAGAAGATTGTGGAATTCGACATTTCTCCGTCTTCTCTGCACGTGAAGCTCAGGTTGCACTGGAAGCACGAACCTGTCACAGCCACATCATGATAATGGGCCATATTGGTAAGGATGCTGTTCCCTGGGCAATAGAGAACGATATATCCTTCTATGTCTTCGATTTTCAAAGGCTCAGGATAGCGGAGGAAACAGCCGGCAAGATGGGCAGGAAAGCCCGGATACATCTCGAGCTGGAAACCGGGCTCAACCGCACTGGATTCAGAGAGGCCGAGATGGAGAGGGTTGTTGAGAAAATCAGAAGTTCCTCTTTTCTGCAGATAGAGGGCGTAGCTACCCATTATGCAGGAGCGGAGACCATCTCCAACTACTTCCGTATTCAGCAGCAGATTGCCTTATTCAAAAAAAGGTGCGACTGGCTGAATCTGCAGAAAATCGATTTCGGAATAATGCACTCAGCCTGTTCTGCAGCTGCTCTGACCTATCCCGAAACCATCATGGACATGGTCAGATCCGGAATAGCCCTTTACGGTTTCTGGCCCACAGGAGAGACCAAGATGAACTACCTTCTGAATTACTCCCATGGTGAAGAAGATCAAATATGCAAGTCACCATCACCTCTCAGGAGAGTAATGAGCTGGAAGAGCAGAATCATGTCCATCCATGATGTTTCTCCGGGACAGTTCGTGGGTTACGGAAACACATACATGACCATGGTCAGGAGCAGAATAGCCTCAGTGCCCATAGGTTATACCCATGGTTTTCCCAGGGACCTCAGTAACTCCGGTTTTGTTCTGATCCGGGGCAGGAGAGCTCCAGTTACCGGATTGGTTAACATGAACATGATCCTGGTAAATGTTACCGAGATCCCTGAGGCCTCCAGTGGAGATGAAGTTGTGATAATAGGCTGCCAGGGAGATCAGGAAGTAACAGTGAGTTCTTTCAGCGAACTGGCCCAGTACCTTAACTATGAGGTTCTAGTACAGATTCCGGATCATATTCCCAGAATAGCTGTGGACTAACATCAAGGTCTACATGAGATTGACTGGTTTCGGAAACTTACTCACCTCTTGAGTGGCCCATGGCCAGAACAGCAACACACGGGCGGTATCATGCCATTCCTGCTCCTGAAATCAGCGGAAAACTCCCCTGCCTTAAAATCCCGGGATATTTGAAACACTCTGTTACATCCTGTTAATTCTTCCCTGAGATGCAAAGACCATTGTCATTCTTTGATGATGAATCCCGGGAGGATGAAATGAAGACAGCAGCCTGTATTCTGATAACACTGCCATGTGTTTTCCCAATCGTTGCACTGGGCGGTCTGGTTCCGTCATATCATCCACTCTTTGCAGACGGGGAAGTTCAGGAAATCTTTATTACATTTGATGACCCTGACTTCTGGAATATTCTTGAGGATAACTATGGTAACGAGACTTATCTGGCAGCTTCATTTCAATGGAATGATTACGTGCTTGACTCTGTAGGAGTAAGATTCAAAGGCTCATCCAGCTACTTTGGCAATCCCACAATGAAAAAATCCTTCAAGATAGATTTTGATGAGTTCGTTGATTTTCAGAACATCGGCGGGATATACAAGATAAATCTCAATTGCAACATGAACGACCCGTCCTTTGTGAGAGAGGCCGCTGCCTACGAAATCGCCAGAGCGGCAGGAATCCCGTGTCCGCGTACTTCCTTTGCAGCACTGTACATCAACGATACCTACTGGGGTCTTTACACTCTGGTAGAGCAGTATGACAAACATTTCATAGAAGAAAGATTCGGTGACGGAGAGGATGGCAACCTCTGGAAAGGTGACGAGCATGGCTCACTGGAATTCTTCGGGTGGGATGTATCGCTTTATTACGACAATTTCGAGCTGAAGACAAACGAGGAATCCAATGACTGGGCACCCCTTGTGGAATTCTGCTACTACCTGGACAACACGGAAACTTCTCAACTTCCGGCTACTCTGTCTACTGTAATGGATGTAAATACCGGCCTGATTCTGCTTGCGGTTGATAATCTACTGGTTAACCTGGACAGCTACACCGGCAGATGTGTAAATTACTACCTCTATCATGCAGACAGGGATGACCGATTCGTATTCGGTGAGTGGGACATGAACGAATCGTGGGGATGCTACAATTCCTGGCGATACTCAGTGTCTGAACTTGAAGCTCTTGATCCCTACTGGCTTAACCCTGATCAGGGAGAAATCAGATCGCTTGCCAGCGCACTGTGGAGTGTTGAAGAGTACACTGCTGTGTATGAAGGCCACCTGCTCAGGATGCTGGCCACCGATGCCAATCCCTCGATTCTAATACCTCGAATGGAAGAAATGAGGGACCTTATCAGAGACTGGGTCTTCATGGAAGACTCCCCAAGAGAACTATTCTCATATTCCGAGTTCGAGAGCGCCATGTACTCCTGTATTGAGTTAGGGCAGGACAGGGTAGCTCCGGCACTGGCAACCTTCGTGGAAGACAGGTACGAATACCTTTCCTCCCGGCTTGGCACCTGGACACCTGTTGAAGACCTGATACTGAATGAACTGATGTCGGGTAATGATTCCACAATAGCCGACCCTTCCGGTGATTACGATGACTGGATTGAGCTGGTTAATACAGGAACTTCTGCCATTTCTCTCGCCGGTTTTTTCCTTACTGATGATATGGCTTTCCCGGAAAAGTACGCTTTCCCGGACACCGTAATACAACCAGGTGAATACATGATCCTGTGGGCTGACAGTGAAACTGAAGAAGGCTCCCTTCACACCAGCTTCAAACTCAGTGGCGACGGCGAAGAAATCTATCTGATGCAGGGAGCTGTTGTGGTAGACTGGATCACCTTTCCGGCTTTGGAACATGATGTTTCATGGGGAAGATGGATGGACCTTGAAGACTCCTGGGAAATTCAGACCTGCCCTACGCCCGGCGCTTCCAATAGCGATGAGAATCCCCAGCAGTGGGAAGAGCTGGAGCCGGAGGACCTGGAGATATACTGCTCAAATCCAATCTTTGCCGGCATGACCAGTTTCATGCTGACAGGCAATTCCGGTCCTGCAGTATTCACCATTTATGACATGTCTGGAAGAACAGTTGCTACTGCGTTCCAGGCAGATCTTTCTAACGAACAGGCTGTGTCTGTGGATACATCTGTATTACCCTCAGGCGTTTACATTCTCCGGCTTGTTCAGGGACAGAATACATACTCCAATCTTGTGTCAATTATCAGATAAAGGCGAACTTAAACTGAAAGGAATTAAGCCATGATACCAACAGTGAGTGTTCTTGTGGCAATTGTACAGCTTCAGGGAACGGTCCATCTTAATGAGATCATGTACAATCCTGATGGACAAACCCTGGGGCTTGATGAACACGTGGAATGGATAGAACTCTACAACTACAGCCCTGAGGCCGTTAATCTGGCAGGAATGATGATCACTGACGGAAACAAGCAGATGTACCTGGGGCATTACCTTCTTGCTCCTGGAGCGTATGGTGTTGTTTGCGCCAATGATGAGTCATTCAAGAGCGCCTATGGAAGCGACATCCGTATTCTTCCATGGAGTGGAGAATGGACAAGACTGAGAAATTCCAGTGATGAGGTAATTCTCTACACTGAAAGTGGCACGGTAATTGAATCCGTAAGATATGACCAAAGCTGGGGTGCCAGCGGATCTGAAGCCTCTCGTGCAGATGGAGCTGGATCTTCCCTTGAGCGGGTGGATCCTTCTGGTCCGAATGATTCTACGAACTGGCGCCCGTCAGAGGATTTTTCAAACCCTGCAGGCACTGAAAGCGGAGATGTTGTCTGCTGGGGAACACCCGGTGGACCTAACTCTGTCTGCAACGAGGATTGATGCATGAACTTCATCTCCCGGCAGACAGTCTCTGAATCAAGGACCACTGGTTTATGGATATAAGAAACAGCATTGGCTTTCCGCTGAAGAGGCAAGCCGGCAACATACGGAAGGTGTTGGAATGAGAACACTGACAGTCATTATGCTTCTCATGGGACTGCATTCTGCCTCAGAGGCTGTTGATGTGGAGAACCGGCTTTGTGAAAAGTTCACTCTCAGCGGTTATCTGGATCTCCGATACTCACAATACGGAAGCGAAAATATTGTTCCTTCAAGAGAATTTTCGGTTGAACGGGCCGGGCTTGAAACCCAGGTTGATCTTTCCAGCAATTTCAGCGCTGAGCTGAAGGTGGAAATCAACACAGAGGAAGTCTTCCTGAAAAATGCCTTTATAGAGTGGCGCCCATTTAACTTCA
>CAYLRO010000073.1:0-8550 GCA_964386635.1 uncultured bacterium | reverse complement strand
AACTCTTGCTTCTTTCAACAAGACGGGTTTGCCTGCTTTGCAGGGCAAACAAAGAAGAGGAGCGGGAAAACCCGCTCCTCTTCTGAAGAAAGTATCAGCCCTACTGGATAGGAACACCAAGAATGATGAACTCTGCTCTTCTGTTGAGAGCTTTGTTCTCATCGGTGTTGTTGGGAACTGCAGGCTTCTCTTCACCGTAACCCACAGTGGAAAGAGATGACTCGCTGACGCCCTGAGAAATCAGGTAATTTCTCACAGCCATTGCTCTGTTCTCAGCAAGACCGGCGTTGTAGTCAGGAGTACCGTCTGAGTCGGTGTTACCTGTGATCATTATGGCTATGCCGGGGTTGCTGATCAGTGTTCTGGCAACCTCGTTGAGAACTGTTTTCGCATCGCTTCTCAGGTCGTACCTGTCGTAATCGAAGTAGACATTCTCGAAGTTGAGCTGAAGGTTCAGCTGGTAGTCCTGTACAGCCACATCACCGGCAGGAACCGCTACTGTTGCAGACTGGTTGCCGTAGCCGTCAGCAGATGCAAGAAGTGTTGTGTTTCCAGCAGCACACTGGATGCTGTAGTTACCCTCAACATCTGTAGCGGTACTGTTTGAACCGGTTTCAGCAATGGTAGCCTGAAGAGGCAGACCTGTTCCTGAATCGGTTACTGTACCGGTTACTGTACCCATCATAGGCATAAGCTCAAAGTTCCTTGTGATGTTCTCGCCTGATGGAACTTCAATAGCCTCGCTTGCAGCAACATAACCATCTGCTTCTGCAAGAACGTTGTATGAACCCTTGTTGATCTGAACGCTGTAGGCACCATTGGAAGTGCACTGAACAGACTCTACTTCACTTCCAGGGAAGCTTACCTGTGCATTGTTGATGGTTTCGCCTGTTACAGCATCCGTCACTGTTCCTGAAAGGATGGAAGGATGTGCGTTCAGGTCAGCGGTGTACATTACATCAACACCAAAACCGTACTTGGGGGCATAACCACCGGGGAAAGGAGCATATCTTGCTCTTTCCTCTTCCGTAAGGGTCTGACCTGCCTGGAAATACCTGTGACCCAGATCGTTGTACTCCGGATCGAAATCTGAAAGACAGATTGAACCGGTTACATCGAAAGCAAAGCCGTTATCAAAACTGAATCTTGCGCCTGGAGCGATCTGGATGTATTCATCAAAACGCTCGCCGTCACCCTCTTCAAATTCTCTGTCAAGGAATCTGCGCCACTCAACTTCTGTAAAGAGAGTTGTGCTGCCCATGGGGTATTCAATACCAGCTTTAACACTGATTGCAGGATCGTCAACATCCATGTCAACTTCCTCAGTGGCAATCACGTTACCACCGGCATCAAATCTGCGGTCAGTGAATGTGAAGTTCTGGCTGTACATTGCATAACCGAGGTTGGCATGCAGAACAACAGGTTTCACATCAAAGGATGCCAGAATCTCTCCACCGAAGCTCATGCTTCCAGCGTTGATCATGGGTCTTCTCATCTGGAACATGGGTTCATCGAGTTGCCATATTCCATCCCATCCGTCACCGTTGTAAACAAAGCTGTTGTCTCCACCCTGATAGATGGAACCTTTAAGCCATGGCATTACACCGAACCACATGTTCTCTGATTCAGGGTTGAATGTGTACTTGAGAGAAAGACCCGCCTCACTGAAACCGTCATCGCCATCCCAGTCTCCTGTGATGTCCAGTCTGTTGCCTGCATCTTCCCTGCGAAGCTGATTCATCACGTAGGATATGTTTGCTCCCAGCTCAAAATGGCTGCTTGCACCATAGCCTATGGTAAGGTAGCCGGTACCGTTGTACTCTGTGTCGGTAACTTCTTCTGTTCCTGTGGAAAGCTGAGCCGTTCTCTCATCAGGAGAAATGCCCATGAAAGTGAACAGTCCCAGAGACAGGTAGCCTGTCTCGGAAGGTCTGGCATCCACAACGCGGTTCAAACCCCGTAGACCTGAATAGGAAGGCAGCGCGAAGGCGCTTGCTGCGGTCATCAGGATAACTGCAAACAATACTGATTTTTTCATACAACCCCTCGTTATCTTTTCTTGCACAGAACTGACCCCCAATTCCGGCAACCGGGTAATATAGTAGGGAATTAGAAGCTGGAAACCCCCTGCAAGAAAGCAGAGGGTTTCCAGTGATAAGATATCTTCAGCTGCTACATACCAGGACATTCACTGGCAATAGAGTCACTGATATTCTGACTTCCGTACGCTTTACTGAAGTGGTCGGCAAACTCACCGGCAAGTTTCGCAGCTCTGGCTTCATATTCAGATCTGCTCGCCCATGTGTTTCCCGGCTGAAGAATTGAACTGTCCTCAATTCCCGGACAGGAGAGAGGAACCATCACCTTGAAGTATGGATCCTTCTTCATCTCAGCGTTCTCAATTGACCCTGTAAGACAGGCATCAACCATTTTTCTGGTAAGAGGCAGGTCCATTCTCTTGCCGACACCGTAAGGACCGCCAGTCCAGCCGGTATTTATCAGATATACCTGTGTGCCGTACTGCTCCATCTTCCTGCCCAGAAGGTCAGCATATTCTTCAGGAAGTCTGGGCATGAACGGTTCACCGAAGAACCTGGAAAAGGTACTGACAGGTTCCTTTATTCCGGTTTCTGTTCCTGCAAGTTTACTTGTATACCCCATGAGGAACCAGAGCATTGCCTGTTCCCGGGAGAGTTTTGAAACAGGAGGAATTACACTGTTTGCATCTGCAGTAAGAAAGAGAATGGTCTCAGGGTGACGTGAAACAGAGGACTCCTTGATGTTGGTGAGGTAGCGAAGCGGGTACGAGCCTCTGCTGTTCGGTGTGAAAGCATCATCACAAAGATCGAAGTCGCCGTTGGGATAAACCACCACATTTTCAATTATGGAACCGTGTTTGAGATAATCATCCTGATGGAAACAGGCTGAGAATATCTCCGGCTCTTTTGCGGGGCTGAGATCAATGAGCTTGGCATAACAGCCGTTTTCAAAATTCGCTATACCGTGATCACTCCAGCCATGCTCATCGTCACCAAGCAGGGCTCTGGAAGGGTCGGCGCTTAAAGTGGTTTTGCCTGTACCTGAAAGTCCCAGAAGTAGAGCACAGTCACCGTTCTCGCCTTCGTTGGCACTGCAGTGAATGGGAAGAATGCCCTCTGCGGGAAGCATGTAATTCATTACAGTGAATATCAGCTTCTTAATACTTCCCCCGTAAGCACTCCCGAAAACAATACCCAGGTTCCTGTCCATGTCCATGCCCACCATCATGTTTGAGGTGTGCCCCAGAGTTGGATTCTCCCTGAGTCTGCCGGAATATCTGGTGTGATCTATTTTGTGATCCGGTGATGCCACCAGGGTGAAACCTCTGTTTTTGAATATGGACTTCCCGGCTGCTTCGCTGTCCCATGGACGGAACATGTTATCTGTAAAAAGAGCGGTAAGGGCCTTGTCTGTAACAACTCGCACAGGAAGTGCGAATGCAGGGTCAGCTCCGATAAGCCGATCGGTGACATACAGTTCATCAGCTCCACTGAACACCTCAAGTATGTCTTCCCAGACCATGTTGAAAGTCTCTTCATCAACAGGAAGATTGTTGGGACTTGTCCAGTCAATTGTTCCCTGGCTTGCCTCCCTTTTGACTATCACAGTGTCTTTAGGGCTTCTTCCAGCTGATTCTATCCGGGTCCACGTAGCCAGTGCACCGCAATCCATTACAATAGCTTCTCTTCGGTCCACTGATTTCTTAATCATCTCTTCACGGGAGATGTTCACTTTGACCGCTTGACCTTTTTGAGAGAGCAGGCCGTTAAGGTCTTCCAATAGAGACATTTTACACCCCTTTTGTTCTTACTGGTTTTAAGTGACCATGAATCATACCAGAGTAAAACAGTGGAAGGAAGTGCCTGACTGCAAGATTTCAGCTATGTTCAGCAAATGCGGAAACAAAACGGGTCAACTCGCGTGAAGTTCACACCTGCGGAAAAAGCCTGGTGTATGTACGACTGGGCAAATTCAGCATTTGTCACCACTATTGTAGCTGCAGTCCTCCCTGCATTCTTTGCCGGGGTAGTCTGCGGTCCTGACCCTGTTACCGTTGATCTTTTCGGCAGGACATTCTCTTCAGGTTCTCAGTCTCTCTGGGGATACTCCATGGCACTTGCAGCGCTGATCGTGGCACTGGGAGCTCCTGTTTTCGGAGCTGCAGCAGATGCCGGAGGAAAGAGAAAACTATTCCTGGGAGTTATGACCGGTCTTGGCATCCTGGCTTCTGCTCTGCTTTTCTTCAGTGGCCCTGGACGTGTGACTTTTACACTGGCAGCTGTCATTCTGGGCCAGTTGGGATTCGCCGGAGCAAATGTCTTCTACAATTCCCTTCTGATTAACACCACCCCTCCGGAGAGAAGAGACCGGGTTAGTTCCAGGGGATTTGCAATGGGTTATCTGGGTGGAGGAATTCTTCTTGCCATAAACCTGCTCATGATAAAAAAGCCTTTTCTCCTGGGAATTCCAGAGGGAGACACGGCAGTAAGGCTCAGCTTCCTCACCGTGGCACTGTGGTGGGGAATATTCTCCATTCCTCTGTTCAGGAAAGTTCCTCAGGGAAGTGTTCCCACAGGGGTTTCCTTTCAAAACTCACTCAGAAAAGGGTTGAAGACTCTTGCAGTAACATTCAGGAATCTGAAGAAGCACAAAAATGCCCTGAGATTCCTCATCGCCTTTCTCCTGTACAATGACGGTGTACAAACAGTAATTCTTATGGCCACGGTGTTCGGAAAGGCCGAGCTGGGGCTGGATACAGCAGACCTTATCGGAGCCCTTCTTCTTACCCAGTTCATAGGTGTACCAGGCTCTCTGGTTTACGGGTGGTTTGCAGCCAGAGTGGGTTCGAAGAGATCACTTCTCGCAGGAATAGCCGGATACATCGCAGTAGTGATATATGCCTGGAGGATGACTGACTCCTGGCAGTTCTGGGTTGTAGCCGGCGTTGTGGGACTGCTCCAGGGGGGCATCCAGGCAATCAGCCGTTCTTTCTACTCAAAACTGATCCCGGCAGCTCAGTCTGCAGAGTATTTCGGCTTCTTCTCCATCTCCTCGCGTTTTGCAAGTATTCTCGGACCTCTTATTTTCGCAGTTATAGGGGATCTTACCGGAAGCACCAGAAATTCAATACTGGCAATTTCGGTTCTCTTCATCGCAGGGGGTATTACACTGCTTTCAGTGAAGGATGAGCAGAATGCATAGGATTCTTGGAGTACTTGCCCTGATCGCTTTCATCATAGAGGAAATATTCCACCAGCGCTTGACCAGGAAGGATAAGCTTCCCGCAGAACCAACTGAGGTTGAACACCCAGGGGACACTCTTGACCGGTTTGACATTCTCAGGCTTGTTGAGCTGCTGATCCTCGCCCTGATTGTCTCCACAGTTGCCGGGAGACCGGGACAAACTCCCGGGCAGATATCCATAATTTTAACAGGCCTCCAGACAGCACGGCTCTTCGGAAGAAGAATTCTCAGCAGATGGTCTGTTCTGGGTGTTCTGCAGGCCCTGGAAGTTTTCCTGCTCATCATTCTGGCAGCTGTACCGTTCTTTCCCCACAGTACACTGAGGCTGATTGTTTCTCCAGCCTCCGTCTCAGCCCTGGCAGGCACTGTCATCTACAGCATTCTGATGATCCTCTGCACAGCTTTTACAATTGCTTACTGGATCAAGCTCTTCTCAAGAGAATTCTCCAGTACGTATGAAAAATTCCCCCCGCTGGCAGACTCAGAAGGGTGGGCTTTCAAGTTTGCGTCAAAAGCAATCCTCCCTGGAGCAGTAGCGGTGGCTGGTCTGTTTATTTACAATGGTGTTTCCGCAGCATTAGTGCTCATGTCTCTTTCCCTCATTTTCTGCTCCGCAGGCCTGATTGCTGTAGTGAAAGAGAACTACTCCGGACACCATCCCAGGTCACATATCTTCTGGAGCCTTTCATTCATTTGTATTATCACCATGCTGATAGCCGGAGCAGTAAATCCCATCGGCTTCTACTGATGAGCAGAGTTCAGCTTGTACAGCTTCCTCTCCATCCAGGTACAGCCTGGGAACCAACAGGGAACATCCCACTGGCTCCAGCCAAACTGGCAGCAGCGGCCGGCCTTTCAAAAGATTCGGTTTTTCCAGAGCACCTGCTCAACTCTCTTGGCGATCAGGGTGTGCTGGAAGAACTTCACTCCAGGAATCCAGCTGTTATTGCAGTTACCCTCTACCTCTGGAACAGACACAGAACACTGAACCTGATACAGCAGTACAAGAAAGCTCATCCGGGTGTTCTTGTTGTGGCAGGTGGACCGGAGGTCACAGCAGACAACAGCGTTCTTCTGGCCCATGACTGTATTGATCTGTTCGTGGCTGGCGAGGGTGAAATTCATGCAGAAGATGTTCTCCATGTAAAAACCCTGAAAGAAATCATCAAAACAGGGCAGAAACTTCTGGGACCGTTCCGGGACACTTCGTCTCCTGACAGATGGCCGGACCCGTATGAGACAGGGCACATTACTCCAGCCCCTGGAGGATCAGCACATGTGGAAACCCAGCGGGGATGCGGATGCCTCTGTTCCTACTGCGCCTACAGAAGAACTGCACCTGTTCCCAGAGTAATGCCGGCAGAAGCGGCTCTTTCAAGGATCAGACTGCTGAAGGAAAAAGGTGCTGAGGAACTGGTCTTTCTCGATCCCACATTCAATGCAAGGAATGACCTGACAGCTCTGCTCTCCGGTATGGAGCCCCTTGGTATGGCGAGCTTCGCAGAAGTCCGCGGAGACCTGATTAAGCCTGATGATGGTGTGCTGTTCAAAAAAGCAGGCTTCCACAGCCTTGAAGTAGGTCTCCAGACCATGAGCAGAGAGGTTCTGAAGGCTGTGGGAAGAGGCGGTAACCCGGAGAAAATACTGTGGGGAGCAGAGATCCTGCGTAACTCAGGAATCACACCTGTTATCGACCTCATCCTGGGACTTCCAGGGGACAACCCGGAAAACATTGTTAAAGCTGCGCAGCAGATAACCGCAAGAGATCTGGAGGAACAGGTTCAGACATTCTGCCTTTCAGTTCTTCCTGGAACGGAACTCAGAGCCAATGCAGTCAGTCTTGGAATTAAATACAATGATTACCCGCCTTACTGCTTAACACAGTCAGGTTCCTTCACTCTTCAGAATCTTATGGAGAAGAGAGAACAGGTCTCGGACATACTGGGATATGATGCCGATCCCCCGCCTCGTCCGGTTCTCTGCAGAAGCTTCCCGAAAATGGAGATCTTCATACCTGAAGCAGGCGGAAGCTCCTCCCCTGAATCTGTAAGGCACGGGGTTCTTCGAATAAGAACTGAAGACGCCTGGGTCCACAGAGAAGCAGTTATGAAACGTATACTTCTCAGGCGGGAAACAGACCCGTACTGTCCACTTGATATTGTGATTGAATCAGAGGAGCAATTCCCACTGGATCTTCTGGACATGATAAATTCACTCCAGGAGCCCGATTGCTATGACAGGGAAAAATCAGAGATATACAATGTGCCCTCACTGATAAGAACAGCAGTGATCGCAAAACCATCAGCAGACCCCGGATGGCTCCAGGAATGCTCCACCCTGGCCACAA
This sequence comes from uncultured bacterium, assembly GCA_964386635.1. Classification (GTDB taxonomy): domain Bacteria; phylum Fermentibacterota; class Fermentibacteria; order Fermentibacterales; family JCC-6; genus Sabulitectum. The sequence continues at coordinate 920 of CAYLRO010000073.1, read as the reverse complement.
CTGTTATCAAATCCAAAAATCCTGTTGCTCTTCCCGGTGGTGAAGTCGGCCTTCTTCTAGCAGGCAGCTTTGACCTCACTACACTCTCAGCCCTCTATTCTCAGGCACCGCATCTGGTCTTCTTCACCAACCCTGAGCTTGAGAAACTCTGGAATCTGGACATACTGGGGCTGGGATAGAACAGCTCAGCAGACAACTCTCCGGCATTCTCTTAAGCAGAATTTCCTTAGGGGAGATACAAAACATTCATCTGGCCGAGTCATTTACAATGTTTTATAATGCTTTAAAAATATAATATCTCATTAGCGTCTTGTATTACTTATATATGTAGTTGTATTACAGTTATATTTTTTTAAAAAATTTAGAAGCACTCACTACCTTTTGATCTTCTTCCTCAATACTCTTCTCACCGACTCATGCGAGATGCTCTCAATGTACCCAAGCTTTGAAGCCGTCTTTGCAAGAAGTCTTAAACTCCATTGTGATGCACCGTCTGGAGGGTCGCTGTTGTAAAGCTCAATCAGCTTCTTCTCAACGGTGGCATCAACGGTTTTCCGGTATTCGCGGCTGCTTTGCCTGCCGTGCAGTGCTGCTTCAATCCCATCTTCAACAAATCGCTTCTTCGTTCTATCTATCTTTCTCATACTGACACCAAGCTCAGTTGATATCTCTCTGTTTATCTTCCTGTCCTCCTGATACGGCCCATCATCACAACTCAGTAGTATACTGGCATTTATAGCATATGCCTCATTAGATGTCTCATCTGTTACCATTTGCATCAGCTTTTTACGATTTTCATCTGTCAACACCACATTGTACTTCTTCAATACAGTTACCCCCGCAATATTTTTCCGTATTATACAATATTATCCATGCGACACCACATGCTTGACTTTTTAACTATAATTATTAGGGTTATT
>CAYLRO010000072.1:0-8762 GCA_964386635.1 uncultured bacterium | reverse complement strand
ATTGGGACTGTTGCCGATGGCAACGATAAGTGCATCGGTTTCCTCTATGTATTCGGAACCGTCTACGGGCATCGGTCGTCTTCTGCCTGATGCATCAGGTTTTCCCAGCTCCATTCTTATCAGCTCTGCACCTCTGATCCAACCTTTATCATCCCCTACAAGGCGGACTGGATTGTTAAGCAGATGGAACTCAACACCCTCTTCTTTGGCGTGATGGATTTCTTCAAGCCGTGCAGGCATCTGCTCCTCAGCCCTTCTGTAGACGATAAGGGATCTTTCCGCACCCATGCGGAGTGCAGTTCTGGCGCAGTCCATGGCTACATTCCCGCCACCTACTGTGATAACCTTTTTGCCAAGTACTATCGGGGTGTCTGTATTCGGGAAACTGTAAGCCTTCATAAGATTTGCTCTTGTGAGATATTCATTTGCAGAGAGTACCCCCAGAAGGTTTTCACCCTCTACTCTCATGAACCGGGGAAGCCCGGCCCCTGTACCTATGAATACAGCATCGTGCTCATTAACTACTTTACTTACAGGAGCAGTTTTGCCCACAATGAAATTGTAGCGGAACTTCACTCCGAGTTTTTCAAGATAGTCTACTTCAGTTTGAACTATGGCTTTTGGAAGACGGAACTCAGGTATTCCGTAGATAAGAACACCGCCGGCTTTGTGAAACGCTTCAAACACAGTAACATCGTGACCGTATTTGATCAGATCACCGGCAACTGTCAAACCGGCGGGTCCACCGCCTATAATGGCAACTTTCTTTCCTGTTTCTTTTGTAGCAGGGGGGACTTCATACTCCCCCTGTTCTCTTTCCCAGTCCGCAAGGAATCTTTCAAGTTTTCCTATCATTACAGCTTTGCCGGGATCTTTTTTAGCTTTTCCGATTGTGCAGGCCTGCTGGCACTGCTCCTCCTGAGGGCATACTCTTCCACATACAGCCGGGAGAAGATTCCTCTGCTTCAGGATTCTTACACCCTTTTTGAAGTTACCAGCTTCAATAGCACCTATGAAACCCGGAATATCGATGCCAACAGGACAACCTTCCACACAGAATGGAGTTTTGCACTGCAGGCATCTCTGAGCTTCTTTCATTGCCATTTCAGGTGTGTAGCCCAGGGGAACTTCCTTAACATTCTTTATCCGCTCTTTCGGGTCCTGTTCTGGCATTGAGGTAGGTGGAATCTTCAGTCTTTCTGACGGTTTCACCTGTTACCCTCCTTAAGTGATGCTTCCAGTTTACAGCCGGTGTGTTTTTTAAACCTGTCCAGAGCGATCTTTTCGTTTTTCCTGTATGTGCCCAGTCTCGCCATCATTTCATCGAAATCAACTTCGTGTCCGTCAAACTCAGGGCCGTCTACGCAGGCGAATTTAATCTTCCCGCCAACTGTAACCCTGCATCCTCCGCACATGCCGGTTCCGTCAACCATTATAGGGTTGAGACTGACAATGGTTGGTATGCCCAGTTTTTTAGTCAGAAGACAGACAAATTTCATCATAATGGGAGGTCCCATTGTTATGCACTGGTCAAACTTCTCACCGCCTTCAACAAGTTCCCTGATGGCGTCAGTCACCAGACCTTTTTCACCCTTGGATCCGTCATCAGTGGTTATGATGATTCTGTCGCTTACCTCACTCATCCGATCCTCAAGGATGAGAAGATTTTCAGATCTGGCTCCCAGAATACTTGTGACCCTGTTGCCTATATCCTTCATGGCTTTAGCAACAGGATAGAGCGGAGCGGTTCCTATGCCGCCTCCAACACAGAGCACATGGCCTACTTTTTCAATGTGTGTCGGGGTGCCTAGAGGACCTGCTATGTCAGGGATTGAATCGCCAACATCCATCTGTGCCAGCTGAAGTGTTGTTTTTCCCACTGACTGAATGATAAGTGTTACTGTACCTTCATCCTTGTTTACATCAGCAATTGTGATTGGAATTCTTTCTCCCTCTTCACACACTCTTATAAGTACAAACTGGCCCGGTTCTCTGTAAGCGGCCACGTCTGGAGCATCAAATCGGTAAAGAGAGATGTCGGGGCCCAGGGATTCCTTGTACAGTATCTTGTGCATTGACTGCCCTCCGGGTTTGGAGTGATCACCAGCGAAAAGACGAACCACCCGGCAAACTGGGTCACATGGAAGGCATGAAGTTCTGCAACCGGAGCAGTGACCGGGAGAACGGTATGCATCAGCATATTCAGCATTTACACTTTGGTCAAGTACCTTTTTTGAAGGGCTGTGTTTTATTTCAGCCGTATATATATACAAGCCCAACTCTCTATACTGCATGGCTTTACATGGCATCATCCAGCTTATATAAACAGTGAGCATATGGAAGGAAGGAGGAATCTTTCGTCATGAAGATTCTTTTTCTTGTGCATGACGGGCTTACTGTACCTCTGGGTATAAGTTACCTCGCTTCAATTTCTGAAAATCTGGGTCATGAAATAGAGACTGTTGCCCTGACTGCCAGGGACATCAATGCTCTGGTGGCAGACTTTGTGCCTGATCTGATAGCCTTCGGTGCAACAACAGGCTTTCACAGAAAGTATCTGAAGGTGCTTGAACCCCTCAGGAAAGCCACAGGCATTCCTGTTCTCATGGGCGGGTCACATCCCACCTTTTTCCCTGAGGTTATGGAAGAGAATCCCTGGCTGGACTTTGCTATCCGAGGTGAGGGAGATCTTGCATTCCCGCAATTTCTGGAGGCTTTCCAGGGGGATAGAGAATTCTCTTCAGTGGGTAATCTCATCTACAGGAAGAGAGGGGAAATACTGGAGAATCCCCTTCTGCCTCTTGTTGAAGACCTGGACTCTGTTCCTTTTCCCAAACGGGACATCCTTCCCGGGGCAAACAGAAAAGCCGTGTTCTGTATTACAGGCAGAGGCTGCCCCTACGATTGCACCTATTGTTTCAATCATACATATCGAAAGATCTATAAAGGGCTGGGCAGACACTGCAGGCGCAGATCCGTGGATAACGTCATAGAAGAGATCAGTCAGATCAGAGAAACCAATAACGAGTTGCAGATGATAGTTTTTCAGGACGACATCTTCATTCTGAATGCTGACTGGGTGCGGGAGTTCTGCAGCAAATATCCTGCCGCTGTTGGTCTTCCTTTTCACTGTCATCTTCGTGCAAACCTTGTAACAGAGGAGATTACAGACCTTCTTGCGGCAGCTGGCTGCATAAGTGTTAAGATGGCCATTGAGACATCAAACCATGAGCTTCTGAACGCAGTGCTGAAGAGAAATCTTGATGTGGACACACTTGAAAGAGCATGCAGATCGGTTAAGAGAAGCGGGATCAAACTTGTCACACAGAACATACTGGGCATACCCACATCTACTCTTGAAGATGATTTTGCAACTCTGAAGTTCAACTATGCCATTCACCCGGACTTCGCTTTTGCAACCCTTCTGCAGCCGTATCCGAAAACTGAGATAGCGGAGTTCTGTATTTCGAAAGGGCTGATAGACGGCGACGAAAGTATTCCTGATTCCTTTTTCGATGACTGTGTTCTGAAGATGAAAGATACCCACCTGAGAAAAAGACTCAGACAACTTTTTGCCCTGAGTATTGAATTTATCCCTCTGAGATGGGTCCTTCCTCTGATGATCAAACTACCCTTTGACAGGCTGTACAGTTTCATGGACAAGTTATGGAAAGGTTACTGCATAAAGCAGAGAGAATTTCCCTACAAGCTTACTTTCCGTGAGTATGCAGACAGTGTCTTTTCGTACTTCAGAAGCAGGTATTACTGATTCAAGTACTTCCGCAGCGTTTTCGGATCACACTCCAGTGCTTTTGCGGCCCTGGATCTGTTGCCCCCCAGTGAATCCACTGTTTTTCTGATGTGATTTTTTATGGCTTCCTGAAGAGTTACAACACTTTCTGCATGTGATGAATAAGAGGAAACCGATATGTGGCATTTTCTTATTGAGGAATCACCGGAATTTATGGCTGCTCTTTTCATTACGTTTTGCAATTCGCGAACATTTCCCGGCCAGTTGTATTCTCTCAGAGCTGCCAGAGCTGCAGGGCTGACAGTTTTCCCGGAAAAATGCACAGCAAGCTGCTCCAGATCCCGGGATCTCTCTCTGAGAGGAGGCAGATGCAGCCTGATCACTGCAAGTCTGTAGTAAAGGTCCCGGCGGAATAGTCCCTCCTCGAGAAGCCTGTCCATGTCTGAATTGGAAGCTGCCACAATGCGTAAATCAGTTCTCCGCTCTCTTGTTTCACCAAGTCTGCGGAATATCCCCGTATCAAGCACTCGAAGAAGTTTTGCCTGCATGTGAAGAGGCAGATTCCCAAGCTCATCCAGGAAAAGGGTTCCTTCATCAGCTTCTTCCAGAAGGCCTTTTCGGGAGGCTTGAATACCTGTGTAAGCTCCGGCGGCGGCACCGAAGAATTCGGATTCCATAAGGTTTTCCGGAATAGCACCGCAGTCTACCGGGATGAAGCAGTTGCTTCTTCTTCTGCTCAGTCTGTGGATCTCTCTTGCACAGATCTCCTTTCCCGTTCCGGTTTCTCCTGTTATAAGAATTGGAACATCCTCACGGGCATACCGCTGAATCTCAAAACGGATTTTCTTCATTACAGAGGAATCACCGACAATTCCTGAACCTGAATCAGACAGTGGAGCAGAATAAGCTGCAGGAGGCGGTCCAGAAGCAATAGCAGCAGCGGCAGGAAGAAGAACAGGAATAAGGTTTTCTGCATTCTTCCCGCTGATGAACAGAGGCCAATTCCTTGAAACACTGATAAGATTCTTTCCCTGTTTAAGAGAAACACTTTCAAGATTCAGAAGATCCTTCAGCTGATTGAGGTCTGCTGTTCCTTCATTGTAATCTGAAATCCAGGATGATACTTTCTGAAGAAGTTCGGGATATCTGACCTTTACAACCTGCTCTCCAGGTAATTCATCCCAGTTTCTCGTAAAACGTGACAGATAAGTTTCTCTTTCCTCTTCTGTCATCTGCCTGCAGAGGTTTTCTCTGCTGTTAAGAATTGCTTCGGTGAGTTTGGCAGAATCCGGGAAACCGCATCTGTCTGCTATTCTGCAGGCAGTCAGAGGTGATGGAAGACGAAGAAGCTGTTCAAATGAAGCCTCTACTTCAGTGTTTCGAATGATGTTAAGGATCAGATGCTCCTCAGAGAGATCTTTTTCCATCTCCATATCCTGGGGGATAGTTGTGTTCTGCAGAGATCCCTCAAGCAGCAGCTCTATCTCTGCAAGGCAGATAAGATGTTTGTCTCCAAGCACATGCCCGGCTGATCTTGCCTTGTTCAGCAGGTCAATACCTCTGTTTCTCCTGCCGGACTGGAGATAGAGAATTCCGGCATACAGTGTGCTGATACCGCTGTAGAGTTCCATCCCGTGTGAAGCAGCTGTTTCCTCAGCCTTTAAAGCATCGGGAATAGCTTTCTCACCTTTACCCAGATGAACTCCCATGCTGGCCTTCAACATCAGCAGCATCTGTTTTGCCGGAATCCCTCCTCTGGAGAGCATACCTTCAAGATTTTCCAGGGTTGCCTGAGCCTGCCGAATGTGTCCCATCCGGAGCTGAAGGTCGAACAAATCCACCTGTACAGGACGCTTCATTGAAAGTGCGTTGTCCCTGAACAGCGCTGTAGCAGTGCTGAAGTCCGCTTCGGCATCCCTCCATCTGCCCAGAACAAGCAGGGTTCTACCTCTGGCCTGAAGACTTCTTATAAGATGATGACTGCCGGCTATTTCTCTGGAAAGCCTGACTGCAACTTCAGCATGCTCAAGGGCATCTCTGTAAAATCCCAGGCGCATTTCAAGGTTCCTCAGCGAGCAGTAGATGTCTATTTTTACTGTTCCCCCGGCTTTCAGCAGACCTTCCTTCAGAGGTTTCAATCCTGATGAAGGTTTTCCGGAAAGATCGTACAGCTCTGCAAGTTCCGGAAGGTCACCGGGTGATTGAGATTTACTCAGTGTATCCAGTGCCTGAGATATCTGACCCATTCCTCTGAAGGCCCTTGCCAGAAGCGCCGCCTCATTTTGACTTTTCAGAATTTCCGCAGCCTCGCTGAACTGGCCCAGAGCAATCAGTATTTTTGATTTCTGCACTCTCTCTCCAGAGGGTACAATTGTCAGGGCTTCCCTGTATCTCCCAAGTCTGTACAGTGATTCTGACAAGACCTCAGGTGAATGTAGATCAGTATGAGAAGTTATCCATCTCCAGGCACCTTCCTGATAAAGAATCTCATCCGGTATATGAACCGCGGAGCTTATCGGAGTGTCTTCTGCATCTGCTCTGCATCTGGGGCCGAACCATGCAGGCCCTGTTCCCTTCCAGCCCAAAGTAACCCTGTCTGCCGTAAGCCTGGAATCCACTGCTTCACAGGTCTTCCCCTGAAGAGTAGTAACCTGACTTCCCCTGAAAACCGGTGGTTTCCTGCCGGCAAGTACAAGATGAAGCCCTGGAGGTATAACTCCTGACAATTCTCCCAGAAGAGCAATCATGTCCTCCTGGTCCTGTGTTACATCGCAGAGAATCAGCAGCCGTTCTATTCCACCCTGTCCCTTGAATGCGTTCTGAAGAAGCTCTTCAGGGTTTGTAGTGATTGTTCCGGAAGGTGTATCAGGAAGTGGCCTGCCTGTCTCTCCCAAAGCTTTGCGGATAACCCGGCATGCCCAACCCATGCGGCTGGCAATGCATGCAAGATGGTTAACTTCTGCATCTCTTGATTGCCAGGAACCGCCGCTGATGGTAGTGAATCCGGGTTTATCTGGAATGCAGATTTCAAGCTCAGGCAGGATGCTGAAAAAGCCATTTTCTACAGCTGTTTTGCATCTTTCAAAATAATTTTCCGATATGAGAGCCTTTGCAGTTCGGATGTTACCTGCTTCACTGAGCCAGTCTCTGTTCAGTGCTGCTTTCGCCAGCATGTAGAGGTCTGACACCGGGTATGCGAAGCCTCCTGCTCTGATCTCCGGGGGTACTGCAGGATGCTGTTTCAGTAGACCGTCACCCCAGAATACCATTTCAATTTCATCCCGGGAATTCTCAAGCAATGAGTTGCCGTCTATGGAAAGGTGGCTTAATCCGCTGGAGTTAAGAGCTCTGAGAGGAGTGCACAGTTTTTCAAAGGCAGTTGCAGTACTGAGCAATGTTTTATTTTCCAGAGAGAGGGAAATGCAGATGGAGGTGTCTGCAAGAAAGCTGTATCCATCTGGTATAGCAATGCCTGCAGGACAACCGGTTAATCTGAAGAGACTCTCCAGGTCATTTACAGAAAAACTGTAAGGCAGAACTCTTCCCAGTCTGCGAATCCCGGATTCATCTGTGAACAAAAGGTGTGTATAGTTTTCAGGGTCATGTATTCGATGGGAAATATTCTCTATTTGTACAACATTCATATATCTCCTCCATGAACTGTAAGATAGGTGATAAGCGTGAACTGGGCAATGGATAGAATGAATATTGCATTGTGCTGGGGGAAAATATCCTAATGATAGGGAAATTTTCCTGATAATTAGTTAAGCTCTTTTACTGCTTGTCTCATAAAAGCTTGCAGTACAGTATTATGACTTCTGGCAAGGTTAATGCTTTTCGTAAAGTGAAAACACCAATCGAAAGGGGTACCATGCTGATAGTTCTGCTGATAGTTCTGGGCACTGCCATGGACGAAACCGTGAGCATGCAGTATGACGATGGATCAGGAGTATGGATGACAACCGGTTATGCCGGTGTCTGGTTTCACTCAGAGGATTTCATTCCCGCTGCATCCGATTTTCAGCTTGAATCTGTGGAACTCTGGTTTCTTCATTCTTCGGCATACCCGTGGGATACATCACAGTTCAAAATGGAAGTCTGGAATTCATCCGGGATTGGAGATCCGGAAGTTCTTCTATTTCAGACCCTGGCTGCTGCACAGAGTTACATTCCTGTTGAGATAGAACTCTCTCAGCAGAGTATCAGTCCCGGAGAAGATTTCTTTCTGGCAGTAAACACGGAATTCAGTTCAGGTGGCTGGCCTTCCCTGTTCATGGATGCCACTCCTCCAGTCATTCCTCACAGCAGCGGATGGGCCGGTTGGATAACAGAGGGAGATCTGCTTGTAAGATGTGAGGTGGAAATCGAGACTGAGAGTATTTCACCCCTTTCCTGGGCAGGACTGAAAACTTTATTCAGGGAGTAGCATAATGAAGGCAATAATAACTGCGATACTTGTTTTTGCAGCAGTGACTTCGGCTGAAACAGGCCTTGCATACCATGGTTCTGCACCTCAGTGGCTTTCCTCTCAGGGAACATATCGGGGCACATGGTTTCATGTGCAGGACTTTATTCCAGGGGCAACAGGATTCAGTGTTGAATGGGTGGAAATCTGGCTTATGGATCTGGGTCCTGCAGTATCCGGTGAAGGAGTGCCTCTTCTGGAGATATGGAATGAGGACTTCACAGTTCTTCTGGGAGTATCAGAGGTCACAGGATCTGAAGTCTGGTTTTCTCCTGCAGTCGAGGCAGGCGAAGATTTCTGGTGTGTGCTGAACACGGAGATGTGTACTGAAACCATATACCTCATGACTGACGGAGATCCGGACGGTCACAGCTTTTTCAGTGATGACGGGCTTGTCTGGGAAGAATACAATCTTGGCGAATTCTTCATTTCCGCCTGCAATATTAGTCAGGAGTTAAACAGCAGCTCATGGGGTGGGTTGAAAGCTCTGTTCTGATTTGCACAGTCTCCTGCTATGATAAGTCAGGAGCCGGTTAACCGGCTCCT
>CAYLRO010000071.1:2208-9059 GCA_964386635.1 uncultured bacterium | reverse complement strand
TCATCTCACGCCTGTGAAGAAAAAAGTGAAGAACATGATGCCGGGAGCCATGATAAGCAGGTTCAGGAGAATAGTCAGCTGATTCAGTCACAGCAGTTCATCTGTCTGCTGAGGTTTTATCTGTTTCAGTGAGAGCTGAATCTGTTCGCTACAAATAGGTATCTTCCACATAGGAGTACCACTGGGACTCATAGGCTGAATCACTCAGCCCCAGGGTTCCCTGAACATCACCATTGGAAAGAATCAGCTGAATCATCGATTCAGTACCCCAGGTTTCAACGGTGAATTCCATGAGAACATAACCCACCTGATAGACTGTGTTCGAAGGAGAATACAAATCATTCATGTCTTCAAGTGTGGGATACTCTCCCTGGACCATGTAGAGAAGAGTAGCCGGATTCACGAACTGCTGTGCCTCATAGACCGCTACCGCTTCCCAGAGCCATCTGGGATTGTTGGGGATTGTACTGTTCAGATGGATCGATACCAGATGTGAGAATTCATGGACTGCAGTTTCCGGCGCATCTGCACTTTGGAATACTCTGATCTCGTCAGTGTTGAACACATAACCGGTAGCACCGTAATAAACTGTTCCCAGGTCATCCTCCATTGCCTGAAGGAAAGTATCGTAATCACTCCACATTCCCACTGTAACAACAGGAAGTTCTTCCACTGTCAGGTCGCTGAGGATACGATCCACGTTTCCTTCCAGCTCAGTTACAGTTGCTTGAACATCACTCATTTCAAGATCGTCATGCAGGTCGAATGAAAAATGGCCGGATAAGTTTGCCGGCCCGGTTGAACAGCCGCATGAAACGATGAACAGAACTGCAAGCACAGATGGGAGCCTGTATCCTTCTTTCATTTTACAGAGACCTTCCCGGTTTAATCCCAGGGTGTGTACATAGAATAGAGCCAATCCGGTTTCTGTCAATAAGCTGCAGGGAGAATGCCGCCCCCGGGTACAGGGGCGGCTGAGAGATCAGTTCAGTTCTATTTCCACTCTGTTGCCGCAGAAGCCGGTAATAGTGAGAATGTCATCCATTTCAGACAGGGCATCCATGATTTCCTCAGTAGAAGTTTCCGATACAACTTCCATGGTTGCCCGGCCTCCTGCAAGATCACGGGTTATTACATCACCCACTCCTCTGACAGAACTCTGTATTCTGGACCGCAGTGTTTGAACTTTTGAAAAGTCGGCTCCTGAAGCGATTATTTCGGTAATGTTGTGGTTCTGAACCCAGCCCTGAAGAATTGCAGTTTCCAGACTTGAAGCAGTGCTGTCAGCTGCCCTGGATCGGGCCTGTGTTTCACTGAAGGGCAGCTCAACTGTAATGGCGGATGCAGCAAGAAGAGTTCCGGTTGCAGTGTTTACTGCACGGGAGCTTATTCTGTACTGGTGAATCTCCCTGAGTGAACTTCCGATCTGTCTTGAATCCGTACTGTGAAGAGCAGTTCCTGAAACGACAATTTCAGCGCCTGCCTGCAACCCCAGGAGAGCGGCGGTAGTGTCATCTCCCTGCAGGATAAGCTTGATCTGATCGGTTTCCGTTATTCTCTGCACGGTTTCAGCATCCACTACAGGAAATCCTCTTTCTCTGAAATGATCCATTATCAGGGTTTCGGACATGCTTGTTCCCATGGTGACATCGTCCAGGCTCTGTCCGTTTGCAAGTTCCCGGAAGATTACCATTACCCTTGGCCTGCCCTGCTCTCCAAGGAGAAGTCCTATTGCTGCCAGATCATTTTCTATGCTTGCGGTTTTTACCATTGCTCTGATGACAATGCTGTATACCCCGTCGATTACACTCTCATCAATAATTCTGTAACTGGATACGTATCCTTTTGTGGAAGAGAAGATGTTGTCTTCTATCAGCTGGAAGTTGCTTACGGTGGTTTCTGAGCTGATATAGACACCAACTCCCTGCTCAACTGCTTTGCGCAGAGCATCATCAAGAGCGTGATCTCGCGCGATGTCTCTGGAGGAAGTGACAGCTGCAACGCCCTCTGCAAGAATCTCAGTTTCAAATGGTTCCGGAGTTGAAACATGGATTTCCCCTGAATCAACCGATGTGTTTGCCGGGATTACTGTTTGCGTTCCGCACGCTGCAGTTATGAGGATCGCCAGGATCAGTGTTCTTTTCAGCATATCATCAACCTACAGAACACTGAGCAGGAATTTGCCTGCTCCGGCAATGAACGGAAGCCCTGCTTTCAGCCATCCCAGTGTATCTGAATCTTCCTGACTGAGCACAATGTCAGTGCCTAGAGCACCGGTTACCTGTCTTACCTGAACAACAAGAGGAGACTGAGAGAAATCGGACCCTGACAGAATCTGATCCAGGTGGGAAATGATCTGTATGGCATTCTGTCCAGTGGAGCCCAGGTAATTCGCATAAATGCTTGTATCAAGAAGAAGATTTCCGTCTGAATCGTAGATTTTCGGGTACATTGATGGCTGAAGGCCGGACTGTGAACCGTCGAAAACAAGTGCGGAGTACTGCTGGAGGAAATCCCGGGTCTGGGCTGACATGGGAACTGCCTGCTCCTGAGATGCAAGGGCTGTGTTTATTGCTCCTGAGAGCCCCTGTGGACTGTGAATCTCCATTTCAAGTTCAACCTCCACAGTTCCTGCCAGAGAATCGTAGGTTGCAGGGCCTGTCTGTTCCGCTCCCTTAACAATACCGTCTACTCGGGAGTAGATTATATCGTAGTCTGTCATGAAATTCTCAACTCTTGTTTCGGAGTTGATGGTTACTCCCTGAACGGTTTCCAGAAGATTTCTCTGAGCCACAACAACAGCAGCCCTTTCCGCCATAAGTCTTGCCTGGGCAATATTGGGGTTGCCGGGGTCGAGAACCCCTGTTCCAGTTGCCCTGACAGAGTTTCCTGACCAGTCTATCTCACCGGAAGGGGTAACTTCAACTACATCTCCCGGGATTGCTGCTCTGGGGGTGGTGAGCTGAAGTTCCTCCACCTGATTTATAACCTGAGTGGAAGTGAGAAAGTTCTCAACAGTATTAATGGCTGATGATGCAATCTGTGTTCCTGTTGAGGTTCCACAGCCGGAAACGCTAAGAATCAATACTGCAATAACAGATATATACTTTTTCATTACGCCTTCTTCAGTTATTAATACCAATCAGAGCTACTTGAAGAGCTGCATTCAGAGCTCCCTCTGCTCCTTCAAAATCAGATCCCCTGCCAACTCCCGTATAGAGAACCTCTGATGTTTCCACGGAAATCAGTTTTACGTGGAGGGTTGCATCTCTCTGCAGAGGTTCATCATCCCAGAAGGAATCATGGCTTATTGATGTGATGCTTATTGTCATTACTGCCTCAGCTCCCAGCATCTGTCCGAGCTGTACTGCGGTTGAGGGATCAACAACTCCGGAATATGAGAACTCCTGCTCTTCCAGAAGCCGGTCCAGTGCCGACCTGTCTATAAGGCTGAACTTTCCCGTCTGCAGCAGACTCATTCCTGCATAGTCCTGAAGAGCAGATCCATAGGCAAGATTTGTCATGGATGAGGAGGTAGTTGGCAGGACAACAGTTCTCCATACCGGTTTTGTGTCAAGAACAGGTGACCGTGCATACTCCTGTTGCATTCCCATAGTTGCCAGTTCTGCAGCACTGCAGGCCGCTCCTGCAATCAGAATTGTCAACATGGAAATAGTAATAATCAGTGTCTTGTTCAAAATGACTCCCTTCATTTCATTCAAACCACAGGCATATTTATACTACTCCAAATGGACATTGTTCCTTACGGCTGCTTTGCAGAAGCTTATCTGTTTGTAGTATATCTGCATAAACTCAATACACCCTAAGGCACAAAGTTGGGAGAGATATGCTTGATAAGCTCAAAACTATGATCTCCGGTTCAGATGCCGACTATATCGATATCCGCTATGAAGTGAAGAAGGAAACATCCGCAGCGGTTGCGGGGCCTGAACTCAAAAAGGCCGGTTCCAACTCCACCGATGGTTTCGTTGTTCGTGCTCTGAAGAGTGGAGGATTTTCTTCTGTTACCGTTACCAGGGAAGAAGATGTTCCTGATGCAGTGAAGCTTGCTGTTGAAGGTGCTTCTGCCATGGCTGGAGAGGGAAAAACTGTTTCCATGACTCCTGTTGAGCCTGTTCAGGACTGGGTTGAGCCTGACATGATAGTTGATCCTGCAACTCTGGCTCTTGAAGAGAAACTTGTTCTACTGAGGAAGTACAACGACCTGATGCTGTCTGTTCCGGAGATAGCAGGAACAAATCTGAGCTACAGCGAAGTGGATCGGGAAAAATTCTTTGTTTCTTCAGAGGGAGCCGCCCTTCGGGAAAGAGTCTGTACAGTGAGTATTGCCGGAGAGGTTATTGCCCGGAGAGGAAACCTTACTCAGAATATTCGTGTCTCAGTTGGAGGAGCAAACGGTTTCAAGTCTTTGTTGAACCGTGGAGAGATCTTCCTTGAAAGAGCAATGCTCGCCAGGGACCTTCTTGACGCCGAACCTGTAAAAGGCGGCACTTACGATGTTGTGATAAACCCGGGACTGACCGGGGTGTTCATCCATGAGGCCTTCGGTCACTTCAGCGAGGCTGACATCATTGAAGACAACCCTCCTCTCAGGGAAAAGATGGCTATGGGAGAGAAAATCGGAAGCGATGCAGTAACCATTATAGCCGATACCACCATTCCCAATCAGGTAGGATTCTACCGTTACGACGACGAGGGCACTCCTGTCAGGAAAATTCCTCTTATGGAGAAAGGCGTTCTCAGGGGAAGGCTTCATTCAAGGAGAACTGCTGCGGAGTTCGGGGAGCCGGTGACAGGTCATGCAGTGGCCGAGGATCACAGATTCGAGCCAATTGTCAGAATGGGAACAATCTATCTTGAGAAGAGCGAGACAACATTCGACGAGCTGCTTAAGCAGCTGGGCGACGGACTTTACATCTGCGACGGCAAAGGCGGCCAGACATCCGGTGAGAACTTCACTTTCGGAGCACAGTATGGATATGTAGTGAAGAACGGTGAGATACAGGAAATGATCCGCGACATCAACATCATGGGTAATCTGTTCACTACAATGAAAAACATCGAAGCTACTGACAACGACATGAAACTCAGTGAGCGGGGCGGTTGCGGAAAGGGTCAGCTTAACATCAAGAGCGGTTACGGAGGACCAAGTGTTCTTATCCGTTCCATGGTCATCGGAGGTGTGTGATGCAAAAGCTGCTTGAAATTGCAAAGAGCCGCGGCTGCAGGGCAGAGGTTTTCTCCATAAGAGAGAGAGACCTGAGCATGAGCAAGGTGAACGGTGCTGTGAGTGATGTGTCAGCATCCATCCAGTCCGGAGTATCACTTCGTGTGATAAAGAACGGCAAAATCGGGATGGCCTACACGAAGAACCTGATCAACAGAGAGGAGCTTGTGGATAATGCCATGGTCTCTCTGAATGCAGGTGTGGAAGCTGACTACGATTTCCCTGAATCGGGAACGGCATCAAATGTTCTGGATTATGACCCTGCCGTTGAGGAAAAAGGGTATTCCTGCCTCAAGGATCTCATTTCCGGTATGGAACCTCTTTACAGGAACCTCAAGGCTGGCGTGCTGAGCATCTCTGCAGGTGTTGTTACATCCGAGATAACCATAAAGAATACATCAGGAGCCAACCTGCTTCAGAAAGATTCCGGAGTGTACAGTGCAGCTTCGGTACTCTATCCCGGCACAAGCAGCGGTTTGCGCACTATTTTCCAGGGTAAGTCAGGTGTTGTACTCCACCTCCCTGATGTTACGAGAACTGTAGAGTTCTTCAACAACTCTCTTCCCGAGGTTGAAATCGGTGAGGGCAGAATGAAGGTTCTCATTGCCCCTGAGGTCATGTATGCTCTTACATGGCGCCTGGGTTCCGCCACATCAGGAAAAGCCTTTTATGAAAAGGTCAGCCCTCTTATGGAGAAGAAAGGAACACAGGTTATCTCACCACTTCTTTCTCTGGTCAGTGATCCCACCACAGGCAAAACCGGTACTCGGCTGTTTGATGACGAGGGAATCAAAACCGGAAGAGTGCCTGTGTTTGAAAAGGGCGTTTTTGCTAATGTGTACAACAATCTTAATTATGCTGCAAAGCTGGGAGAAGAACCTCTCGGAATGGCTTTCAGAGGCGGTATGTGGGGTGGAGAAAAAGTGGCACTGAGCCCGGCCCCCAGCCTTTCCTATGCCAACTTTGAAACAGGAGATAAGTCCTTCGATGAAATAATCTCCATGATGGACAGAGGAGTGATCATCTACGGTGCTCTCGGCGCTCACTCAGGCAATATCCTCAACGGTGACATGTCCATCGGGCTCAGCCCGGGTCTATACGTGGAGAACGGCAAAGTCACAGGCAGGGTCAAAGACGGAATGGTTGCAGGAAATGTGTATGAGCTTCTTAATAATGTGATAGCTGTGGAGGACAGTTCTCATTACACCGGAAGTGTCTATGAAAATCCGTCCATTCTACTTGATAATGTTAGCGTTGTAGGTTCGTAGACCGGTTTCTTTAAAAAGGGGTGGCTTCGGCCGCCCCCTTTTTTGTGTACTGTAGTGTTGCACAGCGTTAGTAAACAGCAATTTTTAACCGGTTAGCGAAAATTGAGATGACTAATTGAAAGAGATGAATTATCAGGGTATGGAACAAAACTGAGAAAAATATATATTGACCAATTGAACGGGATAGTGTATATGGTGTGTGTTTCCTGTCCTTCTTTCAAAATAATCTCAATTGGGGGGGGGTATTAATGAGATATCTGGTTGTTCTTGCAATACTTATGAGCATTGCATTGGCAGATACAGGTCTACAGGATGACTGGTCCGGAGGACCAGGA
>CAYLRO010000071.1:0-2108 GCA_964386635.1 uncultured bacterium | reverse complement strand
GAGCATTGCATTGGCAGATACAGGTCTACAGGATGACTGGTCCGGAGGACCAGGAGTCCCTGGTCCGGTTACAGACTGGGGAGATGAATTTAGCTATTCAACAATGGTTGACTGGAGCAGCCAGGCGGGGAGCCTTTTTCTTGATCAGATGGCTTTCTTTGCAATGATTAAACAGGTATCCAGTCTCATGTGGGCCAAACCCTGTCAACTTAGTGATGACGGATACACTGATGTCTTCGTCAGGAGTGATAATAGTGATAATGCTACCTGGTACATTCAGGGGACTGGCGGAACCCAATGGTATAAGAGGAGTGTTTCTCCGAGTGATAACATTACTGACATCAGCACTGGCGATATCAATGGAGATGGTTGGATAGACATCTTTGCCTCCGTGAATAATGGCACATTTGACGGATTCGTCTGGTATGAAAGGTTGAACTCGGTCGGCAACCAATGGCAGCTGCATCAGATTGATGCCGAAAGCAGTGCCGGTCGTGTGTTTTCGATAGATATGGATAACGACAACGATTTTGACCTTGTTGGTCTGTATGATGGTTCAACATACGATGATCACGATATCTCCTGGTGGGAGAATCAAAACAATGGTGCTACCTGGCTGAAGCATATTGTATCGGAAAATGCAGGTTCCAGATACATGACAACTCTTGATGTGTCCGACTGCGACAATGATGGAGATCATGACTTCGTATGCGGAAGCCTCTCTGACTCAATTTATCTTTTTGAGCAAACTACAGCCGACTCTTGGGTGACTCATTTCATCATCCATGAATCACAAGGGACTTTGCCTCAAGTTGCTTTTACAGATATCAACGGTGATGGTCTTCAGGACCTGGTAACATGCCAGTATTTTTACACTTCAGATGTACTTTGGTTCAGGAACACAGGTGATCCTTCCAGTTGGAGTGCCAATGTTATATCTACAGAAGCGAATCAAGTTCTTGGAGCGTTCTCAGGTGATATTGACGGTGATGGGGATTCAGATATCACCGTGATTGGTAGCACCGGCTATCCGATCAATAATGTGTTCTGGCTGGAAAACACTGATCCACTAAGCGGTTCCTGGATTAGACATGATGCATTTCAGGATAGTTCAGCAACCTATTCCTATATAACAAGTACCAAGGATGTGATGGCAGACTTTGATAATAATGGATTGATTGACCTACTTGCAGTATATCGATACAACCAATCCCCAGGCCTCAACAACGCTGGCTGGTGGAATCTAAACTCAGGATACTCAACCGGCGATGCCTGTCTTGAATCATCCATTCTCTATGTAAACGATGTCGACTGGGGCAGTATTGACTGGTCCGCTGAAACACCGGGAGGTACTTCTGTATCCTTCCAGGTAAGAGGATCTGATGATCCTTCCAACATGGGAGACTGGTCACCGGTGATATCTTCTCCGGGCTCCATTGCCTCCTATCTGGCAAGTGGCGACAGCCATGTTCAGTACAGAGCAGTTCTCTCCACAACTGATCCGGAGATTACACCTGTTCTGAACAACGTTGTTATCACATGGACGACAACAGGCATTGAAGGTTCTGAAGAACCTGAAGATCTGTCACTTGCTGTTCTGGAGAACCCGGTATTCGGCAGTGTTAGATTCGAATTAAATATTCCAGCGAATCTGAATGTAAATATGTCGGTCTACGATGCTTCAGGAAGGCTTGTTCAATCTGTGTCGCAAGAGGATTCACCTGCCGGTGTAACATCAATTCAGATGGATCATCTGCAGCCCGGGACATACTTCTGTCGACTGGAAGCAGATGGGAATACACTCACAGAAAAGTTTACTGTAGTAAGCCGATAGTACGCAGGGTCATACTGAGCCTCTGCGTTGTGGATAACTATAGCGAACCAATTGCTTTCTTCGCAGAGCGCTCCTTTTAAGGAGACAGAATTGAATTCCATATGCAAGCATAACGTGATGCTTTCAGCATTGCTTTTCATAAGCTTTGTTGTCCCGGCTTCAGCTTTAGCTCGAAACATGTCGGCTACTCATGGTAACGATTACGAATTCACGCTTCACGGAGAATCATTCTTCCCTGTGGTGTGGGATGTCAGGGGAGCCTGGCTGAACTATT
>CAYLRO010000070.1:0-9964 GCA_964386635.1 uncultured bacterium | reverse complement strand
TTCCACCCTGTGGAATCAGGCAGAATCCAGTGTATTTTCTTACCTCAGGCGGTGCTCCTGACACTTTGGCACCAATTGCCGTTCCGGTGAATTTGCCTGCTGCTCTGAGGATCACAAACACCAGAACAACAAGAGCAGATGATTTAAGAACAGAGAAATCCAGTTTCATGCCGCTTATGGTGAAGAAGAGAATGAATACCATCTGATCCAGGCCGTTTGCCATTTTTTCGGGGATTCTGCGACACCATTCACCGGCGTTAACCACAACAAACCCCATGGTCATTACAGCCAGAAGAGAATCTGCCCCGAGAAGTGCCGCTGTGCCGAAACAGGTGTACAGACTGCCCAGGAGAAGTGCCAGAATTCCTGCGTCTGACTTCGCAAATTTTTTCTTTTCCAGAAATGAGAAGAACCAGCCGAAAGAACCACCCAGAGCCAGTGAAGTGGTTATTCTAAGCAGAGGTGACAGTACAGAGCTGGCTGAAAAAGAGGTGTGAGCAAGGATCACCGCTGCTGCAGCGGAAGCGACACTGTAATTTATCATTCCAATACCGTCATCCAGAGCAGCAACTCCCATGACTGTCCGGGTTACAGGACCATGGCAGTTGTACTGTCTGGTGACTGCCAGTGTTGCTGACGGATCGGTTGGTGATCCGAGAGCTCCGAACAGAAGAGCAAGCGGTATTGCCACTGGAGCCATTTCAGGCATGAGAAGAGGTAAAAGAAAAGCAAATCCCACGACTATGAAAATGTTGGCAAATTCTGCTTCAAACAATGCCGCTACGCCTATTGTTCTGCCCATTTTCCTCAGTGTGGGGAGGTAGAGACTGGCTCCTACAGAGAAAGTGATTATTGCAAGGGTAAGATTCGTCGCAAGGTTTGAGTGGGAAACGAAACTCTCCGGCAGCAGCCCTGATACCTGTGGATTGAGAAGCACACCTGCAATGATGTATCCCGTTACCCTGGGGAGCCCGATTCTTGAAACAAGTTTTCCGCCAATGAATCCTGTGAGAAGAAGAGTGCCAAGTATCAGAACAGGTCCCGGGTTCATGACCACTTCCCTTTTATGAGTAATGTTTATACATTCAACAGAGAAAAATAATCACAGGAGGGTTTTTATGAAATGGTTCACTGTTGCAGCTTCAATTATGCTGTTTGCCGGCTGCGGTTCTCCACAGCCTGAAACTGATCCTGCCATCAACATCCCCGGAGATGCAATACAGGCAATCGCTACCCCTGACCTCACATCCGGAATTGATCTTGCCGAGCAGAATGCCTGCCGGGCAAATATGCAAACCGTTTCAGCTTCAATCACCATGGTTCAGGCTCAGACAGGTACAGTTCCGGCAACCCTGGAGGAAGCGCTCAGTGTTCCTGTTTCCTGCCCTGAGGGAGGTAGTTACACATACACTGTTGAAGGTGACTCATGGAGGCTGGAATGCCCGGCGCATCCGTCACACGGGTACATAGAGTCCGGACGTGCAAGCTGGTAAGTCAGCTCTCCAGATAATTTTTCAATTCATCTGAAGTAATTCCCAGCAGTTCTGACGCCTGAACCTCGTTACCGCCGCAGTACTCCAGTGTTTTCTCCAGATGATCTGCAATAACATCTGAGAGTTTTACTGGAATAAAGTCTCCCGGTACCTCACCTGGAGTAAGCCTTTCTCTAATGTAGGGAGACAGGGAATCCGGGGTTACTTCATTGCCGTCTGTTCCCACAACAGCACCTGCGATGATATTCTGCAGTTCCTGTATGTTGTCAGGATAACTGTACTCCATGAGAAGTGATTTGAACACATCCGATATGATCAGTTCATCAGGATCACGCCCCTGCTTTTTCAGTTCTGCCTTGAGAAAGTACTCGGCAATAAGCGGGATGTCCTCTGCTCTGTCACGAAGCGGCGGAATGTTGATGGAGTTCACCATGAGATGGTAAAGAAGATCTCTTGAGAATGAATCCCTGTAGGTCTTGCTGGTGAGATCCCGGCTGGACGAAACTATTATTCTGAGATCGCTTGTTCTGATTTTGGTGGAGTTATCCCGGTAGAACTCGGAGTTCTGGATCACTCTTTTCAGCCTCACCTGAACTGGAAGGCTCAGATACTCTATGTTATCAATGAACAGAGTGCCGCCTTTTGCCGCTTCTATGAATCCCTGCTTCTCCTCATGTTTTCCGCCCCAGTCCCTGTCCCTGCCAAAAAGTTCTGCTGAGAAATCCTCCTTGAGATGCGAAGCGCCATCCACTGCTATGAATGGTGCCTTCTCTCTGGGGCTTGCTTTGTGTATCGCCCTGGCCAGGTGTTCCTTCCCTGTTCCTCTTTCACCCCAGAGGAAAACACTCAAATCTCCTCTTGCCACTCTTTCTGCATGATGGAAGAGCCTCATCATATCAACATTTCTAGATGGGAAGTGGTCGAATGCCTCACTTTTTTCAAGTTCTTCCGCAGTGAGATTCTCAGGCAGCTTTTCTATGTGCTCATTTATGGTACCGTACTGAATAGCGCTGTCCAGCACCTCAATCAGGTATTCATCATCAACAGGTTTTGTAAGGTAGTCAAAAGCTCCGCGTTTCATGCTGCGAACTGCCAGATCCACATCGTTTGCACCGGTAAGAATTACAACGGGTGTAGTGATGTTCCTGCCTTTCATGATACCAAGAATGTCCATTCCGCTTACATTGGGCATGTCCAGGTCCAGCATGATAACATCGAACGTTTCTCTTTCAAGAAGTTCTTCAACCTCTCTGGAATCGTTTATTATTGTTGCTTCAAACCTCTCGGTCTGCATAAGAAAGACCATGAAGTAATTGGTTACGGCAACATCATCATCTACAATGAGAACCTTTTTCATGATCTTTCCTCTCTTGCTGTCTGGTTAACGGGAATTCTGATTGTGAATTTTGTTCCTGTTCCCGGTTTGCTGGTAACTGAGATGTTACCACCGTGTTCTTCAATTATCCTGTAGGAGATTGCAAGACCAAGTCCGGTTCCTCCCTTTGCTCTCTTCGTGGTGAAGAACGGATCAAAGATCTGCTTCCTGGTTTTTTCATCCATTCCCCTGCCGTTGTCTTCTATTTCTATCACCGCATTATCGTTTTCCATTGCGGTTGTTACCTTTATCAGACCTTTCCTGTCATCGGGAATAGCCTGTGAAGCATTCACAATAAGGTTAATGAGTACCTGCTCGATCTTCTGGGAATTGCCGGGAAAAGTTTTAACATTGTCTGCAAGTGCCAGCTGAATTTCACCATGTTTGTGCACTTCATTCTGGACAAGACGCTTGGTGGCTCCGATAAGAGTGTTTATGTCCACATTGTCCACCAGCAGACCTTCATCTTTCCTGGCAAAGCCCCTCAGCCCCTCGACTATGCCCTTGATCCTCTCTGAGCCGTGGGACATGTCGTCCACGAGGGTCATTATGTGTTCTCTGAAAAAGGTGTACTTCAGCCTGGCGATCTTCAGGTCAGGGTGTTCCTGATAGTATGCATCAACAATAGGGAGCATATCATCCAGAGCCTGCTTCATTATCTTGATGTTTCCCCTTATGAACTGGTTGGGATTATTGATCTCATGTCCGATGCCGCTGACCAGCTGTCCCAGTGAAGCCAGTTTGTCTGCCTGCTGTATCTGCTGCTCGTAGGTTTTCTCCAGGGTTACATCCCTGTAGAACTCCAGGATACCCTCAACTTCTTCATCTTTGTTGTATACAGGGAGAGCATGAACTTCCAGAAATCTGTCTTCGTCACGGATGGTAATAGTGATAGGCATTTTGTTCCGGACTATCCGGGAAAGACGGCAATCATTGCAGGGAGTCTCTCTGTTGAAGCATGTTCTGAAACACTTTTCTCCTGGCTCGATACCATCCCTGTTGCTCATTACTACATTATGGTTCAGGTCGATCAGCAGAACTTTGTCGGGAATTGCCTTGAACATTGTCTCAAGTCTCCTGCTGCTCTCCTGCATTGTCTCATTGACCCGGTCCAGATAGGAGTCAACGGTGCTAAGCTTCTGCTTCTGTCCTGCAAGCTCCTTTTCCCTGGTGGCGATTTTGCGTTCCAGGTCTGCAAGCCTTGCGGCGTACTCTGCTTCTTCGCCCTGCCTGAGGCTTATCTTCTCCTTCAGTTCCTTCCTCTCCAGAGCAAGATTCAGCATCCTGCCAATCTCGTTAAGCATTTTCTGCTCTTCCGGAAGGAGCTCTCTGTCAGAGTTGATGTATCCGACCTTTATCTCTCCCAGTTCCTGACCGTTAACCACAAGGTTAACTGAAATGCTGTCTTCACCCTCAGGCATTTGCCCGTACTCTATACCCTGGTAAACAGAGCAGACGGTTGCCTCATCAGGATACCTCATGCCTCTTGCGAGGAAAGGGGGCAGTTTGGTGAAGAAATCACCTATGGTTTCCGATACTTCAATCCATTCAGCCACGGAGTAGAGACATGAAAGTTCCTTAACCCTTTCCTGTTTCTCCCAGTTATCCATTTTCTTCAGAGCATCAGCCTGCATTCCAAAGATCAGGTAAAGCCCGCCGGTTACACTTTTTGAGTACCCTACTTTCATGGGAATCGGAAGTGTTTTCTGTCCTCCGGTTGAGAACATTGCAATTACGCCTCTGGTCCCCAGGCTTACTTTTTTCATGGCATTCCTGAAGGATTGAAGAGATTTTCCTTCAAGGATTTCGTTCAGGTGAAAACCGACCACATCTACGCCTGCCTGGGAACACTTCTTTTTCATCAGGGGGCTCACGTAGTGAATCTTCTCATTATTGTCCACGACCAGAAGGAAATCGAAGGCACCCTCGATAAGGGAATAAAGATCCTCAAGAGTTATCATGCAGCCCCTCCAAACACCAATGTACAACGAATAATTATGGTCAATGGTTAATGCAACAATCTACGCCTAGAGTCAAGAAGACAAAGCTCTTACGCGTATAGCGAATTGATTGACTTCCTTATAGTATTTCTGCTATAAATACAATTGGCTAATAAACGAAAGGAGTGGGCGGATGAAGTTAAGCTATTTCTGTTTGCTGGCTGTTCTGTGTACTTTCACTGCTTGTGAAGACAGCAGTTATCCTTTCCAGTTCGTAGAAGACACAGTTACAGTTCAGTACAATCTGAGCTCTGCTGGAACGGTTGATGTTACTGTTGCTAACGATTGCATGTATACAGTACGGACACTTGTTGAATCAGTGGAACAGGAAGAAGGCACCAACAGTGCAGTATGGGATCTGCTGGATGACCTGGGAGAGTATCCCGGGGATGGTCTTTACACAGTTGAGGTGTATCTGAATGGAACCAGGGTGGATGTTCAAGTGCTGGAGGTAAGCAGATTATGACAGCAATTACAGCGATTCTTTCAATTCTGGTGCTTCAATCTGGTTCTTTCAGAGTGGGTTTTACATTCGATGGCAGCTGGCCGGATATGTCAGATGAAAAGGATTATTCCGATCTTCTTAATGAGGGCGGGGTGGATTTCGAGCTTGAAAGCATGTCCTGGACCGGTGGAGTAGAGGGTCTTGTTGATGTTTCTGATAAGCTCAGATTCCGCGGGGCATTTTCAGTAAGCAGATACAGAGGAGCTTTTGAAGAGAGCCTGGATCTTTTTGGCCAGACAATAGGGGGAATACTAACAGGGGGTCTGCTTTTTCTGTTCGGTGCAGGAGACAGTGATGTGATTGCACTTGAAGACATATCCACAAATATTGAAACTGCATGTTATTACAAGCTTACAAGCAGCCCGACAGTTTCTGTTGGTGGAGGTCCCAGTCTTCTGATGGTCTCCAGGAGCATGGATACTCCCAATACTCAATCCTCAGAATCTGCCACCGGGCTGGGTTTCAGCGCCGGAATCAGAATTGATCAGGAATCAGGAGGGTTTCTTGGATTACCGATTGTGTTCGGAGCCGAGGGTGGCTACAGGTACAGCAGTGTTGAGCTGGATGGGGATGATACCGGAGACTTCACCGTGGATTTCAGCGGAACCTATGTAAAAATCGGAACATATCTGAAGTTCTGAAGTGTTGAGTGTCATCAAATTGAGGGAGGCGCTGGAATGAAGACGGTGAAGTTGATTCTTATTCTTGTTCTGGTTACAGTAATGGTGATCGCGGTGCTTCAGAATACCGCAAAAGTTGAAACGAAATTCTTATGGCTGCAGGGTGAAGCACCGGTAATTCTGCTTCTTATAATAAGTTCAGCAGTGGGCTTCTGCCTTGGTTTGCTTGTGGCACTGTTTCAGGGCAGACAAGGCAAAACCAGGAAAAAATAACTGCAGAGTTCTGTTCAGCCTTTCAGCTCAATGACGGAGTTCCGGTGCTCAGGGAATTCTGATTGTCTGTCCGGGATAGATCTTGTCGGCATTTTCAATAATGCCCTTGTTGGCCTTCACTATCTCCATGTACTTGTTGGCATCGCCAAGGTATTCCTTTGCAATCTTCGAGAGATTATCGCCGGACTTGATAGTGTAGAACTTGCCCTTTGATGCCTTAAGCTCCTTGCCCACAAGTTTCAGCCCGTCACTTGCAACCTTTGATATGCCTGTGATGTTTCCTGCGATGAGAATTGCCTTTTCCATGGTGCCGGGATCTTTGCAGTTGCCGAAAAGCCTGATCATGTCACCATCAACATCAACCTTCAAGCCCTCAACTTCCTCGCCCTGCTTCTCAAGGATTCCTTTGATGTACCTTCTGGTTTCCTCTTTGTCGTTCTGCTGTGCCTGAATTGCCACTGCACCGGCAGTTTTGATGAACTCTGTAATCTTCATTTCATTTCCTCCCATGCTTTTTTTGTGACTCCATACTTAAATACCAGGAAATTCTACCGAGTCAATGGCTTGTGAAATCCGGGAGGATCCCGGTACCAGCTGCTGCTCAGAGGAAAAAGAGAAGAACACTTTCTCTCTTAATAAATAGTGGCAATAACCGATAAACTGTTGCAGTAGAAGACAATAGCAGGCATTGCTAATTGTATTTGCAGTAATTATATCCGTGGATGCTCTTACCTAAGGAGGTGAGGGGATGGCAGAGAAAAAGAAAGAAAAGAAGAGGAAGACCGATCCTGTGTCGGAGAAGAAGCCCGGCAAGGTTAAAAAAAAGGTCAAAAGAGATAAGAAGAATTAGCAGCAGTCCGGTCGGTTTCACCGACCGGACCCTTTTATTAACATCTCTCCGTTTTTTTCTACTCCATGTGCTGGACAACTCCCGGGCACTCCGGCTGACAGGATTGTGCAGATTCTTGCATTAAACCCTGCTTGAAATGATATTGGATCATTGTAACGATTGTCGCAACTTGAAGGGTGGAGGAGCATGAACAGGATTGAGAAGACCGGAGCCTTCTACATAGGCCGCAAGTTCGATGCTGCAAAGGGAGAAACACTTCAGCAGGAGATATCCTATGACGCCAGAGACCTGACCACTCATGCTGTCTGCCTTGGGATGACCGGGTCGGGAAAAACAGGGCTCTGTATCGACCTTCTTGAAGAAGCCGCTCTTGATAAGGTTCCTGCGATTATCATCGACCCCAAGGGTGATATCACTAATCTTCTACTGACATTCCCGGATCTTCTTCCCGGAGACTTCAAACCCTGGGTTAACATCGATGATGCCAGGCGAAAGAACATGACGGTTGATGAATATGCCGGGAAGATCTCCGGCACCTGGCGAAACGGCCTTGCTGAATGGAACCAGAGCCCTGACAGGATACAGGCTCTGAAGGACAGTGCGGAGTTCCGAATCTGCACGCCGGGCTCAGATGCCGGCATCGGCATGTCCATCATGTCTGCTCTTGAACCTCCCGCGCTTGAGTGGGAAACTGAAGCTGAGCTTATCCGTGAGCAGATACAGGGAGTTGTAAGTGCCCTTCTCGGGCTGATGAGTATAGAGGCAGACCCCCTGCAGAGCAGAGAATACATACTGCTTTCAAGTATCGTGGAGCATTACTGGCGTCAGGGTACTGCTCTGGATCTTCCAATCCTGATCAATTCTGTTCAGAACCCTCCTGTAAAGAAGCTGGGCGTTTTTGATACGGACACATTCTTTCCGGAAAAGGAAAGATTCAAGTTTGCCATTTCGCTTAACAGCATAGTTGCTTCACCGGGATTTCAATCCTGGCTTACAGGTGAGCCACTCGATCCTGCTTCTCTGCTCTACTCTCCGCAGGGTAAACCCAGACACAGCATTATCTATCTGGCACATCTTTCAGAGAGCCAGAGAATGTTTTTTGTTACTCTGCTTCTTGAACGCATAGTGACCTGGATGCGCCGTCAGTCAGGCACTACAAGTCTGAGAGCACTGCTTTACTTCGACGAGGTTTTCGGCTACCTCCCGCCTGTTGCCGAGCCTCCTTCAAAGAAGCCCCTCATGACCCTTCTGAAACAGGCAAGAGCATTCGGACTGGGCCTTGTACTAACAACCCAGAATCCCATGGACCTGGATTACAAGGGCCTTACCAACACAGGAACATGGTTCATCGGCAGGCTTCAAACAGACAGGGACAAAGCAAGACTGCTGGACGGGCTGGAGTCTGTTTCAGCTGAAGCCGGTTCCGGGTTCAACAGGTCGGAGATGGACAGGCTGATATCCTCCCTGGGCTCCAGAGTTTTCCTGTTGCACAATGTTCACGAGGAGCATCCTGTTCTTTTCCAGACAAGGTGGGCAATGAGTTACCTGAGAGGACCTCTCACCAGAGATCAGATCAGGCTGTTGAGAAGCAATGAGAAGGCAGGAGAACCTGCGGTTCACATTTCACCTGCAGTGGCTGCTTCTTCTGCAAAACCTTCTGCTCCACCGGCTGATGCAATTCCGGAAGGAATCTCGTCAGAACCTCCACCGCTGCCTCCGGGAATACGGTATGTGTTCATTCCTCCACAGATAACAGCGGGTCAGGCTCTCAGTGAAGCCGGGGCTCCAAGCGATGCCACCGGCAGACTTGTGTACGAACCTGCGCTGGTCGCCATGGGTAAGGTTTCATTCATCAACAGGAAACAGAACATCTCGGAATCCATGGTGCGCTCCACTGTGGTTTACCCTGACCAGGGCGGTATCGGATCAGCCTGGGAGGATGCCCTGCAGGTGGAACTGACTGTGGATGACCTTTCCGACAGGCCTGAGCCAGGGTCTTTCTTCAACGGATCACATCCTTCAGAATGGTCGAAAGTTTCCAGGTTGAAATCAGTTAAAAAGGATTACAGTGACTTTCTCTATTACAACAGTGTGATCGAACTCCCTTTCAATCCTGTTCTCAAGCTTTATGGAAATCCAGGAGAATCAGCCGAAGAATTTTCAGCCAGATGTGCCGATGCGGCAAAAGAGAAGCGTGACGGGGAAGTTGACAAGCTCAGGGACAGAATGGAGAAAAAGCTCACAAGGCTTCAGACGAAACTCTCCCGTGAGGAACGGGAGCTTCAGGAAGACAGAGACGACTACAAGAGCAAGAAGAGCGAGGAGATGCTCTCAGCAGGGGAGACCATTGCAGGGTTTTTCGGAGTGCTGGGCAGAAGAAGATCATCCGGGCTTTCCACAGCTGCCCGGAAGAGAAGAATGACTCAGAACGCAAAGGCAGACATAAAGGAATCCGAGGAGGAGATCGAAAGGCTCACTGAGGAAATCACCGATCTTGAGACCGAACTCAGAGAAAAGGTGGAGGACATCGTTGCAACCTGGGAGGAAGCACTGGAAGAGCAGGAAACCTTCCAGCTCAAGCCCAGGCGAACCGATGTTCAGATAAAGCTGGTTTCGCCGGTGTGGGTGCCGTATTACCTCATCGAATCAGGCAGAGGAATAGAGAGAGTTCCCGCCTGGAAGCCTGAATCAAACTGAGGGCAGGCAGATAGAATAGAGTCTCTGGATTCCTGACTGGGGATCTGTATCCCATGCAAGAGAACCGTAAGGTGTAATGCTGAACTTCCAGAATCTGCCCTCACAGGGAAATTCCACTGTTGCCGTATGTTCTCCCGATGTGTTGAATACA
>CAYLRO010000069.1:0-10270 GCA_964386635.1 uncultured bacterium | reverse complement strand
GGCTCTGCATCCAGTCGACGAAAAGGTTCAAACGAAGCACGCTCTCCGCTACCAATCGGTTAACATGCTCGTCTGTAATGAGGCGGGTGTTGAGGTCTTTGTAAACAGACTTTCGAATTAGGACTCTATATCTTTCCACTGCATTCCAAATTTTACACGAGAAAAGTAGTTTAACTTTGATTTAAATTTAGATTTGAAGAGTCAGTTGTTGAGTTGAATTGAGATGTTGTAATGAGTTAAGGGTGGTTATTATCTCGTACCGATGCTATAACAGAGTTCAGAAGGAAGCTGGAATTGTGTTCCGAAACCCTAATTGAATAAGTACAAGCGCGGGAGGGGAAGAAAATGGGCTCATTGAGCAATACAGGCACCGAAAGAGCATACGGTAAAAATGAGCATTTTCTACGGAATGGCTATCAGAAAGTACCAACTCTTGTTCAGTGGATGGCCACATTGAGATGCGATCTCAGCTGTAGCCACTGCCTTGCCGTCAGCCAGGATAGCGGTTTTCCCGATATGCCCCTGCCGACAGTGAGAAGACTCATCGATGAAATAGCTGAAATGCGTGTGCCGGAGTTCCTGGTAACAGGAGGAGAGCCGCTAACCAGAGATGATCTGCCCGCGATAACTGATTACCTGGGTCACATGGGGCAGAACTGGACTCTGAATACAGCTGCAATGCCATCAGCTAATCAGAGGAAGGCACTTGCTGAAAACAGTCCCGGTTTTGTGGCAGTCAGTCTGGACGGCCCCAGGCAAATTCATGATTCTTTCAGGGGTAAGAATGGAGCCTGGGAAGAGGCAATGGAGGCCATCTGTTATTTTCGAACCCTTCCGGGAGTCAGAGTCTGCGCTGGAACAACCGTAACCAGTCTCAATTACCCATATCTTGAGGAAACCTTTCATCTTGTGGCTTCCAGCGGTGTCGATCAGTGGGGAATTCACCTGCTTGTTCCCGAAGGCCGAGCCGCATCTCGCACCGATCTTTTTCTTTCAAAACGACAGCTGAGAAAACTCATTGGATTCGTAGCCAGAAAAAGGAACTACTTCAATGTTGAAATGGCTGATGAAATTGGCTACCTGGGTAGCTATGAACCTCTTGTAAGGGCTTTCCCTCTTTCATGCGGAGCGGGAAAGTCTCAATGTGTTGTATTACCCGATGGAGAGGTGGTACCGTGCACGACACTGGACCGGTCATTCAGCGCGGGTAACATCAATCTGAAACCTCTCAGGGATATATGGGAAACAGGTTTCAGAGAGCTTCGGGAGCATGCGGCTGAAGGAAAGTGCAGTAAGTGCATTTACTATCCAGCCTGCGGATCAGGCTGTTGGCTACAGAGAAAGAATGGAAGGGAGTGCTTCAGGGAAATCTGGCAAACCCCGGGTTTTATGAAAACTGCTGCCGGACTCACTGTCTGCCTGGGAGCTCTTGCTACAGGGACGAGTCAGGGAGAGGAAATCCTACATCCCGACACTTCATACGGTCAATCAAGAAATGATCAGGTTTCAGGAGTATTTCAGAATACCGATGGAATAATCCTGGACACATATTCAGAATTACTCGCGGGAAATCAGCCGGGAGAACTCTACTCGTCATTTGACGAATACGATACCGATGACGCCGCCTGGGATTTACTTGAACTGTTCAGAAAGAACTCTATCCCCGATGAATCAGCTGAGCGCTGTGAACTTGTTCAGAGAGCTTCAGAAACTGAATATCCTTCGCTATCACTTGTGGCTCTGCTGTGGAGAGTGGTTAATGAACCCCTCATTCAGGGTAAGGTTTTCACCGAGGGCGAAATGGAAGATTTCTACGGGATCATTGCTCTAATCCGAGATAAATCATCTGAATGGAGACAGGCAATATTCGAAAACCGTCTTGATCCTTATCTCGCCAATGGAAGACTGAACGAGAGGCCGTTCTTCATGTACAGCAAAGCCGGACCCCGGCAGGGAGACCGGGAAAGATATTTTCTTTCACATGACCTTGATGCAGAAAGGTGGGGTACTTCTGCTGACACTGCGGAAATCACCACCCAATACCTGCAGGAGCACCCCTTTGCAGGGCAGATGCATCTTACATTCAGATCTTCATCTGATGTTGAGGTCTGCAGCAACTTCAGTACAGAACCCATGAGCAGGGACAGCAACGGCTACCTCCGTGTCGGACTTTTCGATGTGATAGAGAGCAGTGATAACGCAGTTTTCCTCTTTGAAATCTCCACTGTAGCCGGACCCGATGAGCCCTGGGGTTACGAATCAGTACGTTTTGAAGAAGATGGTGAAACCACTTTACACTGTGTTGTGGAGGTTTCAGTTTCAGGGGAAAGGAAATACGCATATGCCGAACTGCTGAGGGAAGCCTATCTCCAGAATCGGGAAGTGATAATGCAGACGGCGATACATTCGCTGGAAGTGGAATCTGGTTACGGCATGTACAATGACAATTTCGTTCCCGCAGAGATAACTGAGAATGGCTCGCTCCTCTGGCCGGCAATCAGAGAACTGGCTTATTCAGATATAGATACATGCTGGTTGTCGCATACTACCATAGGAATTGATGAACTGCGAAGCCGGGCGAAGATTAAAGAGATTGATTTCTGGATGTTCTGATGAATACGACTAAATTTTTGCTGACTTTTGCTTTTCTTCTTCAGAATTCACGACGGATC
Source organism: uncultured bacterium (assembly GCA_964386635.1). Classification (GTDB taxonomy): domain Bacteria; phylum Fermentibacterota; class Fermentibacteria; order Fermentibacterales; family JCC-6; genus Sabulitectum. The sequence continues at coordinate 7,598 of CAYLRO010000069.1, read as the reverse complement.
ATGTTATCACTTCTCTGACTGAAAACAGAGTAATCGCGAAACCTTTCTCATCCCTCTGAATATGGTAGTCGTACTCCTTAAATATTGTACCGTAGACCTCCTGCATTTGAGCGACAATTATGAGAATTAGCTACAAAGTTTACAACTGCTCTGAATTGTTCCCGACACTGTGAACGAACTGATCCATCGAAGAATTTGGTTCAAACGAAGCATGCTCTCCGCTACCGTGAAAGTCCCGGCTTAACCGCCGGGGAATTTCTTATTAGTGGAACATGGATCTATAATATGACAATCATGATTTAAGAAAGGAGATTACCATGACTGGAGTGGTAGTATTTACCTGTTTAATAATGATGACTGTTTCTCCTTCCCAGGATGAAACTGCCTTGCTGCCCATGATTCTGGACTTTGAATTCAGCACTGAAGTTGACGGGGAACCTTTTGGCTGGGCAAGTACAGATTCCTCGCTGGTCTGTCGTATTAGCAGAAAACACGCTTACAATGGAGATTGCTGTGCAGAACTTATTTCCACCGATGGAGAAATCTCCTACTTTGAAAGGATAACATCCGCAGGATACATTGGCAGCGAGATAGTGTTCTCGGGATTTGTAAAGGGTAGTTCTGTTGATAATGAAAGCTATGCAGGTGCGTACATAATTCTGTCCGATGATTCTGACGAAATGGCAGATTACGATTACTACCAGTTTAATGTGTTTCCGGGAACAGATGAATGGTCTGAATTCTCCCTGGTGATCAGGAACTCATGCTTCGCTGAATCGCTGGATTTGGGGTTGTTTTCAGCCGGAACCTGTACTCTCTGGGTGGATGGTCTTTCAGTTGAGCTGGATGGAGTTAGCCTTGCATCTGCCGATGTTACAGGCCCCCTGGGTTTGCTTGATGATCACCGATTCGATTCGGGTTCCATGGTTGCATTGAACTCAGTAAATCAGTTTCAGCTTGAATCCCTTGAATTACTGGGTAAGGTGTGGGCGTTTTTAAAATATCATCACCCGGATGTCTGCATGGGAAATGTAAACTGGGACTATCAGCTGTTCTCCGTTCTTCCCCCGGTGCTTGAAGCTCAGACGCTGAATGCCCGTGAGGTTGCTGTTCTTGGTCTTCTTCATGGTCTGAACAGTATTGATACACACGGTGCTGTCTCGCCTCCTTTGCCCACCGCAAGGATTTCAACCGATTTGTCATGGATAAATGTTGAAACTCTTGGGGATTCACTTTATTCCGTGCTTGAAACCGTTTATCAGGGTAGATATCAGGGAGAGCGCTACTATGTGAGGGGCAATCCACACACGAGATTCGTTGAGAACCCCTATTCGGAAACAGACATGGCTGATTCAGGTTACAGACTGCTGGCGCTGTTCAGGTTCTGGGGAATGATTGAGTACTACTATCCGTACAGGTATTGCACCAATAACTTCTGGGGCGAGCAGCTTCTAATCAGCCTGCCCGACTTCATTCAGGCAGATGGGAATCTTGAATACCAACTCGCGGTTCTGAAACTGCTTGGTTCGGTTGGAGATACCCATGTACGACTGCTGGAAGAACCGCCTGAACTGGAGCAGTTTTATGGAGAGTTACATGTCCCGTTAAGAATGCGCAGGCTGCACGGCAGCTGGGTTGTTGACGGATTCTACCACCCTGAAACTGCAAACCATCTCCATGCTGGTGATGTTATTATCTCATGCGAAGGCAGAAGAATAGATGACATTGAACAGAATCTCCTTCCCTATGGGTTCGGCTCGAATGAACCTTCTATGTACCACTATCTCAGCAGGAATATTCTAAGAGGAAACAGCAGCCAGGCAGAGCTTGTTGTGGAGAGAGCAGAAAGTGTATTCACCACTGTGGTGACCAGATATCCTCTGGAGGAGATCGACTTTTACATGTCCTGTCAACCTGCAGTGGGCCAGGAAAATGTAACAAGGCTGGATGACAATACTGTGTATGCTTACGTACCCGGTTTTATCCAGAGTGATATGGAAGCATTTACAGAGCTGCTTGAGGGCTGTTCCGGATTGATACTGGACCTGAGAGATTACCCTCAGAATTTCCTTATTTATGACATTGCCTCACTGATAGTATCCGGGGAGCGGGGATTTGCCCTTTTCACAGCTTGCGATCATAGTAATCCAGGAACGTTTACCTGGGGTGAATGGGTGACTGCAGGATCTGGAGGAGAGCCACTCTTTACCGGAAAAACAGCGATTCTTGTGAATGAAAGAACTGTCAGCAGGGGAGAATTCTTCACAATGGCATTCATGCAGGGAGAAAACTCCAGAGTTTTTGGAACGAATACTGCAGGCGCAGACGGTGACGTGTCCTCTCTGGTTCTTCCCGGGGGGATAAAAACCAGGATTTCCGGTATCGGAGTCTACATGCCTGACAGTTCCGAAACCCAGAGGGTTGGACTTATACCGGATCATTATGTATTGCCAACGGTTGAATCAGTGGCATCGGGGCAGGACGTGGTGTTTCAAGAAGCTTTAAACTGGATTTCACAGTAATCCTGTGTGGTTTCCAGCACTGACGAAAGATGGTTTGTCAAACACACAAACCAGTTCTTTCTAACCTCTTAATTCATAAGTCCATGTTTCAGCGTTGCAGAGTATTCAACTCATCTCATTATTAACTTTGCAGAGCACCTGTTTCCGTTACTATCGGTAAGACTAATGATGTAAACACCAGCAGGGCAGGGCAAGCCAGATTCATCAGCGCAATCCCATGGGAAGGTTCCAGAGGTTGTGGTTTCGATGGATGAGATCACTCTTCGTCCTGCCAGGTCTCGTATTTCAATGAACAGAGGAGCATCTGCTTCTGATGAATAGTAGATGTCCACGGTTCCGGAGAATGGATTCCAGCCAGGAACAATATCGAGGCACCCTTGTGAGTTATTTTCTTCAAGGCCCTGGAACATGTCCCAGTAGGCTGTGAGGAATTCATCCATGTTTGTGTTTTCGGCGAAGTCAAGATCAGTTGAGGTGTAGTACTCGAATCTGTCGTGTGGTTCTCTTGGGAACCAGATATTGAGCCCGTGAGCTCTGTCTTCCTGGCCGATGCCATGCCCTTCGTTGATTATCACAGAATCGAAGAGATCCATTGTCTGCTGCAGTTTCTCCTGAATCACCGGATCTTCTTCTGCCGCCTGATACAGAAGGAGGAAATCATAGAAATCAATCTCAGGCCAGACTTCATAACCGACTCCCATGTACCATGCGTTTGCGCGGGTCTGTTCGATAACAGCTCCAAGGTCGTCGATGTTATCAAGCATATGGGTGCAGAGTTCATCGTATGAATTCACCAGAATTTCTATTTCTCCGAGATCGATTGCGCTTACAGTCATCATATCGTAGGTGGGGGAGGTAATGTTGGAAACCGCCCAGTCCACCAGGGTTGCGCCGATCTCCACGGTTGAAATCTCCGGTGTATCATTGAGCGTGTTGCAGAGTTTATTGAAAACGCCGAACCAGATGTTGTAGTAGGCCCCTTCTTCACTGCCGATGTATACATCCGCGCAGGTGCGCAGTTCATAAGCTGACTCTATTGCGCTCATGAGGCAGCTTCCCGGGAAACCAATCAGGTCTATTCCGCCTGCATTTTCCATTGCACTCTGAAATTCGTCCATATAAAGGAGATCGTTGTTTGAGGTGATATCAATACAAGCCCCGTAAAAGCCTCCTCCGTGATCTACGGCGAAGAGCATATATCTTTCGGCTGGATAGTTCGTTTTACCGTATTCAAGAAAATCCTGAAGAGTCGAGGCATCTCCCATGTTGATCTCCCCCAGATTTTCCAGAGTTACCTCATTTCCTGTGGGTGGAAAATAGTAGAGAATACCAGGGCCTGTCTGTGAATCGTACAGACCGATTACATTCACTGCGTCGGAAGAATACACTTCTCCTGAGATGATTGGAAGGGGATTGAAAAGGTTACAGTCTGCATCAAGATAGAACATCAGTGTCCAGTCTGCTGTGGCAGAAGGGGTGAACGGGGTTTCTTCCCTGTACTCCTGAGAGGAGGAATGAACATATCCTTCAGGGCCAGGGCAATTGCCTGAACTCGTCTCGATTCTTACCATATTGGGAAACAGACCCTCGCAGAAGTCTTCATTCAGGTTCTGTGCATTCAAGAATGTATTCTGGGTCAGGGTCAGAACGGCAGTTAAAATCAGATAAATCATTGCATTACCTCCCATGAAAGAATTTAGATACAAACTCAAACAATTTATATCAGTAAAAGTATTGCCCATGTATTATGCTGATGATATATAGACGATGTAAATAGTAAGTTGTTAATTAGGTTCAAACAAAGCTCGGTCTCCACTACAATGAATGTCCCGGCTATAGCCGGGAGTTTTCTATGGATAGCGACTTTGTTATCACTTATTCGAAGAATCCTTAACATGACTCAAAGAGGCTTCCATATTAAGGGGGGCCCTTCTTATGCCTGTATCATTCAGCTGATTTCTTTCAGGCAATCAGTAAATTCAAATCCATATCGAACCTTTGAGTTATTGTTGGGTTTAAGGGGTTGAATGTGGAGGTGTGAGTTGCGGCAGTTGAATGATATAGATCTGATTCACCAGGCAATAACGGGAAACGCAGAAGCCTTTGGAGAACTCTTTAAGCGTCATGTATGCGGAGTGAGGATTGAGGCGTCACAGATCCTTTTCTCTAAAGATGATGAAGAAGATGCAGCACAGGAGACATTTCTAAGGGCATTTCAGAAAATCTCCACCCTGAGACCGCCCTACAGTTTCGGGTGCTGGGTACGCCAGATTGCCAGAAATATTGCCAGGAATATGAATTCCCGCAGTCCTCACTTTGTTCAGCTTGATAATGATTCTCTCAGTACGCCGGATTACCAGGTTTCAACAGAGTCAAGCTCCGAAAGAGAGTTCAATGCTGTTCAAGCGCTTTCTCGACTCTCCCCGAAACTGCGGGAAGCTGCTCGCCTTTCATACCTCTCCAACAGATCCAACAAGGACATCGCCAGGCGTCTCGGCATTCCGCTTGGAACGGTGAAAAGCCGATTGTCGGACTCCAGGGTAAAAATGCAGAAAGGGGTAATTGCTATGCAGAACACCCGAGTAGATGTGCCTTTTCCGGCAACGGCACCTGAGATCAAAATCAGAGAAATCAAAGCTGATTCCATGACCATTGATTCAAGGGGACCCGGCTTGTACTTCGGTTCAGTACTTGAAGTGGGGCATGTTGAAAAATGCCGGTTCTATGACTATCCAGGAGGTATTCTTACTCAGACGGTGAAGACTCAGGTAATCCGGGAGGTTGATGTTCTAGGAAGAAATTGCCTGGAAGTCCTCATTGAGCATTCTGATTGTGAGCCGACAGAGCCTAATGTTCTGGATTACTTTGAAGTCTGCAATCACGGATTCAGCTGGGTCATGAGAACTGTTGCGAACGATGCTTATCCCCAGAACCGTTTTATGAAGGAAGGTTCGGAACTGTTTCCAAAGAACTTTTCCGCTGGAGACCATGGAGAATATGCAGCTCGTGCGGTTGAACTCTCCATTGGCTCTGTTGAATACGGCAGATGTCTGGCGGTATTCTGGGCCTGGGAAGGTGGAACCCCTGCAGAAAGCTTCTACACCCGGGATGGCAGACAGGTGCTTCACAGAAGATATCGTGGCCCTGACAGTAAGGCTCCAGGTGCAGCGGAATATTCTGAACTTGAAAATGAGTATGTCAGGGAATTCATGGATATTGAGTACCGTATCTGGTACGACACGGTTTTATCCCCCACCTGATTTGAGAGTACCGGGGATACAATTCAACTATGAAAAAGATTCAGATGACTGTTGCTTTCCGCTGCAAAGAAAGTCCCGGCTTAACCGCCGGGATATTTCTTAGGGTGGCAAAGAACCTTCCGGTTCGCTTCCCCTCTGTCAGGATTCAATACCGGTGCGGAAGAGAGAACAGCCTGCTCAGAATTCACTATCCTCAAATGAACTGACAAGACTCAATCTATCAATTCCTGCTGTTTTCTGAAGGATGCTCACAAGAGTTTTGGGATCTTCACCATGCTTCATTGTTATATCAAATGTGAGCAATAGAAATGCTCCGCTCCCGAAAGGTTCAATATGAATAAGAGACGATCTGCCGGTTCTTTCAGCAATTAGCTTTGTGTAAACAGAGTCTCCGTCTGAATCCCTGTTAATCCTGAATCTCAGTACATAATCACTTCTCTGATATGATCCGAAGTTTGATTTGAAAAGCAGGAAAGCAACAAAGATGATGAATGCAGTGGAAACAGCAGTGAGAAGGTAATTCCCGGTACCGGAGGCTATTCCTTCAGTAAGAGAGAAAAATATATATGCCGTATCTCTGGTGTCTTTGATCACTGTTCTGAATCGAACAATTGTGAGAGCTCCCACAAGTGCGAATGCCCTTGCAAGATTGCTGCCGATTACCATCATAACCGCAGAAACCGTGATACACATAAGAACCAGGGTAACAACAAAATTCTGTGAGTAGGTCAGGCCCCGGTGGGTTGCTCTGTACACCAGACCTATTACAAGGCCTGCAGCGGCAGCAAGGATCAGATTCGCCAGCAGTTCACCCGGGCTGTAACCAAGCATCTCGTTTGTGGTTGACACCCACTCTGTCAGTGACTGCATATTCTGTTCCTCTCCAGCATACTGCTCAATGGAATATTTCCTGTAATAGATGAACAAAGGGTTGCTCTGAACTCATGCCGGTTGAAGTGAAGTTTCTCAGGTGTACTTTTCATCAGAATCTCAGGCTTACTTCCGCGAGCATATCAGTATACTCAAGGCTTTCTGTCATGGAGCTGCTGTCGATACTGTTCCTTATCCCACCGAATCTGACCCTGATGTTTTCAGCTGGATAGATGGATGCAATCAGGGATACTTGTTTATGAGAGTCATCAGAATCGGTATTTTCTGACAATGCGTTATAACCAAGAGAGAGCGATATCTTCTGTATTGACGGGATGTGCCAGGGGAGATAACTCAGAGTTACAGCGCTCCACATTCCCTTAAATTGGGGGAACTCGCTGACTAGATAAGGATCAAACTCCGACCAGTTATCTCCGGCAGAGTATTCCGCATACATGTCCAGATGGTACAAGTTGCTGAGAGCGTGCTCCCAGGCAGCATCAAATGAATAGGCCTGGAACCTCTCACTTGTAATGTATCCGTAGAGTTCCTCTGAATCCGATTGTCCCAGCCTGTGAGAAACCAGAGAACCACCCAGTGTCAAATCAGCCGGAAGGATTCTGGCCTCACCTCTGAAAGAGAACAGAAGTTCATTGTCCTCTTTTTCTGCGCCCCGTTCATCGCCGTTATACACTCCGATTGTTCCATTAAACTCCAGGGAATCACCCAGGGGAATCTCAATATTCACATCCACACCCAGATCTCTTCCGTCATAGGTGAGATCTTCTCGAAACTCATGAACAAGAGGGCGTTCCAGCAGGGGAAGATCCCATGTACTGAGCTTGCTCCCCAGGAGGGTTTCCCTCCTGAACTGACCGGCACGAAAGTCTGTGAAGTTAAATGGGCGCCACTCTATAAAGGCATTTTTCAGGAAGACTTCCTCTGT
>CAYLRO010000068.1:6095-10286 GCA_964386635.1 uncultured bacterium | reverse complement strand
GCTCTCCGAAGCACTTAAACCCCAGCTTCAGGTAAAACCCCACTGCATTATCCCTGGAATGACATACAATTGAAGTAAAACCAGTTGACCGGGCAAATTCAACCAGACAGTCCACAAGCCCCCGGCCCACACCCTTGCCCCGCAGACCATCAGCAACAGCCATCTGCATAAGCTGAGCAGCACCGGACTTATCTAAAAGAGGATAGAGTACAACACACCCGACAACCTCTTCCCCATCAACTGCAACGAAGTGATAAGAAGATTCATCATACATCTCCCACCCGTAATCAGGAATGCCGATGGGCCGCAGGAGGAACTCATTCCGCAGCTCACGCTCCCCCTGATAGAGAGGGCTGGATGTTTCTATCTGCCTGTACTGTATCAATGCACGTTTCCTTAGATTAATTTTAAATCGCCCTGCACCTCTGTAAGCTGAAGCACCGGTATCACCTGTACGGTTTCTTCACCTTTCTTGCCTTTACAAGTGTAGCTGTTACCTCACCGTATGTCTCAGACTTCTTCCCGTCCGGTCCGGTCATGGTGTCGATCAGAGGCACAAGGGGATCAACTTCGCATCCTGCATCAGCAAGCGCCTCAGCATACTGTTCCGGCAGCCAGGGATGCAGATCCACTTTCCAGGTGCCGAAATCAATCAAGTCAGTCGGGTTATCTATGGAAAGAACCAAATGACCGCCTTCCCGCAGGGAATGCACAACATTCTGCAGAGCAAGCTGCTTGTTCTGAACGTGCATGAAGGTCAGAACGCTGTATGCCGCATCAAAACCATCCGGTTTAACAAAATCTTCAATGTCCGCAAGGATAAGTTTCACATTGGGAAACTCAGCCAGATCTTCTTCAGTGTTCCTTATGGTTGTGGAAGAGATATCAAGCCCGGTGAGGCTTCTGCAGCCCACTGTCAGCACCTGGCGACTGACCCGTCCGCAACCGATCCCCACCTCCAGAACATCCTTCCCTCTCAGATCACCAAGCGCCTGGAAAAACAATGGCCCGTCCCACCGAGCCATGAACTCCTGCAGCAAAGGTGAATCGTTTCGGCCATGGCCGGCCCTGGCCAGCCGTTCGTAATGTTCCAGAGCCGTTATTACTGGTTTCATACAGCTTCCCGTCTAAACATGCTGATCAAAGAGAATGGAGTTGCCGTCAGGATCCACAACCATGAAGCTGCCCGGGCCGGAATCAGTCTCAACTTCAGAAGACAGTTCCAGGCCCTGTTCCTGAAGAATGCTCTCTATCTCACGAACATCCTGGAAACTCTTCACCTCAGAATCCTCACTGTCCCAGCCTGGATTGAAGGTGAGTAAATTACCTTCAAACATTCCCTTGAATATCCCTATGGTGCACGAACCGTTCCTTAGGATAAGCCAGTTCTCAGCCTGGTCCCCACCCACTACAGCAAAGCCCAGTTTAAAGTAAAACTCTCTTGAAGCAGCAATATCCTTAACAGAAAGACTTATTGAAAATGCTCCCAGTTTCATCTCTCCTCCATCTTAACTTGAATAGCTCTGACATTTATTCTCCAGTCTCGTACTTACCGAAAACAGCAAGACAAACCAGAGCAAGAACAGAGATTAAAAGGGCAATACCACCCATGATCCCTGCTTTCCACCAGGTAAGTCCGCAGAGTACAGCAAGCACACTGGCTCTCACAATGTTTCCCATCCTGGGACCGCCTGCTTTGAGACAACGAAATCCTGAGAATAGAACCATCAGTCCCAGAACTGCGAACAGCGCTGTATCAGCCCATGATGGCAGCCCCTCAGGAGCTGAGCCTGTAGCAAGTATTATGAAAACCGCTATCCAGATCAGTACAGGTGCCATAAAAAACACCGCAGGTACTATGAATTTCTTCTCCATCAGACTAATCCTCCCTCATTGAACAGATACTGAATTACCCCCTGTGCATGGACTCAGTCAATGATACCACCTTCCACCCGGGTCAGTAAGAGGTATCGTCTGCACTGAATTGAGCCTTGCTCTCTGTCAGCAGGAACCGGCCCTACATCACAGAGAAGTATATTCACAACAGAAGAAACAGCAATCATTTCAGAACAGGACAATACTATGCTTGAAAGACTCCTTGAGATCCTGTACGCAGAGAGAGGTGAAACAACTCCAGCGGGATTGACGGAACTGGAGAAGGAAAAAAGTTTTCGCGCCCTTTGCAATGTCAGGCCGCCGAAAGCCGTAACTGATGAGTTCATAAACCTTCAGGACAAATACCTTACTGAGAAAACCAGGATCAAACAGCCGGTGGATGCAGAATCACTTGATTACAGAAACAACATGACTCTCTGGCAGGGCGACATTACAAGGCTCAGATGCGGTGCCATTGTAAACGCCTGCAACTCCGCACTACTGGGGTGTTTCCAGCCGCTGCACAACTGCATAGACAACGTGATTCACAGTGCTGCAGGGGTTCAGGTGCGCCTTGACTGCAACGATATGATGCAGGGAGGAAACCTCCCCAACGGTGAGTTCAGGGTAACAGAAGGCTACAATCTTCCCTGCAGATACATCTTCCATACAGTAGGGCCGCAGGTGCCCGCAGGGATACCGGATACACAGAACAAAAGTGACCTGAAAAAATGCTATACAACATGCCTTGGCAAGGCAGAGCAGATGAATCTCAACACCATAGCATTCTGCTGCATATCAACAGGTGTATACGGATATCCCAAAGAGGATGCTGCAAAACTGGCAGTAAGAACTGTAAATGACTGGCTGCAGGAGCACAACAGCAGCCTCAAAGTGATTTTCAATGTTTTTCTGGATGAGGACAGAGAGATCTATGAAAAAGAACTATCACGATAGACTGGACAGGGCAAAAGAAGTCATCACCAGATCAGAGGCAATCCTGATCGGTGCAGGAGCTGGTCTCTCAACCGCTGCAGGCCTTGAATACAGCGGCAAAAGGTTCACAAACAATTTCCCGGACTTCATCAAAAAGTACCACCTCACCGATATGTACTCCAGCATGTTTTTTCAATTCCCAACGCTGGAAGAAAGATGGGCTTACGTCTCCCGTCACACAATGCTGAACCGCTATACCTGCCCGGTGGGCAAGCCCTACACAGACCTGAAGAAAATGCTGGATAACAGAAACCACTTCATTCTCACAACCAACGGAGACGCTCAATTCGAAAGAGCAGGCTTTAAAAAAGAGAAAATCTTCGCCACCCAGGGAGACTACTCAGTGTTCCAGTGTGAAAAACCCTGTACCGACACCCTCTACCAAAATGAAGAATCAGTTACCAGAATGGTGAATGAACAGAAAAACTGCAGGATCCCAACTGAACTCATACCAGTCTGCCCTGTCTGCGGCAGAGGACTGGTCCCCCACCTGAGAATTGACAGTACTTTCGTAGAGAATGAAGACTGGCACAAAGCAAGCAGTCGCTACGCTGATTTCGTTCAGGAAAACAAATCAACCAGCCTGGTCCTGATGGAAATTGGAGTAGGCTACAACACCCCCGGGATCATCAAGTATCCATTTGAACAGATCACCGCTGCAAATCCCGATGCAACACTGATAAGGATCAACAAGGACTATCCTGAAGTAAGCAAAATCAACAAGAGTAAAACCATAGCATTCAGTGAGGATGCACAGGAGATTCTGGAACTACTGGCAGAGTAATACCGGTAACAAAAGAGCCGCAGACTTCTCAGCCTGCGGCTCCTGAATTACAGTAACTATATTTTTCTTGCTCTGCCCAGTACATCCACTGCCTTCAGTGCAGCAAACACCGTTTCAGCAGTTACAGGAACAGGTTCATTGTGAATTGTCTCACCCTCAACGCATGCAGCCTCTGCTGCCTTCATCAGGTCAGCATCAGTAACACCTTCAAGGCCGATGTCTGCAAGAGTTGTAGGCAGCCCCACTGATTCGCAGAACTCAAAGACTTCACCTATCACATCACTGGGCTTATCAGTGAGGAATAGAGATGCCAGGGTACCGATGGCAACCTTCTCACCGTGGTAGTAGTTGTGCGTGGGCTCAAGCACAGTGAGTCCGTTGTGTATCGCATGCGCCGCTGCCAGACCCCCACTCTCGAAACCAAGACCGCTGAGCAGTGTATTTGCTTCAACAATGTGCTCCAATGCAGGAGTAACCACATGTGCTTCGCAGGCCATCTTTGCAAGCTGTCCGTACTCCAGAAGGGTCTCAAAGCA
>CAYLRO010000068.1:0-5995 GCA_964386635.1 uncultured bacterium | reverse complement strand
TCTTGCGATCTCCTCGTCAGAGCACTCACCCTCAAACCGTACCACCTCAACAGCTATGCTTTCCTTTATCGTAGGCAGGTAATCAGACAGCAGGTTATCGAAAATGAACGGATCACATATAAGGAAACCTTTGCTCCCGAACCTTCCCACTTCCTCACCGAGCCTGTTGAAAGCTCCCGCGCCCTGAACATATCTTCCTGGAAACAGTGTCGTGCTTATCATCTCAATAACCTCCTGAGAAATTGGCCCGTTCTACAAGCTTCTGCAAAGCAGATACATCAAGTACACACCAGGTAAAACACATCCGCAAATCGATTGAAGAAACAATGCATTCCATGCAATCATTCTTGCTGTGATGTTTTTCACATTAGTAATATACATTTCTCCATATTAAGTTCCACTATTCACAGGCAGGAAGCTATCAGGCTTTATCCGAGGATCTTAAAGCATCCAGCTTGACTGCCTGCTCCCTAAGCCAATTGTCTGCTCCAATTTCTCGTATACGAAGTGCATTCCTGAAAGCCAAATCATGAATTGGATTGCCATCCTTATAAAACTCATTCAGCATAGAGCAGGGAAACTCATCGCACTCCCCGCAGAAGAGCAGACCCTTTTCAACAACACATGTTCTTGTTGGACAATCGTCAAGCATCTCCTTTTCATCACGGCACCCCATGCAGTCAGCATTCTTCTTGAAATTCCTGCAACCACCGCAATAGAGACCACAATACCCCAGTTTATCCAGATGCTTCACTGTAACCCGCTCTCCTGAGTTCTATTTTTTGACAGAAACTGATTCTGTACGATCATATACTAAAGGCAACACCTGGCCGAATCAAGATAGTTACTGAGTCATTCTTCACAAGAACTTGAATACTGCTTCAAATCCTTCTGGACTCAATTCATACCAAGCTATCTCCCTGTGATGAAGTACCACACTACCAGTACCACCCACCGGACAACTGAAACTATCTCAAGAAGAAAACCAAAACGGGAATTGACTGCGATGAAGGAATAACCCCGCACACGAACAGACTTGTACCTGGGAAACATGGTAACCGGACTTCCCGAGACCGGTACCCGGTGGCTACATTACCTTTGCAGTTATGATTTACTGATAACTTGAAATTCTAACTTCGGTTGATTCCCAGAGCATCAAACACTTCTGCAGGCAATGGTTCTTCAAGGGCAAATTTAACACTCATTGGCTCAGAGCCTGTGTGAGATAAATAGTTAACCACACCACAGTAGATGTACGGAGCAGCCTTACCAGCTATCAACTTGTTTTTACGAATGAATAGATGAAGCCTTGAGTTCTGCTGCTTGTGTTCTACTACTCCCCGACCCCTCTTAGATGAAGGTTTTGTAGAGCGCTGGCTCTGCCAGTGGAAAGTTCTGTCATCAATGAAGTAGTCATGGTACTTGTGTGTTTGCTGTTGACCCTGCTTGTTCAATGTGACAAGAAGAAACTGGTCAGGATGGTCCTTTGGACATATATGCCCAGCTTGCCAGTTGCCTTGGTTAAACTTCAGTCCGAACAACTCAGGTATCTCCGTAGTCTTGAAAGAATTGTATAGCACCAGGTCTAATAGATCTATTACTCTCTTAACTCTTGCTCTGGTTACCATTTCCTCAGTGGCAGGCATATCAGGGTAATCTTCATTCCATGCCTTCAAGGTGTAACTACCTGGGCCATTCTTATGGATGTAACGGAGGAGGTATTGGTCACTACCTCCTTGTTCCTGTTTCTCAATTACAACCAATGAATTGCTGATGCTTCCGGCAGTATCTGAAGTAATCAGATCAAGTAAGAGGTAATCACCATCTCTGATTGGTGTTTTGCCACCATCCATGGAGTTGCCTTTTGCACGGGCTATGAAATGCCTTGCAGGATTAAGAGCCCCATAACTCTCTGGAAGGGTTCTATACTCTGCTACTTCCATATCATGAGAGCTTGATTTGAAGTGACCACAAGCGATACTCAGATCTGTGAAGTAAGGGATCTGAACAAGATCTGATGAAGTAACTTCTATCTCTGCAGGCTTTTCTGTTTGAGCTCTCCGGGCATTGTACTGTTCATACCTGTAATTAACAAGTTCCATTACCATTTGCTCCAGAACACTTTCAACACCAGTCACCTGGGACATCTTGAAAGTGAAGTAACCATCAACCAATTCAAATGCTGCTGAGTTTGCCTGGGTATTACCACCTATCCAGGCGTTGATGGGATTGCTCTTCCAGTATGTAATCCATCTATCCTCGATAACGGAATAATCACTAAAGGGAACCTTGAATCTCTCAGGCAAATCTCCCTGGCACTTCTTCCTACGGGTCATTACTTTGAAAGAACGCTTTGCTAAATCTGATACAGCTGGTGCTAAACTAAATCCATCTAAATCAAGCAATGCTTCAAGAAGAATCATCTTGTACGACTTCGTCATGGAAGTAGTTTCAACCTCAGCAAAGAAAGAACCATAGGAATTCAATGACTCCATTTCACTAACACCAAGGTCATTCTGAGCTTCAAGGAACTTGAACCACTGTCCATGCTCTTTCCGGATAGCCGAGATACCGCCACCGGCCAGGAAGAACTCAGACAATGTTGGTCTCCGACCAAGTGATGTTTTTAACGACTGATAGAAGTCTGTCTGCACATCTGTTCTTGTCCGCAACAGATCACGCATGAACTCAATAGTTTCCAGATCGTAATTCAAGTAGCAGCCAAGAGGTAACTTAACTTCCTGCTTCTCGATTTTCTCAAGGAACTCTCTTCTGGCTCTATTAGTTTTCTCAAGTTTGAACAGCGCCTCGAATTTCTTGAAGAAGCTCATGTGATTACCGATGAAGTCTAGCACAACCAGATAATCCTTATTCACATTGATTCGCAGCCCTCTACCCAATTGCTGCAGGAACAGAATCTTTGATTCAGTTGGTCTTATCATCAGAACGGTATCAATTCCCGGCATATCAATACCTTCGTTGAAGAGATCAACGGAGAACAACACATCAATCTCTCCATCACGGAGCATTTGTAATGCTTCATTTCGTCTTACAGCGGATTTGCTGTGCACAGAAGCTGCGGCAACACCATTCTTACGAAAAAACTCTGCCATGAAATCCGAGTGCCTGGTGGATGCGCAAAAAGCAAGGGTCTTTAACTGCTTCTTCTCTTTCCACACTCGCAGGATATGATTTGCTCTAGCAACTGTTGCAAGCTTTGTATCCAGCTTCTCAGGATCAAATTTACCATTACGCCAGGGGATTGCCTGGTAGTCTACACTTGTATCAGCAATCCCGAAGTAATGGAATGGGCAGAGCAAACTCATCTTGATGGAATCAAACAAATCTTTTTGAATTACCAGGTTGTCATCACACAGTGAAAGAATATCTGCCTGGTCTGTTCTGTCTGGTGTTGCTGTAAGTCCCAGCATAAACCTGGGTGAAAAGTGAGCAAGTAGCTTCTGATATGTTCTTGCTGCAGCATGGTGAAACTCATCCACAACCACATAATCAAAATAGTCCTCAGGGAATCTTCGCAGATGATCAATCTTACCAATTGTCTGAATTGAGGCAAACAACAGATCAGCATCAATGTCTTTGCTCTCTCCGGAATACTTGCCAACACTGGCTGAGGGACGAATTCGAATGAATGTATCCTCAGCTTGTTTTAGGATCTCTTCCCTATGAGCCACAAACAGCACTCGTTTGGCATTAGCTGCCACAGAGTCAAACGCTGCTAACCAAGTTTTACCAGTACCTGTAGCCATCACAACCAAACCACGCTCATTACCAACCGAGCGTGTTTCAGCAAGCAGTTTCATTGCTTCTTGCTGAATGTGATTAGGAGTTGGGGGATCTGCCTTCTTATCTGTACCTGGCTGCAGAGTATCCCTTCCCTTAGATCTACGAGCAGCATAGGCATCTATCCAGGCATTGGTGATTGTCCGTGTTCTGGGATGGTTAAACAGTTTTTCAAACTTCGTTTGCAGTTCATAAAACCGTACAGGATTCTCACTCCACTCCACTCGCAGATTCCACTCCAATCCGTGAGTGAGAGCAGACTTACTAATGTTACTGGATCCAATGAATGCACGACCAGACACCAATTCATCGTTTTCTTTGCGCACAAACAGATAAGCCTTCATATGAAAACTCTGCCCAGCACTCTCAAAGATCCTGGGCTCTGCCCCACTCTCCCGCAGCAAAAGCAATGTACGCAAAGCTTCTGGATCAGTAACACAGAGGTAATCACCGGTTAACACCCGTACTTTAACCCCTGCTTCAAGAGCATCAAGCAGTGCATCAAACAGCAGCCTAAGCCCTGTATGCTGCACAAATGCAACAGCAATATCTATTTCAGTAGCATGATTAATTGCCTGCAGCAGCTTCGGCAGAAATGGATCAGCCTTACCACCTGCAATCAGATGATCAGCAAAAACAACAGAATCCTTGTCACTCATACACTATCCACGCCAGAGAATTGCCTAATCACTTCAACAGCAAGTGGAATATCAGCAGGTGCAAGATTCCAATCCAGTAATGACTCAACCGCCACCCACTCAAACTTATCATGAACAGAAAGCGAAATAGAACCACGAATAATCCTGGTTCTCAACAGAACAAGAGCAACAGAAAACCCATCATAATGATGAGTATGCTCAGCAATCACAGAACCTACCTCGGCAACAATACCAAGCTCCTCAAGCAACTCTCGAGCAAGGCTATCAATCTACCCTGATTCAACCTTACCACCTGGAAACTCCCAGTAGCCAGAGAGCTTCTGCCCTGGAGCCCTACGGCCGAGAAGGACACCATCATCTTGCTGAATCAGTGCTGCTGTTACTCTAGTTGGAATTGGGAGTCCCTTCTCTACGATATAAATCAGCCAACTGCGATTCCCTGATTTTTAGCACCCTGAATGCAGTTCTGCTATACTTTGTTGTCAGCAGCATTATAGTAAAGGTTGCATAGACCATTTACGGTTCTTCATCCCTGTTTCCAAGAGTATTGTATGCCAAACATTCGCTGTATGCCTAACACTATTACTTATTATTAGTGAAGTCATTTCGATTTTGCCATCAACATTGTTCTCCTTATAGATATTTTCAAGTCTAATGAAGAGACTGGAATAGGTGTCTATAGCAATTTAGTGAAAGTATCTCTTTGACAGAGATACCCTTTTGGGGTTGCTAAGGATAATTGCTGCTTTACTGGAATATCGAACAATGTCTCTCTCAACTACTTTATGAAACGCAGATTGAGTTTTTGAACCTGCATTCAAATAATCCATTTTGTGCCCAACATGCACAGGTGTACATAGATCACTGATATGGTGACTTGCAATACCAAGGAACATGCCCAAATTCTCCAGGAACTGATCTTCAGTATAACCCATAGAGTCAACATCTTCCAAATATCCTTTTATGAAACTTATGCTTCCTTCTGCATGATTCCAGGCCCTAGTTACACATCCATGGTTTTTCGAATCATTACTATCTATGTAACATCTATGAACAAGTTGCTTTTTTTTCGAACCAGCAGCTTCAGGCTCCCACATTATTCGATACTCGTCTGATAATGTAGCGCCAGACTCAATACCTCCCCATCTTGGTAATAAAATATGACGTTCTTTCATGTCCAAGCTGGAGAGGGAAAGATTTGCAACTAGCCGATGCGTAGGACCATTCATTATGCCACTCCATTTAGAGATTCACTTCTAGTCTGGCGTTTTAACATCAGCGGAACCGGCACGATAACCTCTACCTTTTTCCTTTAAAACGCGTCTTGTTAATGTTGCGGTTGGGTTTATAGTTTTTCGCTTCTTCTTTTTACCTGAGCTCTTTTCCTTTTTCTCTTCATCCACCACCAGTAGAGTTTCGAACGCCAGCACAAATGCCTAAACAGTGTGAATACAAAAGTGACTAACGATGCAGTAACTCTGAAATTAACTGCCCCCTTGAACGACTGATCTAGAAACAGCAAGGAAGCAAAAAAC
>CAYLRO010000067.1:0-10505 GCA_964386635.1 uncultured bacterium | reverse complement strand
GGAGAATCATTCTTCCCTGTGGTGTGGGATGTCAGGGGAGCCTGGCTGAACTATTTCGAGTATGGACGCAGCTACATAGAGTCCCGACGACGAGGCAGCTCACAGCTATTAGCTTTTTTAGAAAAGATTCCCCGATTGTCTGATGTGTGGTGCGTCAATATGACGCTGTTCTCTTTTATAACAGAATTTCACAAGGGCTTGCAGCATTTTGTAAAATGTTGCTGTATCAGTAAGTAAGCATACTTCTGCGGTTTCTGGCAAACTAATTGCATAAGGTAATGGCGAGAAACAAATACCCTGAACAAGGGAAGAAAGGAGCAGAAAATGATCTACAGAAAAAGAAGAGATCTGATGCCCTACGATATGGCCAGAACATTCAACAAACTTGTGGACGGACTCTGGCCTGAGGAAGGTGAAAACCACGAATTCAAGTGGGCACCTCCGGTGGACATCTGTGAAAAAGGGGATTCTATCTGTTTCAAGGTGGAGCTTCCAGGGATTCCCAGGGAGGACATTGAGATAGAAGTATCAGGTGGAGTTCTCACCATTCGTGGCGAAAAGAAGATCGAAGAAGAGAACAAAGGCGACACCTGGCACAGGAGAGAGGTGCAGTACGGTTCTTTCATGCGCAGTTTCAACCTCCCTGGTGAAATGAAGGCCGACAAGGCCGAAGCATCCTTCAAGGACGGTATCCTCAATGTAACCATCCCTAAAGAGGAGAAGGCTCTTCACAGGAAGATAGAAATCAAGGGCTGATACTGTCAGATACCGCTCAGGGGGTGTGACTCCGGTCACACCCCTTTTGATATATTGAGGCATACCTGAACACAACTCCGCAGCTGTGGAGCTTTTCATTCAAGAGGAGCCTGAGGTGAATATTCACAAACTGGAAACATTGCTGAATCCCCGGCGAATTGCCCTTATAGGTGTTACTATCAATCCGAACAGTGTTGGCGGTAAAGTTCTTGGAAATCTTGTAGGAGGCGGCTTCAAGGGAGTGGTCTATCCTGTAAGTGCAACCGCAGAAGCAATTCTCGGTGTTTCATGTTTTCCTGATCTCAAGAGCCTGCCTAAAACACCTGATATGGCTATTATCTGTACTCCTGCAGACCAGGTACCTGACATAGTTGAGGAGTGCGGAGCAATAGGCGTTCGCGGAATAATCGTAATGTCAGCAGGGTTCAGGGAGATCGGTGAAGAGGGTGTGGAGCTGGAAAACAGGATCAGAGCAACGGCATCTCTCTACCCTGAAATGAGGATTCTAGGCCCCAACTGTCTCGGTATTATTGTTCCCGGCCTGAGTCTTAATGCGAGCTTCGGTGAAGGGATGCCCCGGAAGGGGAACGTTGCCTTTATCTCCCAGTCAGGAGCCCTGTGCACTTCTGTACTGGACTGGGCCATTCAGGAAAAGATAGGGTTTTCATATTTCGTGTCGGTTGGCAACATGCTGGATGTGGATTTCGCCGACCTGATAGACTATTTCGGCGAAGACCAGCAGACCGAATCCATAATACTTTATGTTGAATCCATTTCAAGAGCAAGAAAATTCATTACTGCTGCCAGGGCATTTGCCAGAACAAAACCCATCCTGGTTTACAAAGCGGGAAGATTCCCGGAATCTGCTGCTGTGGCTGCATCCCATACTGGAGCAATGGCTTCTGAAGATGCTGTTTTCGATGCGGTTTTCCAGAGAACGGGAATTGCCAGGGTAATGAACATCGGAGAAATATTCGATTGCGCCGAGCTTATCGGGCGTAACAAGATGCCCCTGGGACCCAGGCTGGGCATCGTAACAAATGCAGGAGGCCCGGGAGTAATGGCATCAGACACACTGATTGCTCTCAAGGGATCTCTGGCGCAACTCTCTGACGAAACAACCGAGGCGCTGGATTCTTTCCTCCCTCCCTTCTGGTCCCACGGCAATCCTGTGGATGTGCTTGGAGATGCAAAGGCAAAACGGTTTGGAAGATCTGTTGAAGCTGTTGCAAAGGACAGGGGTGTTGATGCAGTGCTGGTCATACTGACCCCTCAGGCAATGACAAAGCCGGAAGCAGTTGCCAGGGCAGTTGCTAAAATTGCCGGAGAAACCAGCAAGCCTGTTCTTGCCGCCTGGCTTGGCGGAGAAAGAGTTCGTGCAGGGGCAGAGCTGCTTGTAGAATCCGGGGTTCCCACATACAAAACTCCGGAGCAGGCAGTGGGAGCCTTCATGACCCTTGTTAACTATGCCAGAAATCTTGAAACCCTCTACGAAACTCCAAGGGATATACCTGTGGATTTCTCTCTTGACAGAGAGACCATGCGAAACCGGGTTAACGGTTTTGTCTCTTCAGGAGAGAGTATTCTCTCGGAGCAGGATTCAAAGGAACTTCTTGATCTCTACGGTATTCCAGTTACCAGACCGGTACCTGCCGGAACTGAAGAGGAGGCTGTTGAAGCAGCGGATGCCATGGGTTACCCGGTGGTGCTTAAAGTCTGGTCAGATGACATTACCCACAAGACAGATGCCGGTGGAGTAAAGCTTAATCTCTCATCGGGGGCAGAGGTTGAAGAGGCTTTCAGGTCCATACTGAGAACTGCAGGAGAGCGATGTCCGGATGCTGTTGTAAATGGAGTTACAGTTCAGAAAATGGTGAAGGTCAGAGACAGTATTGAGATGATACTGGGAGTGAAGAAAGACCCTGTATTCGGCAGCGTGATCATGGCTGGAATGGGAGGAGTGGAGGCGGAACTCTGGGGAGACAGTTCCCTGGGATTTCCTCCCCTGAATGAGCGACTGGCCAGAAGAATGCTGGAAACCCTGCGTATATGGCCTCTTCTCAACGGATACAGAGGTCGTCCTCCGGTAGACATGGACGGGCTTCTTAATGTTATCATGAGGCTTTCCTATCTCACTGCAGATAATCCCGAGATAGAAGAGCTGGATATCAACCCTCTGGTTGTTGGTCCGGATGAACTGATCGCACTTGATGCCAGGATTGTGGTTAAACCTTCTCCTGCCGGCAGCAAGCCCTATTCTCATCTGGCTCTCAGGCCTTATCCTGAAGAGTATACCTCAAAAAGGGCACTGTCTGATGGAACTGAGGTGCTGCTGCGCCCTATCAGACCGGAGGATGAACCCAGGTGGTTTGACCTGCTGGGCAGCTGTTCGAAAGAATCCATCTACAACAGGTTCAGATTCTTTTTCAAGTGGTCTACCCACGAGGTTGCCGCCAGATACTGCTACATAGACTACGACAGGGAGATGGCTATCGTCTCTGAAGTGGAAGAGAATGGAGAAAAAGTACTTACAGGTGTAGGCAGACTTGTTGCAGGTCCGGACCTGGAGAGTGCCGAATTTGCTGTTCTTGTAAGTGACAGGTGGCAGAACAGAGGTCTGGGGGGAATGCTTACTGATGTCTGCATGGAAATCGCTTCCCGGTGGGGCATCAGCAAGGTCTACGCCCAGACCACCACAGACAATCCCAGGATGGTTCATCTCTTCCAGAACAGGAACTTCAAAGTGGACCACTCTCCCCAGGGGTCCGTTGTTGATGTGGAGAAGGAGCTGAAATGAGTTTCAATGAGCTGGTGGAAAAGACAAGAAGCTACAGAAAATTTCAGGAGAACAGAAGTGTTCCCAGAGAAGATCTGATTTCAATGATAAGTTCTGCCGGTCTGGCTCCCTGTGCATCAAACCTGCAGAGACTCCGGTACAGCATTGTCACACTTGAAAAAGAGAGGGACATACTCTTCTCCTCCATAGGGTGGGCAGGATATCTGAAAGACTGGAACGGTCCGAAACCTGGAGAAAGACCTTCCGCATACATTGTCATTCATGCCCCGGAGGAGGAAAAATTCTTCACAGGTATTGATGTGGGTATAGCCGCCTCTTACATTGTGCTGGCAGCGTCTGACAGAGGGGTGGGAAGCTGCATGATACTGAGCTTTGCAGGAGATTCGGTAGATGCCGTGGCTCCGGCTCCAGGCTATTCTTCCAGGCTTGTAGTCGCTCTGGGTTATCCAGGGGAAAATGTGGTTCTTGAAAAAGACAGCAAGAACATACAGTACTGGCGTACTCAGGATGGAATTCATCATGTTCCCAAACACCCTGTGGAAAAACTGATATTGAAAGGACTCGCATGACAGCTGCTGAAAGATTTACTGATAGAAGAATGAAACTGCAGGAAGAGATAGAGGGAGATTTCTGTATAGTGGTTCAGGCGTCTTCCACAAAGCCCACCAGTGCTGACGGAGCATACCCGTACACCCCATCAAGAAACCTCTACTACCTCACAGGCATTACACAGGAAAACACCTCTCTTATGATGTGGCGGCTTAAGGGCAGGGAGATGAAAAGCTGTCTTTACATCTCACGGTACGATGAGACTTATGCCAAGTGGTTCGGCACTGTGCTCACAAAAGAGGAAGCCGCTGAGATAAGCGGCATTGAGGATGTCAGATTCTCAGGTGCCGAATCAAAATTCATGGATAAACTTGTGTCCAGAGAAAGACTTCAGAACTTCTATTTCGACTGGCACAACTGCGGAATGAGCGGAATTCCAGGGAAAAGGCTTTCCTTTGTGAATAAATTCAGATCTGCTTACCCCGGTCTTAACACCGGAAGCATTGCAGACAGAATCTTTGCTCTCAGAATGATCAAGGACCAGGAAGAGATCGAGACAATTACACAGGCCATAAACCTTACCAGGAAGGGTTTTGAAGCTGCTGCAAGGAAACTGTCTCCAGGGCGGAATGAAAGAGAGTTTGAAGCGGAACTTCTCTATCAGTGGGCTCTTGAAGGAGAGAAAACTCCCGCATTTCCCGCCATCTGCGCCGGTGGAAGCAGAGCAACATGTCTTCACTACGTGAGTAATGACACGGTTCTCGCAGATGGAGAGCTGCTTCTTGTGGACCACGGAGCCATGAAAGATCTCTACTGTGCTGATATCACAAGAACCGTTCCTGTGAACGGGAAGTATACAGATCGTCAGAGAGAGCTTATGGAAATGGTTCTGGAGATACAGACGAAGGCTATTGAACTTCTCCGGCCAGGCAAACTTCACAGAGAGTGGAACGATGAAGTCCTTGAAGCTTACAAGGAGATAATGCTTCGAAGGGGAGAGATAAAGGAACCTGAAGAGATATCATCCTTCTACTACCACGGCATCGGACATCACCTGGGCCTGGACACACATGACGAGAATGTGTCAGACATCCCCATTGCCCCGGGTATGGTCTTTACCGTTGAACCGGGTTTCTACAGCAGTGAGGAAGGCATAGGAATTCGAATTGAGGATGATGTTCTTGTAGGCGAGGAATCCAATACTGTTCTTTCAAAAGACTTCCCAAGAACCCCTGACCAGATCGAATCTCTTATGGCAGGCAAGTGACCGATACTGTATTTATGAGAATGGCCCTGGAGGAGGCTGAAAAAGCCTTCTCCAGGGGCGAAGTTCCCGTGGGTGCCGTTCTTGTCACAGGAGACGGCAGCATATTCACCGATTCAAACAGAACTGCTGAAAGACATCTGCCCCAGTCCCATGCAGAGTGTCTGGTGATTAATGCTGCCTGCGCTGCAAGGAGGGACTGGCGTCTTGAAGACTGCACTCTTTACTGCACCCTTGAACCCTGCGTCATGTGTGCCGGCCTGATACTGGTGAGCAGGATTCCTGAAGTGGTTTACGGCGCATGGGATAAAAGATTCGGGGCTTTCGGCTCTGTAACGAACCTTCTTGAGATGCGGCATCTTAACCACTATCCCAGTGTTCAGGGCGGCGTTCTTGCGGATGAATCCTCGGCTCTTCTTAAAAAGTTTTTCAAAAAAAGACGATCAGTCTGATATCACTCTGGTCAATTCCATCAGAGAGATCCGGCCTGCTCTTGCCAGTTCCAGGCCATGGTCCATCAATGTGGGCATACCGCACTTCTTCGCTTCTCTGCTGAGAATGTGAGCCGGTGCCCCGTCTGCGATGAAATCTCTCAGTGCATCAGTTACCAGAAGCATTTCGAAGAGTGCTGCTCTTCCTGCAAAACCCTGCCCGAGACATTCATCACAGCCTTCAGCTTCATAGAACGGTCCTTCAGGGAGTTCGGAAACCCCAAGGAGCTTCAGCTGTCTGGCATGTGCCTCGGTAAGAGGTGTTTCCTTCCTGCATTTCTGGCAGAGCTGCCTGCAGAGTCTCTGAGAGACAACAGCATGAACAGTGGCCGAGAGCTGAACAGGGTCCAGACCCATCTGGGTAAATCTGTTGAAAACACCTGATGTGCTGTTTGCATGAACTGTTGTAAGAAGCAGGTGTCCTGTCATTGCCGCTCTTACTGCGATCTCTGCAGTCTCCTCGTCCCGGATTTCGCCTACCATGATAACATCCGGATCCTGTCTGAGAACAGATCTGAGCCCTGAAGAAAAGGTCAGCCCTGTGCCCTGTTCCACCTGTGTCTGCTGAAGACCCTTAAGTTTAATCTCTATTGGATCTTCCAGGGTGACAATGTTCACACTGTCTCTGTGCTGATTCTGTATGTGCAGCAGGCTGGAGAACAGAGTGGTGGTCTTGCCGCTTCCTGTTGGTCCATTGATAACGATCATTCCCTGACTGCGGTTAAGAAGTGCCTGATAGTCTGGAAGAATGCTCTCAGGCATACCGGTGTTTTCCAGCTGGATTATTCCTGCTCCTGAACCTGCCAGCCTCAGTGCTACTCTCTCGCCGCTGATAGTGGGGAACACAGAAACCCTTGTTGTATAGGACCTGTCTTCGAAGTTAAGCTGTCCGTCCTGCGGTACGCTCTGCCTGAAGATGGAAAGTCCGGAAAGAATCTTGATTCTTCTCACGAAATGCGGATAGATCTCACTGTTGATCTCCCCAAGGGGGTACAGATTACCGTGTATCCTGAAGTTTATACATACCTTCTCAGGGTCAGGACTGAAATGAATGTCACTTGCTCCCAGAGAGAAACCCATGCCGATCACCGTGTTCACAAGCTCCACGACTCCGCTTTCCCCTGAAGCCATTTTCCTTTTCAACTGTTCCTTGAAGAAAGGAACTCCTGCAAGGCCCCTGGTTGTGTTTATTTGCAGGTCTTCTGTTTTTAGAATGGCGCTGTTTACCGGTTTCTTTTCCAGTTTGAACCAGAGGGATCTTATCGATCTGATGATAATTTCGTTCAGCAGAATGAAAAGCACCGCCCAGTAAAGGAGAGAGACAACCGGACCATCCATTCGAACACTTTCCTGCAGATTTCTGAGGATTGTACCGGTGCTGTTCAAACTTGAAAGAATGAGAAGAATAAGAGCCGAGAGTGCAGCAGCTCCTGCTCTTGCAAATGCAAAATTGCGTCTGGTAAAGTCTGGGATTTTCAGTTTCATATATGCCTCCCCGGCGAATAAACAGATAATACAAACAGCTGACTCCACCTGCAATATCCGCGGTTGAGTGAGGAGTGCTTATTGGTTATCCTTGTGGTACTGAAAGAAAGAAGGTAACCAGGTGAAATTCAACACTCTTTACGTGTCGAAATGGGCAGATGGTGACCCTGAATGTACCTGTGTAATTGAAACTCCCACATACTCTCTGCATTCAATGGTGGCGGGAGACGGATGTGAAAGAACAGAGGTAATAGCCGATTACTGCAGAGAGCACCGGATTCACTCTGTTGTTCTCTGTCCGGGATTCACCCATACAATGGTTGCAAAGGTGGCTGAAGAACTCTCTGGAGTTTGTGCTGTATGTGTTTCCAGATCTGACGGACCCGGCTCAAGTATTTCCGGTCCTGTGAAAGAAGAAGCTCGAAAGGGGATCAGATAATGAAGTACACGGTTGTAATTCTCTCCCTGTTAACATGTCTTGCCCTGGCGCAGGATCCTCCCGGGCAGCCATATGCTTCCTACTGGTTCCCGAATGAACTGCTTACATGGTCTGCTGCTTCAGATGAGGATGCGCCCTATAACAGAAGCGGTATTGAGCTTGCATCAAGGTCTTACGGGGATACACAGTGCAACATCCATGCCACTGCAGATCAGGGTGGAGTGGGTGCTTTAAGCATTATGAACCCATCTACAAGCAATAACCCTTCTCAGGGGGGCACAGGTATCGATGTCTACGCCTTCAACTACTGGCAGTACACCGATCACCTGACCTTCTGGGGCGGCAGTGCAGGAGAAGGCCTTATCCTTGCTCCCAATCCGGGAGTTATTGATGCCGGGCACAGGAACGGAGTACCGGTTTACGGTACTATTTTCATGCCTCCAACTGCATATGGCGGACAGATCCAGTGGGTGGAGGACCTGGTTCAGAAGACCGGTTCAACATTCCCGGTGGCCGACAAGCTCATTGAGATGACGGAATACTACGGTTTCGACGGCTGGTTCATCAACCAGGAGACTGCAGGCGGTAACGCACAGCTTGCAGAAGACATGCGGGACTTCATGATATACATTCAGAACAACTCCGATCTGGAGATACAGTGGTACGATGCCATGACCGAAGCCGGAGGGATCAGCTGGCAGAATGCCCTGACTGCAAACAATGACTGGTTCTTCCAGTACAGCAGTGATCTGGTTTCAGACTGGATGTTCCTTAATTTCTGGTGGAGCTCCACAGGTCTCGCCAACTCGGCAGCGCTGGCTCTTTCTCTTGGGAGAAGCCCCTATGAGCTTTATGCAGGTATCGATGTTCAGGCGAATGGCTACAACACCAGTGCCTCCTGGGACGCACTCTTTCCGGAAGGCAGCGATCACGTTACCTCTGTGGGTTTCTACTGTCCCAACTGGACCTACAGCAATTCCTCCAGCCACCAGGCATTCTATACCAGGGCAAACAGGTTCTGGGTTGGAGACAACAGAGATCCGTCTGACACAGAGACCACTCATCCATGGAAGGGCCTGGCCCACTACTTTGCCGCAAGAACCCCGGTAACCGGATTTCCCTTTGTAACCAATTTCAATACAGGTCAGGGCTACATGTACTCCATAGAGGGAGAAATGCTCTCGGAACTGGACTGGCACAACAGAAGTCAGCAGGATGTTCTTCCCACATGGCGATGGATCGCTGAAAGTGGCGGGACGGCTCTTTATCCCGAACTGGACTGGGAGCACTCCTACTACGGAGGGAGCTGTCTCAAGGTTACAGGAGATCTGAATACCTCAAATGAGACCATGCTTTACCTCTATAAAACGGATGCGGTGATTGCAGCTGATGATTCACTGCACCTTGTGTGGTATGCAGAGAACGCCGGAGATCCCTCGGGAATGAAGGCTGCAATGTCACTTGCTTCTGCCCCTGAGGTTTTCAACTATGTGGATGTAACTGATGCAGCTGCAGCAGGCTGGAACACATTCACCTGTCCTCTGGGATCTTTCTCAGGCCAGACCATGGCTGTTGCCGGGATTAATTTCACAAGCGCAACTCCAGTAAACGATTACACTGCACTTATCGGCAGGATGGGTATTGTGAGAGGTGAAGTGGATGTGCCCTCTGCTCCAACAGGGGTTTATGTGGACCAGTTCAGCCAGATGAATGACACAACCGGTACCATCAGGCTTCAATGGACCCACTCGCCATCGGATGTCTACACCTACAATGTGTACAGACTTAACTCGGATGACAGCAGAACATTCCTCTGGGCAACTCCCAACAACGCCTGCTTCGTGCCTGAAATCACAAGACCCCTCACTGAAGACCAGACTACGATACTGGTGGAGGCGGTCAGCCCTGAATTCGGTTTTTCAACTGCTTCCGGCACAACTGTCACCTGGGAAACAACAGGAATTGAAGGGGGATCACCATACGCTCTTTCCCTCCGGAACCCTTCTTCCAATCCTGTACGGGGTACCGTTGCGATCCGGTACAGCATTCCTTCTGCAGGACAGGCTTCTCTCCGGATCTTCGACCTTTCAGGCAGAATGGTTCAGGAGCTGCTTGATTCTGAGATACCAGGTGGCGAGTTCTCTGTTGACTGGAATACCGGCAATCTTCCATCCGGAGTTTACATGTACCGATTGGACTGCAGAGAGGGGTCTCTTACAAGGAAGTGCATGGTTCTTTGATACTGAAGACCAATCGGCTTAAGATTAAAAAGGCCAGTGAATCAGATGCAGGGATGTACCTGAAGTTATGGACGGATCCCCGGGTGATGACCAATGTTGGTTTCCCCGGGGGTCTTAAAGTAACAGAAGCTGAAATTCGAGAGCAGCTTCTCTCCCAGTCAGACTCTGTATTCAACAGGCTTCTTGTGGTTCAGAAAAGAGACTCAGGGGTTTCTGTTGGTGAATGCTGTATTCACTTCCCTGATGAAAAAGGAATTGCCGGTACTGATGTGAAGCTGCTGCCAGAGTACTGGGGAAACGGTTTCGGGGTGGAGATAAAAAGAGGTTTACTGGACTATCTGTTCACGAATACTGATTGCCTGGCTGTGGAAGCTTCTCCCAATGTAAACAACCCGGCATCTATCAGGATGCAGGAATCAGTGGGAGGGGTAAGAAAAGGGGAAGCAGTGTATCGATTCCCGGAGGAAATGGCTGGATATACTGC
>CAYLRO010000066.1:0-10507 GCA_964386635.1 uncultured bacterium | reverse complement strand
GCACCGCCTGAGGTAAGAAAATACACTGGATTCTGCCTGATTCCACAGGGTGGAATTGTAATCGGCCTGGCCCTTGTTCTGCAGGCCAGACCGGAGTTTGAAGCATTCTCTGGAACACTTGTGAGTGTTATTCTTGGAACAGTGATCATTCACGAACTGGCAGGACCAATGCTCTCAAAGTGGGCGCTGAAAAAATCCGGGGAGATTGAGTAGCACTGTAAAGAAAGGAGAAGCATGTTTTTTTCAGCTCTCTCAGCAGTACTGTTTCTTTTATTTGATATCGGACCAACAGCAGGAGATCCCTGTTGGTTAAAATGCCATTTATGTTAAAGCAAGGTTCAATATTATCGATTTTGACGGTCTCTGGATTGGAGTTACTGCTTCGTACCTTTTCTAAGAGAACTGTCAGTAAGCAAAGGAGAGAATTGTGGGTTGGTTATTGTCACTGGTAATTTTGTGCAGCTTAAACATCAGTGAGGTACGCACCCCTGCATCTGCAGAGGTATGCACGGTTAATACAACTGAACAAACAGAAATTCCCGCTGAAGATGGTGGTTCGGTATGCAAAGGCTGGCCTGTTAATCTTGGGGCTCCAGGAGCAGGTTTTCCGTACACTCCTACACTGTTTGACACAGATCAGGATGGAACAGACGAGATATTCCTCACAGGTGGAGAAACTTTCGGTATTAACGGTGACGGCAGCTTTCTACCGGGATGGCCCACATCTGACATGGCATACATGGGATATGCCACGAACACACAGATGCCAGGCCCGTCATGTGCCGATATCAACAACGACGGAATAACAGAGATCATGTGGTCTGAGAGAGACTGGTATGCTGGAAGTGCGTACATGTGGACTTTCAACGGCAGACTTGAGAATGGCACTGATCTATCCGGTTTTCCTCAAGCCGCTCCTGATGAATCATCAAATGCCCTGAATTCCCCATTTGTTCTAGGAGATGCAAATGGAGATGGTTTCCTGGAAGCGGCAAGTGCTCACACACTTGGCAATACCGGTGACTATTACAGAATATCTGCTTTTGATCATACCGGTTCTGTAATCTATACAACCGATCTTGATCCTTCAGAAAGCATTCTCAACATCTACTTTGGAGATGCAGACGGTAACGGTTCCGAGGAATTCTTCGCCGTTACTCTGTTCTCCGATCAGTTCAGGCTTCACCTGCTGGATTCCTCTGGAGATGAGCAGGCTGGATACCCGGTAAACCTCTGTTCAATAGGTGGGGGTTATCTGATGTTCGGACCTCCACTTGCAGCCGATCTTGATGAGGACGGCGATATTGAGATCATTCTGGGTTACACTTCCTCTTCAATAGCCTACGCTGCCGGAGTTCATCATGACGGCACAATTGTGTCAGGATTTCCAATAACTGTTGCAACAGGCAGCCAGCTCTTCTACCTGGGTCTTGGAGACATAACTGGCGACGGCAAACCTGAGCTTCTGGGATTCGATAATCAGCTTTCCTCGAATTATCGGGCCTGGGCAATTGACTTGATCACAGGATCTCCGCTGTCAGGCTGGCCTGTATCGCTTCCCAACTGGCCAAAGGGCTTTCCAACTGTAGTGGATGTGAACAATACAGGGATACAGGATGTCTGTTTTGTTACCGACGGGGGGCTGGTTTATGCCCTGTCCAGTCTTGGCACAATACTTACCGGTTACCCGAAAACCATGAGCACCGCATCTGTATCCGGGGTAGCAGCAGGCGATATTGATGGTGACGGGCTGTATGAACTTGTGGCAGCCACCTGGGATGGATGGGTATATGCCTGGGACACAGAAGGAGTGGTAACGGATTACAATGCCAGCTGGCCCATGAGAGGAGTGGACCCGAGAAACACAGGCATCTACACAGGAGCAGCTCCATCAGGTATAACCGAACTTCC
Source organism: uncultured bacterium (assembly GCA_964386635.1). Lineage (GTDB taxonomy): Bacteria > Fermentibacterota > Fermentibacteria > Fermentibacterales > JCC-6 > Sabulitectum. The sequence goes on along the minus strand of CAYLRO010000066.1, from coordinate 8,596 downwards.
GCAACCGGTAAGCCTTACAATCTCTTCGAATCCAGCTCATGGATCTGCAGCCTTCAGCATCACAGGAGATCCTGCCGGTGTAACTCTCCGGATTTATGACATCACGGGAAAACTGGTTTCTCATGCTGCATGGTCAGGCTCCGCATTTGTATGGCAACCAACTGAAACTACAGCACCGGGAGTCTATTTTGCCAGGGCTTATGGAACAGAATCAGATACTGTTAAGTTTCTTCTCACCCGGTAACTGACTTACAAAACAAGAGGGCTGTCTGATACAGAAGTCTCAGTCAGCCCTCGGTTTATCTTAGAAAACTACTCTACAATGCGGTCCACTGGAATACCGTACCTTGCCATTATCTCCTGATTCATCCCCTGAGCTTCAATCCGGTTGAGAACAATGATGTTGTCCAGGTTCGTTTCCAGCTCAAGAAAGTTGCCGCTTCCGGAGTCGACCAGTTCCACAAACTGCGCAAAGTTGTTAACCTTGATACCATTAACGGTTTCAATTATCTCATTCTGAAGGGTTTCGTATCCTGTGTTTACCTCAGCAGGCAGCATGAATGTAAGAACTACGATCTCTTCCCTGCTCTCTGTTCTCCAGTTATCAAAGATCAGTGGAAAGCTGAGATAGTCAACTGCGTTGAGATACCAGTCACCACCCCATGACTCAAGGTAGTTCAGTGTCAGGGGCATAAAGACTGCTCCTCCGTAGATCAGATATTCTGGAGGCCTGTCATAGATTTTAGTTGAAACAACTGTAAGCTCGTGAAGTGTCGCATCCAGTACAAGTTCAACTGTAGCCGGCTCGCCATCTCTGATGATATTCATTGAAACAGTCTCACCCAGCTGGTGTCTGTTTATCATATAGTCAAGTCTTGTCCGGCTGCCTGGGCGCAACTCCACAGTGCCGTCACCGGCAATGAATCGGCCGTCTATTTCCATGATAACATCGCCGGCCTGAAGCACATCAGCTGCAGGGGAGTTCCACGCTATCTTTGCTACCATTACACCGGACTGCTGCTCAGGCAGATTGAATCTCTCAGAGAAGGCTTCGTTCCGAATCGTCTGATAGCTGAACCCGGCAGATGGGAAACCATTGTAAACTCCATCCTCCATATCCTGGAAAAAATGCTCTATCACCGGCACAGGTATCACATACCCGATACCATCGGCACTGTTCATGGACTGCATGGTAACTCCGATTATCTCTCCATCAATAATCGCAGGTCCCCCGCTGTTTCCAGGATTGATTGCAGCATCTATCTGAACAGTAAGCAGAGAAAGACCGCTGTGCACATACCTGGAACTCTCTATCCTGGAAATCACACCCTTGGTTGTACTGAGAGCGTCACCGCCCATAGGGTATCCGTAAACTGTGACTTCCTCTCTGGCTCTGGGCAGATCACCCAGTTCAAGGGGTTCGATTCCCTGGAAGAACTGATCTTCATACACGGTAATCAGGGCAAGGTCTGCATCATGAGAAACGGCAATGACAAACGCCTGATACTTATTGGGGTCACCTTCTCTCCGCACCTGAATGAAAGTCTGGTCACTTACAACATGAGCATTTGTAAGGATCAGGTTTCCTTCAACAACACACCCTGAGCCCGAGGTTTCCATCGGGGCATCTGTACTCCAGGGAATGTAGTAATTGTATGCGGCACTGTTGGTATAGATTTTCACCATTGCCTGGTCAATATCATCCCCGTATGCCATAGTCATTAGAAGAACTGCGGCGATCATCATTGTCTTCATTAAAATTCCTTAATTCTGAAAAAAAGGGTTTACTCTACAGAGCTTATTCTAACCAACCTGATTAGTTCCTGCCATTTTCAATCTTCGAAATGTCAGCTATGGTAAATGGAAAGGGAGGAAACAGATGGCACCAGGGAAAGAGATTGTCTCAGCACTGAAGGCACTGGAAGACCCGGTGAGAGCCCGACGCAGCCAGCGGTTCTTTAAAACAGGCCCGGGAGAATACGGTGAGGGGGATCTTTTCCTGGGAATCAGTGTACCGCTCATAAGAAAGGAAGTAAGACGTTTCAGAGGAGTGAACAACAAAACTCTGGAACTGCTTCTCCAGTCAAAGTGGCATGAGATCAGACTCTTTGCACTGCTCGCTATGGTGAACACTTTCAGACTGGCTGACACTCAATTGCAGCAGGAGATATTCAGCATCTACCTGCATAACACTCACAAAGTAAACAGCTGGGATCTTGTGGACTCATCCGCTCCTCACATCGCAGGTGCATGGCTTTTGCACAGAAACCGATCCATTCTGGCTGATCTTGCAGTTTCGGAATCATTATGGGAAAGACGGATCTCAATAATCGCCACTTATCACTTTATCAGAAAGAGTGACTTCAAAAACACTCTGGAAATCTCGGACATTCTCCTCAGCGATGAAGAGGACCTGATCCACAAAGCCGTGGGATGGATGCTCAGGGAAGTGGGTAAAAGAGACAGAACAGTTGAAGAGAAGTTCCTGAAACCAGGATACAGAGATATGCCCAGAACAATGCTGAGATATGCAATAGAAAAGTTCGAGCCTGAAATCAGGAAGAAGTATCTGCTCTCAGAGATCTGATCTGAATTGCAAAAGTTATGCCACAGCCCGAGGTCCCTCTTCCCCTCAGTTACTGCGAAAAGAAATTGCTGCTTTCCGCAATTTGACTCCCTATCCGTATTCTGTATAATTGATAATAGCTTATAGAGATTTGTATATGCCATTGGAGGTAGACATAATGAGTTTCTTTATTTCATTAACACACAGATATGTTCCTATTGCTCTGCTAATAGCCGGTTCAGCTTTTGCTTCTTTCAGCGATGTTAATATTCCACTGACAGATGACGCGCCTGACACCTGGCAGAGGATGGTTCCAGAGGTTGATAACCCGGTTGGTAATTGTTCCATGATTCTGAACAGCCAGGGGTTTCCCTGTTTTTCTTATACCCCAGCTTATGGAAGTGTTTCCGGAGTTGTTTTCGCTGAATTTGATGGCTCTTCCTGGCAGGAAACAGTTGTGGACAATGCTCAGTATTTGTATGTAAAAGCTCTTCTTAAGGCTCCAGGCGGTTATACACATATTGTTTACACAAACGCTTCAAACGACTCTTTCATACATGCCTGGCATAACGGTTCTCAGTGGCAGACAGAAGTCTTCTGGGCAGATGCAGGGAACGGATTGGATTGCACACTGGATTCTCAAGGAAGTTTGCATGTTCTACTCACCGATTCTGACAATGATGTTTACTACGGCTCAAAGGATGGTGACTGGTCCTTTGAGAAGATCGGCAGTACCACATCCTGGCCAATAGCGCTGACCATGGATTCAAACGATGAACCGCATGCCGTCTGGTCCAGCAGCGGATCTGTAAAACATTGCTGGCACACTTCCAGTGGCTGGTTGTCTGAAAATATTACTTCTGCCTATCTGGAAGCTCTGGATTTCACTGCTGACCAGCAGGATAACCTGCATCTGGTTATTCAGAGACCTTCAAGCATCTCATATTACCACAAAACAGCATCAACCTGGGAAACAGAAGTTATCGACTCAATGAGCGGCGACTATTGCTCAATTGCAGTTGCATCAGATGGAACAGTTCACGTTGCCTACGATGACAACTACAATTCTGATTTGCGATACGCAGAAAGACTTCCCTCCGGATGGTCTTCTGAGGTTGTAACATGGGAAGGAACCTGCGGTATTTCACCTTCAATTCAGCTTGATGAACAAGCAAATCCATGGATCTGCCATTCGCGGTTTACTGAAGGAGAGATTGTCTGGTGGGGCCAGGGCCCTGTTTCAACTGCCAGTCATGCAGCAGGTATTTTCAGTGGGCAGCTGCCAGTATCCATCTCCCCGAATCCTCTCACATCAACAGGAACAATAAACCTGGATATCCAGCAGGAAGGCAGGTATACACTTACACTTTTCGATGTTTCCGGACGTGAGTTATACACACCTCTGGACGCTTTCCTGGAACCATCCACATACCAGGTGATGCTTAACGCCAGCAACCTTCCTGCAGGTACTGTTTTTGTTCAGCTGAGAGGAAACGGATCATGCTGCACAGAAAGAATGCTCATTCTGAGGCAGTAGCTGACTGTACTTCCTGCAGAAACAGCAGGTTGTCTGGCTCTGTTTGATAATCAGGATAACTCCTGTAAAGTAACTGCATGCAGATTACCGGAGAACAACTACTCTTTCCACAGCAGAAAAACCCGACGCGCGCATTGTACAGAAGTAAACTCCCTGGGCAAGACCGGTAAAGCTCACGGAATGAGTACCCTCCGGCAGCTCCTGCGACACGCTGGCAACCACTCTTCCGGAGACATCATACAGCAGAAGATTAACTGAAGCATCTTCAGGTACTGATACCAGCGCAGAGAAAAACCCGATAGACGGATTCTCGGATGCTCTCAATGACCATGGCAAAACTTCAGCGAACTCACTTTCTTCTATGCCCACCTGGGTGCAGGAAAACGCAACTTCAGCCAGTTCAGGTGAAACTGCCGCGGAAGAGGTTTGAAGTATGGTCCTGTACTGCAGATATCTTGTTGAATCATCAAGAATTCCCTCCAGGGGAGTGTCCGGGGTAAATACAGTATCAGACCATACTCCCATATCGGAAGGATCATTCGAACTCCTGAACTGGAAACTCACAGATGTACCTGAAGGCTCCTGTGAACTGGAAAGGAAGATATTCCATTCACCGATCTCCCCGGCATCAAGAATCGAGGAAACCAGACTACCCTGAGGTTCATACTCTTCCAGAATTGTCCACCAGTTCAATTTGTTATCGTTGAAGGAGGCGGCAAGAACGTCTGGAACCATGTTCCCGTCAAGATCGCAAGCTGCAGCAGATATTGCAGCGGAGTAACCCGCTTCAACTGTACTACCTGTCCAGGAGTCTCCTGGATTCAAGGGGTTGTTCCAATAGCAGAAAACATTGGTTGACTCTGTCACCAGCAGATCAATACTTCCGTCAGAATTCATGTCTGACGGGTAAACTTCTTTCAGATAATCTATATCAGCATCAATTGTTTTCATTTGAAGCCCGGTACCCAGACCGTTGATGTTTTCCCACCAGCAGAGACCAATGTCATATCCTCCGGAAACAAAATCCATATCCCCGTCTGCGTCCAGATCACAAATGGATAGAGCCAGGCATCCGCTGGTTCCTGTTGCAATAATGTGTTCCTGCCAGCTGTCCATATCTGAAAGCTGTTCATACCAGACAATTGCGCTGTCAGTCATTGCAGCCATTGCAATATCAATTGCACCATCCCCATTCATGTCTCCAATAGAGATGTTGTTTGGTCTGTAACTGCCATTCATTACCGAGTGCGTAGCCCATGACGTTCCCTGGCCACCGTGGTTCTCAAATACAGTAATCTCCATGGAGGCATGGGCTGCACCAACAATATCCATATCCCCGTCAAAATCTATATCAACACACTGAATTGATATTGCGTGGTTGAAATCCAAAACAATGTTGTGCTCTGTCCAGTCAATACCGGAACCATTCATATTCTCCCACCAGCAAAGTTTGTCTTCGCTTACACATGCAGCAACCACATCCAGAAAAGAGTCTCCATTAATATCAGCTGCAATAACCTGCCCACCATATATATCCAGCTGGACTGTTTTTTTACTCCAGGAGTTTCCAGTGCCATTCAGATTTTTCCACCAGCATATTTCTCCAGATCCCTGTGAGCTGCTCAAAACATCTTCAACCCCGTCACCGTCAATATCACAGGGTACAACACAACTGGGCAGTTGATAAGAGTTAACTATGAAGTGCTTGACAGGAACCGGGAGCAGTCCGCCTCCGGTGAGACAGATATCACCACTCTGAGTGGAAATTGACTGACTGGAGAGATAGCTGTTCTCCCAACTGGTAACAGGCCCGGCGACTCCTGTATCTCCCGACCAGTCAGACTGTGTAAAAGTAGCTCCAGTGGCTGCAACAACAAGAAAATGAGCCAGGAATAAAACTATGGTTTTCACTATTCTCTTTCCCTTCTTCAGAACAACCAATAGCAGAATAAGTTTATATGACTTCATCCGCAAGAGGCCCGGAAAACACTTGATTGCAGAATATTACCCCACTGTACGCTGGAGGGTAACTACCTGGTTCTGAGAACTCGAGAGCCTGGGTACAGGTTATGCCTATGAGGGCTGGATTGTCCCTGTCCAGGGGCTTATAGGGTTGTACAGTTTGGAATCCCGTAGCGGATGCATTTAGAACTGGTATCCCTTACCGCCTGGTGCAGCAGTGTCCGAACCCTGGGTGATTAAGTCAATAGCAACATATAAAATAACCACTGCCACAGCACCACTTACAAGATACACTGTTTCAGGTTGCCAATTAGCCAGCTCAATCTCGCTGACTTCACTCAATCCTATAATCCGTTGGTCACCGTTGGTGTCGATACCCCTGATCACTTCCCCATCGAAAACAGCTGAAGAGCCGGGATGGGCTCTGAAATTAACTGCATCGCCAGACAGGGTTTCAACTTTATAAACCTTATCGCCAACTTTAAGATCTGCATCGCTGACTGGTGTCCAGTAGTATGACATACAGGAGGAAAAACAAAGAAGAACCGCAGTCAATACAGAATACATCCTTCCTTCTTTGAGAAGCAGTCTCATAAGGTCATTGTCCCTGGTACAGAGCTTCGCATTAATAGCAATTCCATAAAACCATCCAATCATTATTGTAAGGAGTGAAGAATCGTTAAAAGTAATTATCCAAAAGTGATTTTCTTATCGGGTCCAATACCAGCTGCCTGTCTGAATGAATTCCTTATATTTCTTGTCTGTCTCCTGATCGTTGGGAGAACCTGCTGCTGAACGGATTGCTCCATTCTTAACTGAGTGAGTTCTGAATCAAGGACAACAGAGACTTTTTCAGCCATATTCAGAGTAAAACCTCTCAGCCACTTTGGTGAAAGCCCACACTCCTCGGCCAGCAAGTCGAATTGCCGTGGACCGATTCGCCCGGGATCAAAGACTGATCCAATACTCATTGCCATTCCTCTATCAAGATTGACATAACTCAGCGTGCACACCAAATCGTAGAAGGGTGCAAGCTCAACCTTGCCGTCAGAGTGGAATAGAAGAGATACATTTTTCGCATGTGCATCTGAATTGCCAATCAATATGTTAAAGATTAACCATCTCAATAACTGATCACGCTCCACTACTGGCTCTGTGCAAACCCTATCAACCAGATGAAAACAATCCTTGAAAGATGGACCTCCTTCAGATTCGTACTTCTTGAAATGGGGAAAACCAAGTGCCTGGCACATGTCTTCCTGATGTAAACGTCGGATGCTCTTTGCTGCATCTGTATATCTGTCATATCTTGATACCATACAAGTTTCAATATCCTTCACCATAAAAATCCATGCATCAACGGTTCGGATTCCAATATGTTTTGCTAAACTTGCTGCAAATACTTCATTCGACGGAAGATCTCTGTAATCGCTACTCGGAAACTTCATTATATGCGTAGAAGGACATCCATTCTCAGGAAGCAACACTTCTTCTCCTTCTAAGCGGATAGGTAACTTATCCTGTGCTCCAGCCAGGGAAAGCCGTACTTCTTTCGCCCCCAACATCGACGATAAAACATTACCATCTGTAATCCTTTGATACAATTCATCTTTCGAAATAGTTGAATACACCTGTTTATCCGAAGACGGTGGCTTTCCACTTCCTACCCAAAGTGCACCAGCACATTCTCCGCCGATTCGTGCAAGAATCTCAAAATCATTATCAGTGGATACACCCAGTGATCTAGCAACATTCTCGCGCACCAGGCCCTCAGGAAGAAGATTAGTAAAAAACGAATGTGCTATTTCATGTGGGAAAACAGTCTCTGTGAAAGGCATTGTGATAGAAATACGGAAAGCATCCGGATTACTTATCCAGGAAGCTGAGTACTGGAAAGACATCCTGTTCATCCTGTCAGCACTGATAACTCCGACTTCGAAGTTCTCATAATAAACACTCAGTGTTTTGCTGTCAGACATTATCCACCCTTTTCTCCAGCCGAGATCTTGGTCGAAGTAAGAGTTCTAAACCAAGGCTATTAGCAACACGCAAAGCCTTGCCCATTTCAATTGTGTTCTTTCCTCGCTCTAACTCTGAGAGATACCTTGGTCCAATACCTGACAGCCCTGCAACATGCTTAAGAGTTAAACCTAACATTTTCCTCTTTGATCTGATTTTCTCCCCAAATTCTTTTACATTTAAAACTCGCCCGTACATGTTATCTGTTTCGTTCTCAGGCATCTTTAACCACCACCATTCTAACCTACAAATGCTTCATTCCTGTTAAAGAAACATCTCATAACATTATTCCCGTACGGGAATATACGGTAGAAATGAAAAGAATGCAATTGGAATATTCCCGTACGGTATGTAATACTTAATTGAATTAGTTGAATTGCTTTTGATTCCCGTACGGGCATTCCACGAAGAAGAGCCAAGTGTTAAGTAGTTCGATTATGTAGAAGCAGTATCCCGCAGTGAACACTTAGAACCAGTGGATATAGTTCTAAGATTCGTTTTGGCACCCCTTA
>CAYLRO010000065.1:0-10798 GCA_964386635.1 uncultured bacterium | reverse complement strand
CAACTGGGGCTGCAGGAAATCCCAGAGCCTGGTCTCCTGCAAGGCACTTTCTCTTCTCGGCGGTTTTCTCTTGGTAAAAATCCTGCTGACTTCTTTCCTGACCCTGCTTCTGGGTTTTGCCTGCTCTGAGATTACCGAGTACAGCTCAACTGTAACTGCAGGGTTGAACATGTATGATTCAGAGACACTGTCCTGGGTGGGTTCTTTTCCTGCACCGGTTTCTGCGAAAGCCATATTTCTAATGGACAACAGGATTTATTTTACATGCTCAGATGGATACATCAGGAGTTACCACACTGAAGAGCAGGTTCTGCTGGAAGAGGCAATGATAGGACAGCCATCTTCAACCGGTTACAGCCTTATGGCTTACAATACGTTCAGGGGATCTCTCTATGTGAACGGCTCCACCGGGAATATACTGGAGATCAGTATTCCGGATTGCCAGGTCACCGGCGAGTTCGCAGTCTGTGCATCACCTGTACTCATGGAGGTCACAAGTGGAACCCCGGGATATCTCTGGGTGGTTGACGGAGTGGAGAACAGCATCAGTCAGGTACATCTGGAAACAAGCGGTTACTGCGGTTCTCTTTCATATCCGGAAATCTCTCAGATCAGGGATATTGCCGCCAGTGTTTACAACGATTCACTCCTGATAGGTACATCAAAGGGATTTTTCTGCCTCTCTTCTTCTCATCCCGGTGTTTTCCGCAGCGCATATATTGTAGGCTTTGACAAGGCCTGTGCAAGCTTGATTTCCATCCCCGGAGATTCCAATTTCGTTGCAGTTCTGGATTGGAACGGAATGAAGATTGGTGAGATGTGGGCCTATACCGACAGCACCTTCCTTTTTCCGCCACCTCGTTTCTACAATTCTGAAACCGTTGACGGTAATCTGTTTATCACTGCTTCCGGTACAGATTCCTCGGCAGTTTACCTTCTCGCAGGTGGCTGTGATTACGGTACCGTGCTGAGTATTTACACCACCGGTGAGGATTACGGAATACATCAGTCTGTTGAAGTTCCGGGAGAGCCGTTAGACGTAAAAGAATACAATGGAGTAATATATGCTCTTACATATGAATGAAATACTGTTATCGCGAATTGCCGAATACAGAAAACTGATCGGGAGTGAACTATGAAGACAGTTCAGCAGCTACTGGTAATTTATGTTCTTCTAACAGCTGCCTGTCTCCATGAACCGGAGGCAGGACCTGAGCCTGAAATCGACATCAGTTTCTTCATCTCCGTCTGGGATCTCTATGAAGCAAGTTATCCTCTGCTGGCATACAAGAACATCAACTGGATGGATATCGGAGAAGCCTACTATGCTCTTGCAGAGCAGGCCGAGACCAGCGACGAAATGATGATGATAATTGTGGATATGATCAGTGAACTTGAAGACCCGTCCATAACCATATTCAACTCGGATGGAGATGTAATTCATACATTCGAGAAAGAATATCAGAGCAATGTGGACATGGATGTCCTCATGGAGAATTACCTTGAACCAAACGGGTACGCAGGCAAAGTGGGAGGATTTGCCTGGTGCGACCCTGCTGTTCTTCCGTATGCTTATTTCGATACCCTGCCCACCAGCTACGATACTCTTGCAGCTGAGGCATTTGACGCTTTCATAGGGCAGTGTGTTGATAATGATGTTCCTGCAGTTATTCTGGATGTGCGGATGAATCCAGTTGGATGCCATGCAGGATTCGGCTGGTACAATCATTTTGTCATGAGCAGGTTCCTGAGTTATTCCCATGTTGGAGCCGTCTACAGATACAGGGTTGGGCCCGAGTACGACATGTACGGTGACTGGCACCCTGCAATTGATCCAGCCGGCCCTTACAGGTATACCGGAACAGTTTATCTTCTTGCAGGAGGAGGCTGTACATATGCCGCTGAGGACATGGTGGCAAACATGGAGTACTTCCCCAACACAGTTGTTATTGGTGAAAACACTGGCGGTACCAGTACCTATACAGGATCATCTGCTTCTTTCCTGGACGAAGCTTCAGGTCTATCGTGGTTTGTCAAGGTGGGAACAATGACGCTTCTTACCTACAATCTGGAGTGGGTTGAAGGAAACGGTGTTGAACCTGACATTTATGTGGAAGCCACTGAAGCAGACTTTGCCGCAGGGGTGGATCCTGTTCTGGAGTATGCTATTGAACTGCTTGACTGAAAGGAATACACTAATGGTAGAACAGGTACCCGGTTCCGGCGGATTCAGGATCATTTTTGTCACAGTGTTTGCCGTTGCTGCTCTGATGGTATCAGCAGGGTGTGATAACATCACGGAGTTTGAAGCAGGGGTAAGCAGCTCTCTTACTGTTTATTCAGGTGATCTTGAAGTGATATCACAGGTTACCGGTATTACTGGTGGAGTACAGACTCTGATCCGTCCAGGGCTGGTTTATGTTGTTACAACTGACGGTGAGATGCTGAAGTACGATTCCGAAACACTTGAGCTTCTGGACACTTACATCATAGGCGTGGCATCAGCTGCAGGATATTCCATCCTTGAATTCAGCCCTGCCGAAAACTCTGTTTACATTGTAGGGGCAACCGGCAAGATACTTGAACTGGCTCTGCCGGAGTGCGAAGTAACAGATGAATTCTCCGTCTGCCAGTTTCCTGTTGCAATGAGTATTTCAACCACCATTCCCAGCATACTCTATGTAGCTGATGGTGTAACAGACCAGGTTTTTGCAGTGAGAGCCAGTACAAACAGCCTGGTGGGAACGGGACTGATTAACTGGCCTGTCACCTGTATTGAAGCATCCAATACCGATACCACTTTAATAGGCACAGAGGATTGTTTTTACAGAGCTTCATTCCGTGAAGGCAGTCAGATGAGAATTGCCGCGGGTCTTTCCGGTTCCTGGACGGATATTGCCTTTTGTGAAAAACTGGATGCATACGCTGGAATGAAATCCAGCAATCTGGGAGTAGTAGAGATGGTCTATGATCCTGACCTTGGAATTGAAGTATTGGATTTCGTAGACGGTGTTTCAGTAGGAGGAAACAATCATATGCTCTCCTTTGACGGTGAGAGATATGTTTATCTGCTAAGCTATATGGGAGATTCAGTATCCCGGATATTGAAATACGACATGGCTTTCAGGCAAATAGTTTCTGAAGAATACATCAGCGGATTTCCCATGGCTGTTCAAGCCTCTTCTTCCGGCCTGGTTTATGTTCTTGTTGTGGAGGATTTGTAATGAACAACAAAGCTGTGTTACTGGTCCCGATTCTTTTCTCTTCAGTTCTTCTGCTGTTCTCCGGATGTCTTCATTCACCGGTTGCTCACAGCGAGCCTCCTGAATTCACTGATGACTATCTTGATATCTGGAATTTTTTTCAGACTTATTATCCCCTGTTTGTATTCAAGGACATCAACTGGGTGGAAACAGGAAACGAGTATTACTACAAAGTGATTGATTGTTCATCTGAGGAAGAATTCTACGCTGTTCTTGTGGAAATGCTTGCAACACTCGAGGATCCCCAGATCTCTTTCAGGAGCAGCTCCAACGAAAACTTCGAAACCTGGGAGAATCAATTCACTGCCAATGTGGACAGGCAGGTGCTTGTTGACAATTATTTGAACAATTACGGTTTTACAGCCTGTAGCCTGGGAACCGGGTACTGTGATCCGGCTCTGCTGCCGTATATACAGATTGACAGCCTTTCTTACAGATATGAAGCGGCAGACCTGGTTGTAATCGATTCTCTCATTGCTGAATGGAACGGAATGAGCCTGCCGGCTGTAATCGTGGACCTGAGGATACAAACCAACAAGTCCACAAACAACTGTGAGTGGTTTGCCGGCAGATTCACCGACAGTATACACCCGGGAGCTATTTTCAGGTCAAGAAACGGCCCGGAATACTGGAATTACTTCGATAACGTGAATGCCATTCATTCAAGTGGCCCTGATCAGTTTCTGGGAACAGTGATCATTCTTGTCGGAGAGCAGAACAGACTGGGGATAGAGATCATGTGTGCTGATATGATTAACAACACAAGAGTTGTTCTGGTGGGTGACACCACAATGGGCAGCGTATCATTCTCCGGGGGACTCGCAACCACAAATGGAATATTTTTGAAGGCTACTGCCGGAACTGTGCTTACCCGTGAATGGGAGTGGATAGAAGGGGTAGGGCTGCCTCCTGATCATTTTGTGGAATCTTCACCTGAAGACTTTGCCGCCGGTGTGGATCCTGTTCTGGAGTATGCAATTGAACTGCTGGAACAGTATTAGTTATCTCAGCACAGCGAACAGAGTTCCAGAGTTGTTGTCAGCTTTCAGAGTGTAGATACCTGCCGGAAGCCCGGATACATTCATGGAAACCCTTCCGTCTTCGGTATCTGATTCAGCGACAACTCTTCCGGCGAGATCGATTACTGCAACACTCTTCACTGTCTCAGGCAGCATTACCTGAAGAACAGAGGAAACCGGATTTGAAGTCAGTTGTATTTCCCTGGAGGCAGGGGCATCTTCTACACCCATCTCCGGAGTGAATCCTGTGGAGTCTGTGCAAAGAGCCCAGAGATCTTCATCCGTTGCCCAGGTTGATCCACCAAACAGGTAATTACCTTCCGGTGTTTCGTAAACCGACCTGAACATACCCGGCTGGAAGAACCATTCATCAGTGACATTTCCATTTTCATCGAAAGTTACAGCTGTTGCCTGGATTGTATTAAGCACCGGCTCTGACATTCCTGCAACGATAACTCCGGTTCCCCTTATTTCCAGAGCCATGCAGGTGTCTGTGTTTTCGTACCCCCAGGTTCTGCTCCAGACAAGGTTACCTGAACCGTCAAGCTTGAGAATCCACCAGTCGTAGCTGCCTTCACCGTAAGACAGGGTGTTTCCCGCCACATAGAAGAATTCCCCATTCTGAATCACCCTCCAGGGGTAATCGAACTCAGGTCCTCCATAGGTGCCTGTCCAGAGAGAATCTCCTTTGCTGTTGATTCTGATTATCCAGTAATCTCCAAGACCTGCTCCCCAGTCCATTGCCTGGCAGGCCATTATATACCCTCCATCATCGCAGGGAGAGATGTGATAGACCGCTTCTTCCCCGGTTGTGCCATATGTTTTCTGCCACACAGGAACTCCGCTCTGGTCTGATTCCACTATCAGAACATCGTTTCCTCCAGCTCCCAGGCTGTTTGTGCTTCCAGCGCAGACAATAGCACCCCCTGTTCCCATAGCCGCTGAGGTAAAGCGTTCCTGCAGGCTCAATTCAAGATTGCAGGTCCACTGTTCCTGACAATTCTCATCAATGACATATGCAAGAGCATCTTCTGATGTGGATGGATTGGAACTGGAACCGCAGTAGACAATGGCTCCTCCGGTACTGCAGAGGGAGATCAGCTGGGAGCTTTGATCCCAGTAGATGGAATCTGACCAGATCAGGGAGCCTGCCTGGTCAAAGGCTGCTGTGAGTATCTGAGTATTTCCGCTTGGATCCAGAAGAGTCGTGGCTGCAGAGATGCATCCGAACGATGTGAGAACAGCGCCTTTACCCTCCTGGTTATCGGGATATGTAAGAGATGTGTTGAACGGCATCAGTGAGACAAGAGCGACTGTCAGGAAATTCATTACTGTCCTTTCACTTAAGAGAAGTCGAATATTCATTCCTCACCGGTGGAGTGCAACAGTATGTTTTCGTATTGCGCCTGTGAACCAGCTGAACCGGTTGCTGTTATATTCTGTTTACCAGTCTGACCAGGAGATGTATATGGCTAATTCAAGTGATTCCGGTAATCTCTCTTCTGCACATACCAGGATTTCCAGACTGGAGAACATGCTGAAGAACAGAGACCAGTCTCCCGAGGAAAGAATCAACAATGCAATAATCCAGCAGTCTCCACTGGGCATTTCCGTCAGAGACAAGCACGGGAATCTTGTTCTGTGTAACAGGTCCTGGATCGAGATATGGGATAAATCCCGGGAGGAAGTTGAGAAAGCCCTGGCATCCAGGCGTGATGAACTGCAGATGGATTACAGGGATAACTATCTAGGTGAGAATCAGAAAAGAGTTCGGGACATCTATGAAAAGGGTGGTGTTCTGGTTCTTGATGCTGTTTATGTGTCAGAAGTTAATCGATGGGTTCAGCAGAGATTCTACGGTATTCAGGGAAACAACGGCGGCATAGAATATGTGGTTGTTCTTACAGAAGATGTCGCCGACAGGAAGAAAGCTGAAGAGATACAGAGAAAGCTTCAGCTGAGAAATATCAGGTATGCAAAACTCGTGGAGAATCTTCCAGTGGCGGCTTACACAACAGATTTTAAAGGGAACTGCATATCTGCAAACTCTGCCATGGTTAAGCTGTTTGAAGAAGAATCGAAGGAATCTCTATTCTCAGTTCCTGTAGGAGAACGGTATCTGAACCCGGATGACCGGCGCTGGTTCATATCCACTCTGTTGGAGTCAGGACGAGTAGAGAGTTACGAGGTTGAGCTGGTTACGATAAAAGGGAAACCCTTCTGGGCTTCAATTTCCGCTACGGCAACCATCAGTGAGGAGAATCAAATTCAGACCATTGACGGGATTATAAGAGACATCTCTTCAAAGAAAGCTCTGGAAGCAGAAATACTGAAGAATCAGAAGCTGGAATCTATCGGTATTCTTGCAGGTGGGATTGCCCATGATTTCAACAACATCATGGCTGCAATTCTGGGGAACATCTCTCTTGCGAAACTCTATTCATCATCAGATGAAAGAGTGAACGAGAAGCTTGAGCAGGCTGAGAAAGCAACCATAAGAGCCAGTGATCTGACAAGGCAGCTTCTGACTTTTTCAAGAGGTGGGAAGCCAGTGAGAAGGACGCTTGATGTCCGCCAGGTTATCAGGGAGGCTGCTCTCTTCGCAGTAACAGGTTCAGGGTCAACAGTCCGTTTCGAACTGGCAGAGAACCTCCGGGCTGCAGAAGCAGATGAATCACAACTGGGTCAGGTTGTTAACAATCTGGTGCTGAATTCAGTTCAGGCTGTTCCGACGGGCGGAGAAATTATCATTTCTGCTGAGAACATTGAACTTGCTGACAACAACAGATTTACACTTCCCTGTGGAATGTATTTGAGGCTCTCTTTCAGCGACACGGGACCTGGCATTCCTGAGAGCATTCACAGCAGAATATTCGACCCTTATTTTACAACAAAGAGTTCCGGCAGCGGTTTAGGGCTGGCTACAGTGTACTCAATTATCAAGAACCATTACGGCAGCATTACAGTGGAGCCCTCTGCCGGTTCCGGTACTGTATTCTTCATTCATCTGCCCTCATCAGATAAGCCGGTCAGGGAAGTTCCGCCTCTGCAGCAGCCTGTTCTTGCCATGGGTAAGGGAAGAATCCTGATAATGGATGACGAATACAGTGTTCGTCTGGTGGTCTCCGAGATGCTCAGAAAACACGGATATACGGTGGAAACCGCTGAAGAAGGCGGGTTGGCGATTGAGATGTACCGGACGGCGTTCATGAATCAGAAGCCCTTTGACGTTGTGATCACTGATATTACAGTTCCCGGAGGGCTCGGCGGAGTAGAAACAGCGCAAAAGATCCGCGTTATCAATCCCTCTGCCAGGATTATCGTTGCCAGCGGGTATTCAAACAACGCAGTAATGGCAAATTTCCAGGATTACGGTTTTACCGATTCACTTGCAAAACCGTTCAGCATGAATGTTCTTCTTGAAGCAGTTGCCCGTGCTGCAGGGCTGTAATCCATATCTGATGCTACCCTTATTATTGAGTTTGTACCGGATTCCTTGTATCTTCCACTGAGTTTTATGAAAAAATTATCAACTGGAGGTTGAAAAATCGCTGGTAGCATTCTGGGCATCTCTGCCTTTTACCATGATTCAGCGGCATGTCTTATTCAGAACGGGAAAATTGTTGCCGCTGCTCAGGAAGAACGATTCACAAGGAAGAAACATGACTACAGATTCCCTTCCAGTGCTATCAGCTACTGTCTTTCGCAGGCAGAACTGGAACCGGCGAATATCGATCATGTAGTTTTCTACGATAAACCTTTTCTGAAGTTTGAGCGTCTGCTTGAAACATATCTTTCTTTCACTCCGGCAGGGTTACCTTCATTTCTGAAGTCAATGCCCCTGTGGTTAAAGGAAAAACTGTGGATGGGCGACAGGATCAAGAAGCACCTGAACGGCTACAAGGGAGAGATTCTTTTCCCTGAACATCATCAGGCCCACGCAGCCTCGGCTTTTTTCCCAAGTCCCTTCAAGACCGCAGCGATTATCACAATGGATGGAGTCGGTGAGTGGACAACCAGTTCCTGGGGTACCGGCTCCGGCAATTCTATACAGCTTCGAAAGGAATTGCACTTTCCTCACAGCCTGGGTCTTCTATATACAGCGTTCACCTATTACACCGGCTTTCGTGTAAACTCAGGCGAATACAAGGTTATGGGTCTTGCTCCTTACGGTACTCCCAGATTCAGAGATCTGATCCTGAATGAGCTGGTTGATCTCAGAGACGACGGCAGTTTCAGTCTGAACATGGAATACTTCAACTACTGTCAGGGTCTTACAATGACATCAGGGAAGTTCCACAAACTGTTTGGCAGCCCTCCCAGGAAACCCGAAAGCGCTCTCACACAGAGAGAGATGGACCTTGCGGCTTCGGTGCAGTCAGTTGCTGAAGAGATAATGCTCCGCACTGCAAGGCATGTCCGGAAGGAAACCGGAGAGAAAAATCTCTGTCTCGCCGGAGGTGTTGCCCTGAACTGTGTGGCAAACGGGAAGATCCTCAAAGAAAAGATATTTGATGACATCTGGATCCAGCCTGCTGCCGGTGATGCAGGCGGAGCACTGGGTGCTGCTCTTTTTGCCTGGTATCAGGTGCTGGGTAATGAACGAACTGCAGATGGCGTGAACGATTCCCAGAGCGGTTCCTACCTTGGGCCTGAGTGGTCCAATGATGAAATC
Source organism: uncultured bacterium (assembly GCA_964386635.1). Taxonomy (GTDB): domain Bacteria; phylum Fermentibacterota; class Fermentibacteria; order Fermentibacterales; family JCC-6; genus Sabulitectum. The sequence goes on along the minus strand of CAYLRO010000065.1, from coordinate 1,841 downwards.
GAGTCTTTCCTTGAGTCAGGAAACATTCCTCACAGAACTCTCAGCGATGACGGCATTATTGCAGAGACTGCCAGTCTTATAGATCAGGGTAAAGTTGCAGGATGGTATCAGGGAAGAATGGAGTTTGGCCCGAGAGCCCTTGGAAACAGATCCATTATCGGTGATGCCAGATCTCAGACGATGCAGACTACAATGAATCTGAAAATCAAGAACAGAGAATCATTCCGGCCTTTTGCCCCTTCGGTGCTTCTGGAAAACTGCCGCGAGTACTTTGAAATAGACGGAGCAAGTCCTTACATGCTGCTTGTGGCCCAGGTGGCTCAGGAAAGACGTAACTCCATGACACCTGAACAGCAGAATCTGTTCGGCATTGAGAAACTGAATATTCCCAGGTCGGATATTCCTGCAGTGACTCATATTGATTACTCTGCCAGGGTTCAGTCTGTGGACGGGAAACACAATCCAAGATATGCAAAGCTTCTAAGAGCCTTCAGAGAACTTACAGGCTACGGAGTATTCATCAATACAAGCTTCAATGTCAGAGGAGAGCCTATTGTCTGCACTCCTCAGGATGCGTATCTGTGCTTTATGAGAACAGAGATGGATGTTCTGGCACTTGGCAATCATCTTCTGCTGAAGGAGGAGCAGCCTCCTCTGAATGAGGATGTGGACTGGAGGGAGATATATGAACTTGACTGATTCCCCGGATCAGAAAGCAGTGAAATTGAGGAAATTCGGTTTTACCATGTTCTCTGCCCTTGCTATTCTATCACTGCTCCTGTTCGCAAGAGGGAAAACAGTCTGGCCGTTTTTCGCCGGATGTTCATTTTTGTTTCTCCTTTCAGCCCTTCTCAGACCAGGGATACTTGCATCTGTTGAGAAAGTTTGGATGGCTTTTGCAGGTGTACTGGGTTTTGTAATGACAAATGTTCTGTTGACTCTGGTTTTCTTTATCGGTGTAATGCCCACCGGTCTCTTAATGAGGCTTTTTGGAAAAGATCCTGTCAGGAAGGGTTTTAACAGGAACCAGAGTTCATACTGGATAGATGTAAAAGAAAACGGTCCCGCCGTCAGGCCGGATAAACCTTACTGATCAGGAGAAAAATGAGCAAGTTATCGGAGATCGCGGGTTTTCTTAAAACAAGAAAGAAGTGGTGGCTTACACCTGTCATCGTAGTGCTTCTGCTTCTCAGTCTTATTCTGGTTCTTACGCAGGGTTCTGCTCTGGCACCATTCATCTATGCCATTTTCTAGGGGAGATATTCCCGGCGTACCAGGGGAGTAGAATGGATTTTCTGCCGTTCAAGTTTACTCTGATGTTTCTGGAGTATTTTACTACCGGCCTTTTCATGGTAAGTCCGATACTTATTTTTCTTATCTGTATTCTTCTGATTATTGCCAGGGTAACCTGCAAAATAGAGAAATGGAACAGCTACTCCAAGGCAGCCTACTTCATCTTTATAACAGCTCTTACAATTGGGTACGGACAGACCGTTCCCAAAACAAGGAACGGCCGGTTTCTTTCAATCCTCTCAGGATTCATCGGGGTTATTCTGTCCGGCCTTATTGTATCGGTAGCGCTGAATTCACTAATGATATCCTGGCAGGCTACCCATAACACCCCTATGGAATCTTCAATTGAATCAGAGCTGGAGACACTGGGGAATACCACTTTTCGCAGCAATTCACCTGCAGACTGAACTGCCGGTACAGGATTGGAAGCAGGGCTAATTCAAGCCCCTTCAGCCACTTTCAGAACAGAGCTTGACACCCCTGTCTGCACACCGTAGAATTGGGGCTCGCACCGGTTGAGCAACCTGTTTCTACAAGCTGTTCTCCAG
>CAYLRO010000064.1:0-11158 GCA_964386635.1 uncultured bacterium | reverse complement strand
ACACTCTTAGAACTATGCACATGAAGTTCAAGCAACCTGTTAGCACAGTTCCTGGTTCAGTATAATCCATTAAGTGAGTTATGATTACTTTTCCAACTTAAACTTAGGATGCCCAATGGCACTTCATGGACTACTCTTAATCGCTGCTCTACAGATGATCGGGACCTCCGGTAAGGGAACATTGGAAGGGTCGATTGTTCACGAATCTGGGACACCACTTAAGTATGCGGTTGTACGAATTGAAGGAGAGCCAAGAAGAGCTGAGTGGGGAAATTCAGGGGACTGGTCAGTAGCCATTATCAGCCCTTTCACAAGAACATGTTACATTGGGGACAACGGTACTTTCTCCATAAACTTAGACTCAGGTGACTACTTGCTTAAATGCTATAGCTTGTTTTGGGATCCATTCTACAGTGATACTCTGGAATCAAGCATAACCATTTTCGATGATAGCGTAACTCAATGCCGATTCGTCTTCCAAGCAGATAATCGGGATGACATTCAGACTGGTGCGCTGTATGGGCGAATCACGGATACTGACGGTAATCCCCTTGTGGGTGCGGTAGTTTCCTTACTCAATACAGATTTCACAGGTATGTCCGATCCAAATGGGATGTACATAATCCACAACATTGAACCAAACGTCTTTGACGTGCAAGTTCAGATGGTCGGGATGGTTGATGCCTTCTGCTACAATGTTCCGATTGCTTGCGATAGCATCTCGGAGTGCAACTTTGCCTCTTCAGATACTTCATCAAATGGTCTTCAAGCAGGGTGGTCTGGTCAGCCAATTATCGTTGTAGAGTGATTTCAACAGTGAAACCCGACTCAGAATTAGATACTTCTCGATTCCGACTTTCTAGAAGCACCCCATAGTGGACAGTTTTCGAACGGTTCTATAAGGACTTATAGGGACCCAGTAGCGGATACTCTTAGAACCCTCCCCCTTCGTAACCGCCTTTGATCAGACTGCCCAGAACTATGATAGCAGCAGGAATGCTTACAAGAATAATTGAGACAGTGCCAACCATGGCAGTTCTGTTTGGGATTTCTACAGCACTGATATCTTCTTGAAGATAGGACAGCTCTTCACCATTATCATCCACTCCGGAAACATTGCCCCCGGAAAAAAGCCCGCCATCCCCGATGAATTCATTCCTTGATACACCGGTAAGACGGTTCCTTTCTCTCTCAACGAATTGAGATCCCGCGAACGAAACCGTATCTCCATCCAGTGTTACCAGTCTGTAAACGGTTTCACTTTCCCTGATATCAACCTCATCCGGTTTTACCCAGTGGTGGTAAGTGCATGAAGTCATAAGAAAGGGGAGCAAGGTTAAAACTCTCAGTGCAAAGCTACGCATCAAAACCAAATCCATAAAGAGATCCAATCAGCATCGGTTAACAGTAATACAAGGACAATTAAGTATACTTTCCAAGTATCTTAAAATCAATCTCGCTGGGTGATCCTATTGAGATCGATGACTGAAACTGAAACTACTCAGTAAAACCCCATTGGATACTATCGAACCAAGTCTGAATACCTGCTATACTATTGCAGAATCCTACTGGTACCCCGAAACGAATTCGAACCTTCTGATATAATCCCCTGATTTACAACATGCCTGATGATCTGTATGATTTACAGGCGCCGCTTCGCAAGGGGAGTTTGTATGATTCGGTTACTTATCTGTCTGGCAGTCGTTTCTTCGACTGCAATTTCCAGTTCTGATATTCCAGACCTTAACTCCGGCAGCAAACCTGAACTGAGACATTTTCCCGAAAGGCCTGACAAGAGTGATCCGTCTCTTTCCGACAACGAATCCGTTTCCAGGAGATATGAGCTTTCAACAGGCAGTGACTTAAACTCAACGCTGCCTGAACATTCCAATAACCTGAACTGTATTGAGCTCAGGATCTCAGACATCTGCGATTCAGATGATGTTGTAAGCCCTGCACCACCACCAACAGTTTTTCACTCTGCAAAGAGGTGATTAAACCGGTTCAGGAATATTCTGCCGTTGCCGTGGTATATCTTTTTAGACATAAACTGCATACAGCAGGGTAGCTGATTATTCCGGAGGAAGGAAAGATATGTGGTACATTGCTGCAGCAGGTGTGATTGCTGCGGGAGCTTTGGCTGGATTTGCCAGATCCCGGGGAAATGGTTTACCCAAGGCACCAATACCGGGTAATGACATGGATTCAGAAACAATTCTGGTTGGAACTGTTCAGGCATTATCCATGGAAGAGATTGACTTCATGCTTGCCAGACTTGAGAGCGAGGAACCGCCTGAACCTGTATCGGGAGCCATGTGTTATGCACCAATGGCCTATCCTGAATATGCAGAGTACATCTGTCCTGTCTGTGGAGAAAAAACCCTTTTCAGCAGTTCTCATATCCCCTTGATTGAATGGGGGCTGCCTGGTGCCAGAAGGCTTGGGGAATCAATCAATAACAACACCGAGTTCAATATTGTTCTGGATGAAACCCTGTTTTGCGAGTTCTGCCGAACCGGAAATGATCAGGACATTGAACCTGCACTGTTGCTGAGGGTCTATCATGAGGACGGGTCAGAGACTGTAAATTCGGTTTCAGTAACTGACCTCAGAATGCTGGATTCCTTCCTGCAGGGAAGACTGTTCTACATTACAGGCAATGATGGTCAGATGCCGCTTCAGGAGTACACAGGAAGAATGCGTCAACTGCTGGGAATACAGGAAGACGAGGAATAACCTGGCATCCTTCGCTGTATAGTAATTGACAGGAATTCATACTGCAGGCATGCTTTAGACTTGTTTTCATCAGGGAGGACTCAGGATGTGGTACATTGCAGCAGTTGCAGGAGTAGTTGTGGCAGGTGCGCTTGCAGGGATTGTTCGAACAAAGGGTGTCTCGGAGTCTGGCATTTTTGATTCCGAAGGAATTCGAGCTCTTTCCACTTCACAGATCGATTTCCTTCTTGCACGACTTGAGAGTGAAGAACCACCGGCACCTGTTTTCGGTGCCATGTGTTACGAAATGATGGCTGCCCCTCCTGTAGCAGAATATGTATGCCCGGTGTGTGGTGAGAAAACCCTTTACGAAGACTCTCATACAGCCTTCATAGAGTGGGAAATTGAAGGGGCAAGAAGAGTCGCTGAATCTATCAATGCATCCACCGACTTCAATGTTGTTCTGGATGAAACCCTTTTCTGTGAATTCTGCAGCGGTGAAACCGAAGAAGGGCCATGGCTCCGTCTTCGAGTAGAGCATGCTGACGGTGAGGAAACGGTAAACAGAGTATCCCTTACTGACTTGCGTAAACTGAGTTCCTTCCTCCATGGAAGGCTTTACTGGCTCACTGACAATGACAGCCAGGAGCCCCTTCAGGGTGATGCAGACAGAATTCGTGAAATTCTGGGCATCCCGGAGTAGTTGCATGAGACTGAAATCACCATCTTTTCTCCCTCCAACTGCTGTTCTTGAACTTACCTACCGGTGCAATCATCTCTGCCTGTTCTGCTCCTGCCCCTGGGAAGCGGAAGGAAGAGGTTTTGATACCCTGCCGGAAATGACCACCCTGCAGTGGAAAGAAGTGCTGGAATCTCTGTGCGATCTTGGAGTATCCAGCTTCGCTTTCACCGGCGGTGAGGCTCTTCTTCGAGAAGACTGCCTGGAACTGCTGGACTTTGTATGCAGCCTTTCCGCTCTAAAAACGGAAACCATTAATGGAAATCTTGTTCAGCACAGAAAACCGCCGGAGGTCTATCTGCTCTCCAACGGTTCAACACTCAGCAAGGGGATTCTTGATTTTATCGCGGACAGAGACATCAAACTGAGTATAAGTCTGCCGGGGCTTTCCACATTCAAAGATCACACCGGTTTTGACAATGCCGATAAGGTACTCACCATGTTCAGAGAAGCAAAGAAACGGGGTATCTCCACCACAGTAAACTCAACGGTAACTGCCCTGAACCTGTTCGAACTGAACAAGACCCTGTCTGCAGCGTTCCTTGCCGGAGCAGATCAGCTGCTGATGAACAGATTCCTCCCTGGAGGAAGAGGTCTAACTCATGAGAATAAACTTCTGCTGAATGTTGAACAGATCCGGGAGATGCTTTTAACCGCTGACAGTATTCTGATCAAGGCAGGAAGAACCGGAACACTTGGAACCGAGCTGCCTCTCTGCATTCTTAAAGACCTTGATTTAAAGGAACTGAAGGTGGGCACCAGGTGCTCCGCTGCGAAGGGATTCTTTGTTGTTGGACCATCAGGTTATGTAAGGGTGTGCAACCATTCGGAACACAGACTTAATCACATAACTGACTGGCGCGAGCTTAAAAGGAACGATTACTGGAATACATTCACAATGAAGAAATTTCTCCCTGCAGGCTGCAGAAACTGCGAAATGATATTCGATTGTGATGGAGGCTGCAGGGAAGCAGCGAATGTAAAAGGGGGGTCCGTGGATTCCCCGGACCCCCTGCTTAGTCAGTTATCTGCGACGCCTTGACCGGCTGCGGTACGAACCGCCGGAACCACCGCTGCTTCGACCACCTCTGTTGGGAGTTTTAGCAGGCATGTCTCTTGAAAGCCTTACTGTTTCCGAGTGGTAGGGCTGTTCAATATCAACAGGAACATCTTTCCCCAGGAGTCGCTCTATGTCTCTGAGATACATTCTGTCATCCCGGCAGCAGAAACTTATTGCGTCTCCCATTGCTCCAGCTCTGGCAGTTCTGCCAATCCTGTGAACATAGGTTTCAGCCTCAACGGGAAGGTCATAGTTGATCACATGTGAAATGGAGTCAACATCGAGACCTCTTGCTGCCACATCCGTGGCAACCAGAACGTCGTACTTGTCACTTTTAAAGCCTTCAAGTGATTTTGTCCTGGCAGCCTGGCTTTTGTTGCCGTGAATGGCAACTCCCCTGACACCGCTCTTGGAGAGCTTCTGGACAACCTTGTTGGCTGTATGCTTCATCTGGGTGAAAACTATTGCCTTGCTTACAGACGGGTCCGCAAGGATGTGACCCAGGAGATCGTCCTTGTCATATCTGCTCACGAAGAAAACCTTCTGCTCAACACCGTCTACCGTGGGCTTCTCAGGAGTAATCCTGACCTCTACCGGATTGTTAAGCATGCTGTCAGCAAGAGGTTTCATCTTCCCGGCCATTGTGGCGGAGAAGAACATTGTCTGTCTTTCTCTGGGGATTTTGCCGATGATCTTCCTGATATCGTTGATGAATCCCATGTCCAGCATCCGGTCAACTTCATCAAGAATGAAACATTCTACGGATCCCAGATTGGCAAATCCCTGACCCATGAGATCAAGAAGCCTACCCGGGGTTGCAATAAGCACCTCAGGCCCCTTTGAAAGATCTCTCACCTGGGGATTCTGCCTTACACCGCCGTAAACCACTGCTGTTTTCGAAGCCATGTGACGACCGTAAACCTTGAAGCTTTCATTTATCTGGTTGGCAAGCTCCCTGGTAGGGGCAAGGACAAGAGCCCTTGGTCTTCCCCTTTTTCGGGGCTTTGAATTCTTCGCCATGTGTTGAAGAAGTGGAAGGGCGAAAGCAGCTGTTTTTCCTGTGCCTGTCTGGGCAACTCCAAGAACATCGCGTCCCAGAAGAAGAGGCGGAATACACTGAGTCTGGATTGGTGTGGGAGTTACATAACCCTCTTCTGCAAGGGCTTTTCTGAGTCCTGGAACAAGTGATTTAAAAACACCGCGAGGTGAACTTGCACCGGTAGTACCTGAGGTAACCGAATTTTCGTTTTGCATTTTTTTCCTGAGTCCGGGAGTAATTTTGTACGAATCTCTACCCGCCGGACACGTGGAAAAGAAAAGGCCGCAACACCTGCGGCTGTAGTATACGCTGGTCGTGATAAACTATCACGGGGGCTATAATAACACTTTATTACTCAATTGTCAATTTCCCGCAATAATCCGGAAGCACTCTAATGTTTTTGCTCCGGGTCATATGTGAAGATCAGAGCCTGTCCGTCCCATTCTTCAGTAACAGCCTCAAGCTTTCGATACTGACCTCTTGTCAACTCTTGAATCACATTCTCCCAGAACTTCATGGAAATTTTGTTCTCCGGATGCTGAAGCACCTCCCACTTACCGGGAAACATCCTGAAAACCTCTGTGGCGGCTGCACTCCCGACACCTTTTCTTCTGTACTTCTTCATAACAAAGAATTCTGAGATGGAGTTGGCTTCACCTGGTTCGCAGAGGTAACAGAAATCACTAACCAGTACAAAACCTGCCAGTTGATCATCCACAGTTATGAAGAAAGGATGCCTTCCCTCTTCTGTCCAGTAGTGATCGAAGTACTTGTAGCCGTAAAGACCGTGGCTGTTGAGATCCCGGAGATCGAACTGGCTGAAGTCGTACTGGTAGAGTTCAAGAAGCCTGTAAAGAACTTCCTTATCTTCCGGATGAACCTTTTTGAGTTTTACCTTCATCTGCTGTTTCAACCCCTTTAATGCTCAGCGCCTGGAGTTTCAGCGGAGGATTCTTCCTTTCCCCCAGTAAAGATAAGGGATAGAGGAAGTCCTGCCAGTGGTAATCAGTATCATTTCCGGTCAGCGAGATGGAGAGAAGGTAACTGCCCGGCTCGATCACCCCTGGTTTGATTGTGATTACAGCTGCAGCGGGACCCTCTGCGGAAAGGAGCGGTTCACCGTTCTCCAGGTTATTGGACGCAACAATAACCTCTCCGTCAGGTCTGTGTATTGAGAAGCCCAGAATTATGTTTTCAACTCTTTTTCTGTCACGGGTGTCCAGGGAGATATTTACCCTGACAGTATCACCCTGCCTGAAAGTTCTGGCAGGAGTGCCGTTCCCGTCTGTGATGGTAACCGAGCTGAAGAAAACCTCTCTGTTCCCCCACTCCCTGGGAGCAGCTGCAGCCACTTCGTGCCTGACTCCCCCGGAGTTCTCCTCAAGGTAGGCACCAAGCACATCGTCTACAGGGCCATCCATTCTGGTTCGTCCGCAGTCAAGCCATACGGCTCTTGTGCACAGTCTTCTTACAGCCTCCTGATCGTGGCTTACAAAAACAATGGTTTTTCCTGCTTCGCGGAATCCAAAGATTCTGTCGTAACACTTATCCTGAAAAGCAGCGTCACCTACAGCAAGAACCTCATCGATAAGAAGAATATCCGGATCAACGCTTGTGGCAAGAGCAAAACCAAGACGCATGAACATACCGGACGAGAAGTACTTCACAGGAGTATCCATGAATCGTTCAAGCATTGCAAAAGATGCTATGTCAGGAAGGAGTTCTGTCATCCGCTTCCCGTCCAGTCCCAGAAGAGCACCGTTCAGATATATGTTCTCTGCTCCAGTGAGTTCCGGATGAAACCCCACTCCCAGGTCCAGAAGAGATGCTATTCTCCCCTGTGCAGTGACTTTCCCTGAGGTGGGACTGTAAATCCCTGCAAGAAGCTTCAGTGTAGTGGATTTTCCCGCTCCGTTCGCGCCGATGAGAGCCACTGATTCTCCCGGTGCTATCTGAAAAGATGCGTGATCAAGAGCTCTGAAGTTATCCACAGATGTTTTTCTGCCGAACACATTGAGAACGGTTTCCATAATACTTACTGAGCGGTCACGGTACAGCCTGTAATCCAGACTTACGTCAGAAAACTTAACAAGACCTTTTTTCACTACAGCTCCTTCACTACAGAAGGCTCTGCCTTTTTGAAAACAAGATAACCCGCTATTCCGGCAACTGCTGTCCATGCGGTAAGTGAAATCCAGGCCCAGAGTTGAGGCCATGTTCCGTAATACATGAGAGAATGGAAGATTTCCAGGGCACCTGCCACAGGATTGAACCTGATCACAGCCTCCATCTTTTCAGGTATGAGACCCACTCCAAGCGGATAGATAACAGGGCTTGCGTAGAACCATGCAAGAAGTATCACTTCCAGGAACTGTGAAACATCTCTGTAGTAAACATTTCCCACAGATATCATCATAGCGAACCCGGAAGTCATTGCTGCCAGCAGGATAACAGCAACTGGAAGCAGAAGAATAGACAAACCGGGTGTATGGCCGGCAACCACAAGTATTATCTCCAGTACCGCCATTGCCAGAAGCATGTGCACAGAATTTGCTATTACCGATGATACCGGAAGTGCTGCCCTGGGAAAGTATATGGACCGGATAAGCTTCTGGTTATCCAGAAGAGTTCTTGCAGATGATGAAAGTGATGCGGAGAAGAAATTCCACGGTAGAAGCCCTGATAAGAGAAACAGTGAAAAATGCTCAATGGAGCCGCCGAATCTGATGATCTTTGTGAACACCACAGTGTAGACAGCCATACTGAACAGCGGCTTCAGAAGGAACCAGAGAAAACCCAGAAGACTTCTCTTGTACCTGACCTTCAAGTCTTTCTCCACAAGGCTTCTCATGAGAAGAAGACTACCTGTCATTTTCCTCCGAGCTTTCTTTCTGTTCCTGAAAAGATCCTGCTGATGTTGGTCCTGTGAGTTACCACTATTGCCAGTGCAATGAGTATCAGAACAATTCTTGTGTGAACCGGCTGGGGAAAGATAAAAACCCAGAAAGGGAGTGTAAGTCCGCTGATAACGCTGCCTGCAGAAATCATCCTTGTAACTGCAACAAGCAGAATGAAAGTACCCAGAGCACAGAGAACGGGATATGTTGATAATACCAGGAGGGCTCCCAGAGCAGTAGCAACACCCTTACCGCCCTTGAAGCCGAACCAGGGCATGAACACATGGCCGCAGACAGCGGCAATGACAACAACTGACGGAAGCCAGGGGATTGCTGGACCTGAATAAACTGCGGCATACACAGGCACAGCCCCCTTCAGGGCATCAAGCAGAAGACCTGCAACTCCCATTCCCATGCCGCAGGTCCGAAGAAGATTGGTGGCACCGGGATTACCGGAACCATGATCTCTCAGGTCTACGCCCTTCACTCTGCCCAGAAGCCATGAGAATGGAATTGAGCCTACTAGAAATCCGAATGCAATGAGAAGAACTGCGGCCATCAGTGCTCTCTTTTTCGGTAAACAACCTTAAGAGGAACACCGTTCATGTTCAATTCCTCTCTGAGCCTGTTCTCGAAATAGGTCTTGTAATTCTCCGGAATAAGGTCTGGTCTTGATATGAAAGCCACAAGTACCGGAGGTGTATTCTTTACCTGGGTTATGTAGAAGAATTTCAGCATCTTGCCTCTTGGTGAAGGCGGTTGAACCTCGGTGACAATGGCACGCATGAGCTTGTTCAGCTTCGAGGTTGATATCTCAGTCTGTCTTCTCAAAGCTACAGCATGAACCATGGGAAGCAGTTTGCCCACTCCCTGCCCCACTGTTGCACTTGTAAAGAAGATGGGAATCCATCTGGCAAGTGAGAACCGCTGCTTGACGCTTCTGATCCACAGGGGCCTGTCTATTCCCAGATCGGTTTTATTCACACAGATGAGCAATCCCTTGCCCATTTCCCATGCCCTTGTGGCAAGTCTCAGGTCCTGGGTGGTGGGGTACTCTGATCCGTCAAGAATCAGTACAACAACATCAGCGCTGCCAACGGATTTCCACGATCTGAGGGTGCTGTAAAACTCAACATCCTCCATTTTCTTTGATCGGCGACGAAGCCCGGCTGTATCTATCAGTCGGAATTTGTTACCCTGCCACTCCACATATGAGTCGATTGAATCCCGGGTTGTTCCAGCCACAGGTGTTACAATATTTCTGTCTTTGCCAAGCAGTCTGTTGGTAATGGAACTTTTCCCTACATTCGGACGACCGATTACAGCAACGGACACTCCGTCAAACTCATCCGGTTCTACAGAGGGGATCTCCCGGACAATCTCATCCAGCAGGTCTGCAACTCCAAGTCCATGGGCAGCACTTACCGGCCAGGGTGTGCCCATCCCAAGTCCTGTAAACTCGTGTACAAGGCTCATCTTGTCAGCTGAATCTATTTTGTTCACTGCCAGATAGGCGTGAATTCCGCTTTTTCTTACAAACTCCACTGCAGCCTGGTCAAAGGGATGTATTCCCTGAGTGCCGTCCACAAGTAGAATTATTGCACAGGCTTCCTGAACTGCAAGCCTTACCTGTTTCTCTATTGCTTCCTGAAACGGGTCGTCGCTGCCCGGTGAGAGACCACCGGTATCCACGGCAATAAAGTTGACACCGTTCCAATCTCCTGTTCCGATCTTACGGTCTCTGGTGACTCCAGCCATGTTATCCACAATGGCGGCTCTACCCCCGGTAAGTCTGTTAAACAGAGAAGATTTTCCTACATTGACTCGGCCAACAATGGCCACAACCGGCAGGTTCAAAAGACATTCTCCTTGCTGTGTAAACTGTTTTAGAATGGAAATATACTTTCCCGGAACTGTTTCGCGTTAACCGGCAGGTTATATTCCATCACTATGAAAAAACAGCTGTTCATTATTGCAGTATCAGCAGCTCTGCTTGGTGTAGTAATTCACCTGGCGGGATTAGATGAAAATCTTGAGCTTCTCACACTTGATATTAGATTCAATCTCTTTCCGGACACTGCAGCAGTTTCAGAGGACCTGATCATTATTGCAGTGGATCAGGCCTCACTGGAATCAATGGACTGGCTTGGCTGGCCATGGCCGAGGCAGATATGGTCTGATCTTACAGGCTACCTGTTTGCATCCGGTGCGGAAGTTGTCTATTTCGATATTACCTTCCCCACCAGTTCCACTTTTTCAGCCAGTGAAGACAGTGTTTTCGGGGCAGTGGCTTCCACAGGTAAATCGGTTTTCATCACAAGCCTGGGAAGAGAGGATGGTCAACCGATACCTGATAATGCAATTCTGGACATTCAGCTTCCGGAAACATCATATCCCTACAGATTCGCCTCGCCTCCAGTTCATGACATTGCAAGAGGAGCTACCCTTCTGGCAGCGCCGTATGCAACACCGGATGCTGACGGCACCTTCAGAAGATTTCCTCTTCTGTTCCCCGCAGATACCGGAGCAGTTCCCTCGCCTCCTCTGGCACTGGCCATGCTGAAAAACAACATCAGCACTGTCTCTGCAGACGACCACTCCATATTTGTTGGTGATGTAGAGGTGCCCTTCTCGGGAGATTATGAGATTCAGGTAAGGTTTCTGGGGCCTGCAGGATCATATAACACAATTGGAGTAGGCGATGTTCT
>CAYLRO010000063.1:5606-11264 GCA_964386635.1 uncultured bacterium | reverse complement strand
CTGTGCGTTTCCGGAGTGCCGCAGATTGATTCATGGGAACCGCTTTATCTCTATACCGGAGGTGGGTGGGGACTATCAGTTACTGCAGTTGATGTGAATGAGGATGATCAGTTTGATCTTGTGTTTACCGGTGATTACATCAATATCGAGTATTTTGAGAATACTGCAAGCGGTTTTGTTCAGGGTTCTGATTTCATGGCAGACGGGCTGGTGCTTGAAACATACCCCTGTTGAGACTATGCTCCTCTTACTCCGCAGTTGGCGGATATAAACGGTGACAGTGTAAACGATCTTGTTGTGGGCAGCTCTCTGGGAAAAATCTACCTGTATACCGGGTATTCATACACCGAGTTCAGTTCGCTTTCAAGCATTGAGGTTGAATCTCAGAGCTCTTCATACGGTATAAGATCACCTTTCTTCGCTGATATCAACCAGGACGGTCTGGTTGATATTCTTGTGACAGCTTCATATTCATCTCTGGGCAGTGATTCTATGATTACTATTCTGCCCAACGTGGGTACGGCAACTGCTCCTTTGTTTGGAACACCGGTGCAGATACCATTTACAATCGGGGTAAAGTTTATTGTTGATGTGGCTGATTACAGCGGGAATGGTAAGTCGGATCTTCTTGTTTCAACCTACCCTACCAGTTTGACCATGTTTGAGAACCTGGGCGGCAATCAATTCGGCCCGGGGCAGGAAGTACCTGTGAATGATCCTGACCTCTATGACAATTATTACATCACAGGATCCGCTGTGGATTTCGACGGTGACGGGGTGAAAGAGATCATTCTTACACAGACCCCGGACTCACCTGGTGGTGACACCCCTGTTATTATCTGCCAGTGTTCATGCATGGGTATGGAAGATTCACATGCTGCAGGCGAAATTCTCCTTGGGGTTACTGTGAATCCCACCGGAGGAATTACCTCGGCAGTGGTTCATCTGGCTGAACCTTCAGCTGTGGATCTTACTGTTTATTCACTGGATGGCAGGCTGGTACACAGAATTGATGCTCCTATGTCCGAAGGGGAGAATCTGATCAACCTTGACCTGTCAGGAGAGCCTTCAGGGATCTATCTGCTCAGGGCGGCTTCAGAATCAGGTTTCTGTTCAGAGGTGAGGTTTACACTGCTTCCCTGAGAAATCTGGTTTCTTCAGGGCGCTATGAAGTGAAGAGCATCGCCAGGGTAATGGTATTGCTTCAGCAAAGCAGCTGAGTTTATTGATGAGGCGGGATACGAATAAAAGTATCTTGTGCCGGTGCATCAATGCCAATATATTAAAATACTGCTCCATGATTGCTGCATCAATCACAGCCTGAACTGTATTTGTCAGGAGATGCGGTTGATGTCCCGTGTATTCAGTTGTGAATTAGTCACCGGGAAGGAGATAGATCGTGAACGAAAAGAAACTTACTACTGCCGCTGGAATCCCTGTTCCTGACAACCAGACATCACTGACTGCCGGAGAGCGGGGTCCAACTCTGCTGCAGGATCATTACCTGCTTGAGAAACTTGCTCATTTCACCCGTGAACGGATTCCTGAGCGTATTGTTCATGCAAAAGCAGCCGGAGCCCACGGTGTGTTTACCGTAACCAACGACATCACAAAGTACACAAAGGCTAAGATCTTCTCTGAGGTTGGGAAGAGAACTGAGATGTTCGGTCGTTTCTCAACAGTTGCAGGAGAAAAGGGTTCTTCAGATACAGTTCGGGATGTAAGAGGATTTGCCCTTAAATTCTACACTGAAGAGGGTAACTGGGACATGGTGGGAAACAACACACCGGTTTTCTTCATTCGGGATGCCATGAAATTTCCGGATTTCATTCATACACAGAAGCGGGATCCTCAAACGAATGCAAAGCGGGATTTTGCCCAGTGGGACTTCTGGTCCAAAGTGCCTGAGTCCCTTCACCAGATCACCGTTCTCTTCTCCGACAGGGGCATTCCAGAGGGCATACCCTATATGAACGGGTATGGATGTCATGCATTCAGCCTGATCAATGCTGATGATCAGCGATTCTGGGTAAAGTTTCATTTCAAAACTCAGCAGGGTATACGCTGTTTGTCTCCGGAAAAGGCGAGCAGGATTTCAGGAGAGAATCCTGATTACCATACAGTACAGCTCTTTGAAGCCATCAAACGAGGCGATTACCCTAAATGGGTTTTGTCAATTCAGGTGATGCCCGAGGTCGAAGCTGAAAACTACAGGTGGAATCCTTTCGATCTCACCAAGGTCTGGCCGCACGGTGACTACCCGCTTATAGAGGTTGGCGTGATGGAGCTTAATCGCAATCCCGAGAACTACTTTGCAGAGGTTGAGCAGTCTGCCTTCTCGCCTGCCAACGTGGTTCCGGGCATTTCATTTTCACCTGATAAAATGCTGCAGGCCCGAATCTTCTCCTACGCTGATGCCAGTAGATACCGTCTGGGAGTGAATTTTGAGCGTCTGCCTGTCAACTGTCCTCATGCAGCGAAAGTGCAGAACACATATCAGCGGGACGGGTTCATGCGATTTGATGATAACGGTGGCGGAGACCCGAACTACGAGCCTAACTCCACAGGCGGGCCAGTTGAAGACCCGAGATACAAAGAGCCGCCTATGAAGATATCCGGTGATGCAGATCGATATGAGCAGAAGCGAGGAGTGGATGATGATTACATTCAGCCGGGAAATCTGTTCAGGCTGCTTGGAGCTGAACACCAGGTCAGGCTATGCGAGAATATTGCAGGCAGCCTGGGTAAAGTCCCGGTAGAGCTGCAGGAGAAAATGATTGCTCACTTCACCAGAGCTGACCCTGCATATGGTGCAGGAGTTACCAGAGCACTCAAGAGATAGCTCTCTGTAGGAAACCACCTGATATGCTGTGATACAGTCTCTTAGTGACGGGCACCTGTATTTTCTTCTGGTTCAGTCAACATTCTCCGGGGGGGATCCGCCGGAGAGAAAAGGGGGATCTGATGGATTTGAGAAGAGTAATGGTGCTCATGGCGGTAATACTTGCTGCTGTGTTCATTGCCTGCGGAGAAGAGGCACCTGCAGCTGAGCCTGCTGAATCAGCTGAAAATGTAGAACCTGCGGAGCCTGTTGATGCCGACATGCCTGTTGAACCTGTGATGACTGAAGAAGAGAAGATGGCGTATGTGATGGAGAACTGCATCTGCCCCCAGTGTCCCAGCTGGGTCCCTGAAGCTTCTGAGAACGGTGAGGGCGGTTACTGCGCCACAGGCATGAGCCAGTGCATTATTGACGAAGCTGGCTGTATTTGCTCAACATGTCCTGTTACTGCTGAAATGGGCCTGGAGTGGGGTTACTACTGTACCCGTGGCTCTGCTGCGGAAATGATGGCCGAAGGGGAATAGCCAGGGTCATTTGCAATAAGCCTTCGGGGGATGGATTTCCTCCGGGGGCTTTTTCATTGAACGCAAAGAGACAGATTAAGAAGCATTCAAATTGTGTTCTCAAAGTGAAATATCCAGGATACGGTATCAAGTTATGTTTCAATAAACCTATTACTGTTTGATTCCTGCAGAGGAATCCTTATGTTTCAGAAACCATAAGGAACTGTGTTCCTGTTGTTCAGATGTGTAACTGAAACTTTTCCCTGGGGTTTTACTACTGATACTGGAGTTATTGAATTCGGAAAGGTCGCTCCTCTGAATTTATGAGCAGGTTTGAAACTACTGCAAAGGCAGCCCTTGTAAATCAGGTATCGGATTACTATTCCGTCAAGGCGTTTGAGAATAATGGATATTCCAGTGAAGACGGATCTGTTCTCTCTCCTGTGGAGAAGCAGATAGGCAGCACCATGCAGCAGATGTTCGCAGGCAGGGATGTGCTTGAGATAGCATGCGGAACCGGGTTGTGGACCCGGACAGTTGCACAGACAGCAAGGTGTGTACTGGCTACTGATGTTAACCCTCTGATGATCTCAACTGCAATGAAAAAACTGCCTCCTGACGTTGTTAATGTTCAATTCCAGGTTGCTGATGCATACAGTCTCGCGGAGTTATCTCCCGGATTTACAGGAGCCTTTTCTGTACTGTTCTGGTGTTTCATTCCAAAGCTTTACCGCAAATCATTTCTGACCTGTCTGCATAGTAAACTGAAGCCTTCTGCAAAGGTCTTTATTCTCTGTCAGCTGGAGGACAGTGATGCAGCTTTACACAGACAGAATGAAGACGGTGATGTTATCGCAACCAGGGTTGCCGGAGGCCGTTACTTCCAGATTCCAAAGAACATTCCCACGGAAGCTGAACTGACTGAACTGCTTGATGGTATTGCCTGTGATGTGCAGTACACCAGGTATTCAAACGGCATGTGGAGCGTTGCCTACACAGTGCCTTCCTGTGAAAAGGGTACTGAAAATGCATAGAACAGCATTGCTGCTGATTGATGTGCAGAGAGGTTTTGACAACCCCTGCTGGGGGAAAAGGAATAACGATGAAGCAGAGGAGAATATTGCTTCTCTGCTTGCTTTGTGGCGCAGCAATGAGCTGCCTGTTGTTCATGTAAGGCACGCATCTGATGAACCGAATTCCCCTCTGAGACCGGAGACTCATGGATATGCTTACAAGGTTGAAGCCATGCCTCTGCCTTGTGAAAAACAATTCGAAAAAAGAGTCAACAATGCATTTATCGGTACAGGCCTGGAGGGATATCTCAGAGGAAAGGGTGTTTCATCACTTGTTATAGCAGGTTTTACAACGGATCACTGTGTTTCAACCTCTACCCGCATGGCTGGTAACCTGGGGTTCAATGTTACCCTTGTTTCAGATGGTACAGCCACATTTGAAAGATTAGATGCTGATGGCGTGCGCTGCTCAGCTGAAGAGGTACACAGGATCAATCTTGCCAGTCTTAATGGTGAGTTCTGCACAGTCTGCTCCACCGATACTGTGATCGATGACTTCACAGGGTAGTGCTGGTTGCAAATGGATTTCAGTCATCATTTTCAAAGTGTTGTACGGTTCAATGAAGCCTCGTTAGATATTAACGAACTGCTGAAGGAGGCTGAAATTGAACACTGCGGACGGGAAGAAATTTTCACTGCACCGTCTTGAGGGGCTCACAGACGGTATATATGCAATTGCTATGACTCTTCTGGCATTGAGTCTGCCACTGCCTCATGTGGAGGGGGTAAGCGGCAGCAGTGACATTATGGCGCATTTCCAAAGTTATGCAGATCTTTTCGGTGTGTACGCTCTCAGCTTCATGGTTCTGGGCAACTTCTGGGTAATACAGCTGAAGATTTTCAAGTACATCAAAGCAAGCAACATTCCCCATATATGGACCAATCTGGGTGGGCTGCTTTTCGTTTGCCTGATACCTTTCAGTTCTTCCATGATGGGGCTTCATAACCACACTTTTTTCGCGAACCTGGTATTCCACCTGAACATTTTTCTTATCTCCATTTTCTTTGTTCTTCAATGCAGGGTGCTTCTCCATTTCCCGGAGACGGTTCTGGACGAATTCGATGAAACTGCAATCAGAAGGATCACAAGAATAAACGCAATACTGCCGCTTGTTTCACTTGCAGGAGTATTTGTTGCTCTGTTCTATCCTGACTGGAGTGCTCTTGTTTACCTTGGAGTACCATTTCTCACCAATATGATGAAGAGCGGCAGAAAACCGCTGAGACGCCGCAGGCAACC
>CAYLRO010000063.1:3059-5506 GCA_964386635.1 uncultured bacterium | reverse complement strand
AGAAGAGGGAACAGGTGAGGAAAACTGATCAGCCTGCACTGATGCGTGTCGGTGTTTATCTTCTGTTACTGCTTCTGTCACTGACTTTTTTCCCATGGGTTCACCGAACTGTTCTGGTTTCTCCTGCAAGGAATGTTACCGGTAACTTTGAAGTGAAAGCTCTTGAGCATGGGGAGATGCTTTCTGCTGTAAAGCAGCTTACAGATGTTTCTGATAACAACTCACCTCTTGAACGGTTCGATAAAACCCTTTCTCGCTTTGCCGACAGACTTGTCTTCGGGGAAGTACTGACAGTTGCATCAATTGTTGCTGCCCATGTGATTAACATTTACCTGATACTCAGTGGTCCTCTGGGCATGATTCTCCTGGTTCTTCTGTTTCTGCTGCTTTCTGTTCTGGTGTTCAGGGACATCAACAGACTTCGCAACATCTCAATGGCAACCGGTATTGCCGCATACGTGTTCATAGTCGCCATTCCCCTTGCAGTGATTGCTTCGGATCAACTGTCTAAAGTGTACTCAGGAGGCTTAAGGTACAGCTGTCGCAGCAGGGTAGAGCAGTTCGAAGAAGGGTTTCTGAGGCTGGAAGCCGAGGCTGCTTCTGGGGTTTCCACAGAGAAGGAGAACAGATTCAGAACAGAGCTTACAATACTTCAGAAGGGACTTGTGGGGCTTGTTACCAGGGCTTCTGCTTCATTGCTTCTGGACATGGTTCTGCTGCCGGTGTTTCTCACATGGATCTTCTACAGGTTTGGGATTCTTTCAGCCAATACTCTCTTCGGTTCTTTCAGGATTCAGAAGATGGGCAGGCTCTTAAAGACTATCTTCAAAGGTGACGATGAGTAGACTACCCTGATGTTTTTAGTCCAGACATGAAGAGACCCCCGGCTTTCCGGGGGAGATGCCAAAAGTAATTATACGGGATTTAAAAAAAGACTTTCTTTCTAGAATCGCTCGTTGAGGCAGTGAAAGGGGGTAACTGTACCGAGAGATGAGAGCTATATCACCAAATACTCTGTCTCGAAGGTTATCGGTTTTAAAAGCGAAAAGTGCAATCCAAAAAAATTGGGAGCAGGTACTGAGATTTCAATACCTGCTCCCGATCTGTTTATTCCTGCAGTACGGTTGTTTCTATTTACTTCAGCAACTGTACCTTACTAACTATGGTTCCACCGGCAGAAGAGACCCGTACGAGGTAAATGCCGTTTTCCAGGCCTCCGGCATTCCACTCGAGAGTATGGTTGCCGTGGCTGAGAGCTACCGGCTCAATGTTGCCTGCAACTCTTCCATCAAGAGAAAAAACGGTGACGCTGACAGTGGATGGAGATGGCAGAGTGACTCCGATTGAAAGTGTTTCTGTAAAAGGATTGGGGTACATGGAAACACCGGAGAAGGACACAGGTTCCATTGTTTCTTCGGCAGTTTCCGTATACGTCACATTTGCAAGTTCTATGAACCTTCCGGAACCGGAAAACTCGGTTTCGATTATTGCTCCTGTAGACGGGTTGATTTCGTGTACACCGGTCCCGTTTGTAGCAAGCAGGTTTCCGTTACCCAGTCGGTACACTCCTCTGCCGCCGTCAAACGGAATGGTACCGATGATTGTACCGTCGATCTGGAACTGAGTTATGACGTCATCTGAAAATGAAACGGCGAAGTAATAACCCGGATTGGCGGCATCAACCTGAACCTGTTCAGGGAAATCGGTTGAGAACAATTCTCCCAGAAGGGTTCCATCCGCATAGTAATGCCTGACGTTGTCAGTGCTACCCGCGATATCGGATACGAGAGCTGACCCGGAGTCTACTTCATCTGTGAAGAGAATATCGAAAGGACTTGAACTATCCGCTATAAAATTGCCAATGAAAACATCAGGACCGAC
Source organism: uncultured bacterium (assembly GCA_964386635.1). Taxonomy (GTDB): domain Bacteria; phylum Fermentibacterota; class Fermentibacteria; order Fermentibacterales; family JCC-6; genus Sabulitectum. Next base: position 3,625 of record CAYLRO010000063.1, on the reverse strand, counting down.
GAACATTGCAATGTAGCTGTCTCCGCTTGTGACGAATAGAGTATCATTTCTGAAGGCGATTCCCCTGAGGTTGTTCATCCCTGTTTCAGCTGCTGTGTAGAGATAGCTGCCTTCATTGTCAAAGGCATATACTGCATCAGAAATCTGATCGGAAACAAAGATCAAACCGCCGGGGCCTTCTATTGCATTTATCGGGGTCTGTAAATCATAGGGAGCGCCTCCGGCATCCACTATGAAATCACCCAGGTAGGTCCCGTCATTGGTGTCATACATTCCAACCGCGTCTGTGTTCGAATCAGGTACAAGAAGAACCTGACTTCTGGGCGGTGGTGTTTTTCCTCCTGACTGCGGAGTATCAAAGGCTAATCCGCTCTCTCCGCTCTCCTCCATGGCCTCTTCCCCTGTAAGGGCCATAACGGGTACGGTGATAAGCATGATAACTATTAAAGCCGTTTTCATTCTTTCTTTCCCTCCTTGAATACTGACTCCTACCCTATAATAGTCAGTCCCGTTATCCAAATCAACGAACAGAGATTGGCCACATACTCTTTTCGATGCAGAGCTGT
>CAYLRO010000063.1:0-2959 GCA_964386635.1 uncultured bacterium | reverse complement strand
TGGAACCTTCTGACGGCAGGCCTTCAATAGTGGCGGTTCCCACCAGTTCATGATCCTGGCTCCAGATATCGAATGTGGGAACATCCATCCCGCCTCGCATCGCCCAGAGATTTCCGTCAGGACCAATGTAGAGCCCTGTTACTGCAAAGTGGTTGGGCCATGGGTCACATTCGTAATTAAAATTCGGGTTGTTGCTTTCAGAGTTCCTGAGGAAGAATTCGATGAAGTTCTTCTCGGATTCTATTTCCTCATCTGTTTTTGGTACAGGTGTGTAATCAGCAGTTATGGTGCCTGCAGAAGTACCATCTGCTTCATAACAGAGAATGCTGTAGTTGTCTTCATTGAATGGAGAAACATAAATCCTGCCTGTGGCTGGATCAGCTGTATAGAAATTGCTGAAAAGAAGCCTGTTTGCCAGGTTACCCATGTTCGAAGGATCCCAGGGGACTGTTTCTTCCCAGTAAGTTACCTCCGGTTCAGTTGTCATTGGAAAGAGGCCAACGAAAGCGGTTGCATATATTACATCGCCTTCCTGGAAGAACCGTGATTTAAAGGAAACGAACCGGTCTTCTGCAGTTACTGTGGGGTTGATGAATGAAGCGTTTGTGATCTGCAGATCCAACCCCAGCCATTCACCCTCTGTGGTAAATCTGTGGATTCCGCCTGCATAAACATCGATCACACTTATCTCACCATTGCCCCAGTTGTAAAGATTGAACGGGTTAATCAACTCGCCCGGGCCGCTGCCTCTGCCGGAAAAGCTTCTGATGTGTTCACCGTCAGGGGAGTAGATCCTGATCTTGCAGCAGGTTCCATCCAGAACCATGATGTTTCCGTCAGGAAGGATCTCACTGTCCATAATCGCACCGAATACATATGCTGAATCTCCCATTTCGATACCGATTGAATCAGTGGCTGACAGTGTGTATGCCGGTAAGGCGTGAATTTCTTCCATTTCGGAAATCACTGGCTGTTCACCGCCGCAGGCAATAAGAAGAACCAGTACAGAGATTGTTACCACGAGCTTGTTCATTTTACTCCTTGCATGCTATAAGACTCTCTGTTTCCAGGACACCGGTTAAATGGAAGACATGAAAGTTCTCTAGAGTGTTACAGAGAAATTATGTCACTGCATAATCTCAAGAATGTAGAGCTTCTGAAATTCCTCGGGATTTTCGTTCCAGGCTACAGCATAATCTGCACCGAAGGTCATTTTCCAGGTGGAGCCCCTGCCTGGTATCTCAGGTATGGATGCGGTTGCTGCAAACTCAAGGTCTGTGTTCCATATATCGAATTCAGTAACATCCGTTCCTCCGCGCATTGCCCAGAGATTGCCGTCAGGGCCCATATAGAGACCGGTTACAGGGAGATAATTAGGCCATGGGTCGCAGTTGTAGTTCAAATCAGGATTGTTGGCCTCAGACCTTCTCAGGAAGAATTCCATGAAATCCTTTTCCTCCTGTATTTCCTCAGCTGTTTTTGAAACAGGGGTGCACTCCCGTGTAATTGTTCCTATTGAGCTGCCATCAGAGTTCAGGCAGAGAATACTGTAATTATCGCCACTGAACGGGGCTACATAGACAGTGCCGGTTTCAGGATCTGCAGTGAAGAAATTAGAGAAGAAGAGCTTCAATGTAATGTTGCCCATGTCTCCCGGGTCCCAGATCACTGTTTCCTGCCAGTACATGAGCTCCGGTTCAACAGTCATGGGAAACAGCCCGACAAATGCTCTGGCGGTGACAACATCTCCATCCGGCTCGAATCTTGTTTTAAAAGAGACATATGTGTTTTCACCAACCACCACCGGGTTTACAGGGATGTTGTGGTTTACGGCAAGATCAAGTCCCAGCCATTCACCTGTGTCCAGTGAATACCTGTGGATTCCACCATTGTTCGGGTCCATAATTCCAATTGTTCCGTCGTTCCAGTTGTACAGATTGAAGGGGTGAATCAGCTCTCCCGGACCCTGGCCTCTATTCCCGATAGTAGAAATTATCTGGCCATCCGGTGAAAAGATACGCGCATTGCAGTAAGTGCCGTCAAGAACGATCAGATTGCCATCAGGAAGAATTATCACATCGGCTATAGCTCCGAAAACATAGGCGGAGTCACCTAATTCAATACCTATGGAATCTGTGATTGCAAGGGTGTATTCCGGAACCGTGTCAGACACGGCAGTACCTGATTCATCAGGCTGATTACCGCTGCAGGCCAGAACAAGTAACAACATAGAAACAGCCTGGAAAAACTTTCTCATAAAACTCCTTAAAGGTGTTGCTGGCAAAAAGATAATTTCTCTTTTATTTATGTCAAATGAAAAGAGCCGGCACTGATTAAGCGCCGGCTGCTGTCTCTTCAGGGAACTGCTACTCTACAATGTATTCCTCGGTCCAGCGGGGTCTTTCAGGAGTTCCTGCCTGAAGCATTTCTCTCCAGGCCTCATCGGTAAGCCTGTCTGCCATGGGCCACTGGAACTGATAGTAGCTGAGTACAGGTCCCACTGCTGCTTCTGTAACGCCGTCTGCTCTTCTGTAAATGATTACGCAGTTGTCCAGATTACCGGATGCAACCTCAAGAACGCTGCTTGAGTTCTGGTCCGTGTGGACATCTGCTATCAGTGAGGTTTCAAGACCCTCCTCAGTGTCTCCACCCCAGGCAATGGTTCCTTCCAGTGCCCCGGCGAAGTTCTTCAAAAAGTCTGCGTCATTTTCGCTGAGAAGTTCCCCGGCCAGCTCTTTCTCAGCAATTTCCTGAATTCTTCCCAGAAGATCTTCCGCTCTGTCAAACCGCATCTCCAGGGTTTCATCTGTTAAGTTGTAGTATTCCAGGCCATTTCCAGCCATGATGAGAGTTGCCCGGAGTTCTGCATAGACCTCTGGAACAGGTTCAACAAAACCGGCTGATGGAACCGGTTCTTCAAAGGAGGGTGCGCATCCCGCCTCCATGGTGTAGCTCTGTT
>CAYLRO010000062.1:6780-11687 GCA_964386635.1 uncultured bacterium | reverse complement strand
AACCTGAATGCTCTGACTTCAGTCAGTTTCGATGACCAGCGGGTAGCAAACAGAGCCGGCCTGGGATTCGGGCTTGGTTTTGACCTCAGTCTGGAAAGAATGGATCTCAGCGGAGCAGTTATCTCCAGGTTCAAAGCAAGAAAGAATTCTGCATTCCCTGATGAGGAATCCGACAGAGTAGACGATGCTGTTACTCAGTTCTCCTTCGGAGTGGCTTATCGATTTGGCAGCTGATACCAGGTGAAAGAGCACACAGGTGCCTGGACCAGACTGACCTACTCCCCTTCATCGGGGAAACTGACAGCCGAGGGCTCCCCGGAGAATGTACTGGGTTTATCCGCTGATGAGCTGACCTCTGCTGAAGATCCGGCGGGTTTACTCCCTCCATGTGTTTATCGCGGGTTGACAGAGGGCGGCGATATCATCAGGGATGATTCTTCTTCACTGGTGGTAATTCCCTCGGATATCCCACACAATAACTCTGTTATTGTTTTAAAAGAGAAAGCTGATGAGATAGATCTGGTCCCTGATATTGCTTCAGGGGTCGTGGGATTTTCACCTGATGGAAAAATAGTTCGCTGGAACAAGCGGATGTCCTATCTTTTCGGCCCCAGGGAGAAGGATGTTATCGGCAGGAACGCCTCGGATATACTCCCTGCACCTGTTCTCTATAACTGGACCAGTGTCATTTCATCTGCGCATCAGGGCCATGAAGTCAGAATAGAATTCAGACCAGCTGGTGACAAGCGGGTTGAGGGTATTCTCAGTCAGGGCGGTCCAGGGGTGATCGGACTGTTCTTCGATTCGACAGAGAGTTACAAGACCGGTAAAAGACTAAGAGCTTTGAACAGGTTGAATCAGGCTTACCTGCAGTCTACATCAACAGGTCTCCTACTCCTTGACAGTCAGTTGAGGATTCTGCTCTCCAATTCAGGATTCAGCAGGATCTCAGGCGAAAGAGGCTCACTGATTGGCCAGCAGCTCCACGAAGTTGTACCTGAGGAATCATACAAATGGATACATGATTCGTCTGAGAGGTTGTTTGGAGAGGACCGATCTGACAATTCCTCCATTATCACTTTCAGGAACAGGGACGGAGAGATATTAACACTGAATCATATCCTGAAGGTTGTCAGAAACGAGATGAATCAGGCTGTGAATTTTGTGTGTCTTTTTGAGGATAGAACAGAGCAGATGCGCCTTCAGAGAGAGAATTCAAAGCTAAGGAAAAATCTGGAAGGTATTACCCGTCTTTCCGAGGATATCAGCGCTACCGGCAGGCGGAACGGTGGAGATCTTTGCAGCAAGATAATGAGATTGACAGGTTCAAAAGCAGTTGCAGAATTCACATACGATCAATCCGAAACCTTAAGGCTTTCCGGAAGCGCCGGCAGCTGGCCCTCGAAACCAGGTGCTGATGAGCCGGCTGCACTGGGTTTTCCCGGGTATGTCTGGCGTGATGACGGTATTCACTCCCTGGGTGCATCAGAGTTGGGAATACTGTCAGGTGTTTTCTCAGACTGCATAGTTGTTCCAATCGGTTCCGGAGCAGGGGGCAGAGGATTTCTGATTCTATTTGATTCAGCCATGACCACGGATGATTCAGAGGTTTTGAAACTGGCTGCATCACTGACAGGAATGATTCTCAGTGTACCGAGAGGAATCAGGCAATCATCAGTTGAAAAAGGCAAGGCAGCCGGCGATTCTGTCTTTACCGGTTTTTTCAGCGATATTCCTTTTCCGCTGGCCATGATTACCAAAGATGGTTCTCCTGAGTACTGGAACGCTTCAATGGCCAGACTTACCGGTTTAGAGAGAGCAGAGATCACTGGGGATGACCTTCAGAATCTTATAGATCCTGACGGGCACGGGCTGTCACTGGATTCCCTTGCTTCAACCGATGTCACCTTTTTTGGCGAGGATTCCATGGTGTGGAGCGTGAAGAAGCGGGATGGAACTTTCAGTGAGCCTCACAGGTGGCATGTTTCACTGATAGAACAGCCTCAGTTATTTAAGGGCGATTACGGTTTCCTCCTGGCAGGAATCCCTTCCTATGAAACCTGCAAACCGGTTCCAGGCAGAATGGAGTACAGACGGGTTTGTCTCGATCTGGTAAATTCTCTCTCCAAAGCTATTGTTTCCAGAACCGAAGAAGATACACTGAGATCTGTATGGAACATCTGCAGCAGACTTGAAGCATGCTCCATCCTGAAGTTTTACAGAGACGGGATCCTGATAGCAGCCTATCCCGACCGGGAGGGAACTTCAGATACACCCTGCAGTGAGGTGGGGCCGTTGCTTCTTGTCGGGGGAGTGGAGTATGAGGTGAGATCATCCAGCTCTGCAGGTTTTTCATTGATCGAGCCGGTCTGCGAGATGATTTCAGCTATTAGAGGAGCTGATGAAAGTGCTCCAGCTCATCACGGAGATCAGCACTCTGAGATAAGACAAAGACTTCAGTTGATGGTTGGATACATGGAGGAATTCTGTCAGGATTCCATAAAGCAGAGTAATGCAATTCTTACAATTGTTGAAGAGTCTGACCCTTTCTCCGGATTTGCCAGAACAATGCTGCTTTCGCAGGAGACCGCTTCCAGGGTTACAGCTCTTATCAGAATGGCTCTTTCAGCATATTCCGGAGTGTTCAGGAAAGTTTCGCTGCAGAGATTCATGGCTGGTTTTCCCTCTGCTTTTGCGGAAATAGGTCTCAGACCACCATCTCTTACTCTGTCTGACAGGCTTCCCGAAGTGATGATTGTTCCTGAGATTGTCTTTAAAGGAGTAACCAGGATGTGTCACCTCAAGGGCTCTGAAACTGTGATCAGCTTCTCAGTAGATCCTGAGAAAACAATATGGGGAATCAGAGCGGTGCTCAAAATCAGCGGTTTGTCAGAAGAAGTAACAGAGTCAGAGATTACCGATGGCTTTGAAAGTCTGAAAAAAGGCATTTTTGATACTAATGTTGAGATCTCAATCCTTTCAACACTCCTCTCAGTTGCAGGTTGTTCCATCATGAGCAGCCCCGGCGCCCAGTGTACGATCTGCTTCACTGAAGAAACCCCACAGCCTTAATCTTGATATCTTTTCTCTCTCCGAAGGCCATATGAAGGTTTCTGTTTTGTATATTTCCCGTTAACAATCAAGCGGAAGGGTATAACCTTGAACTCCTATAATTTCAAAGAACTGGAAAAAAAGTGGTCTCCCTTCTGGGAGAAGATCGACCTTTACAGAACCGGCAATGACCCTGAAAAAGAGAATTTCTACTGTCTCGATTACTTTCCTTACCCTTCTGGTGCCGGGCTTTCAGTGGGACACTGCAGAAATTATGTCCCTACCGATGTAATCTCCCGCAAGAAAAAGATGGACGGGTTGAATGTGCTTCATCCCATGGGATGGGATGCGTTTGGACAACCTGCAGAAGAGTATGCTATCAAAACAGGAATGCATCCTGCTGAAGTTACAAAGAGGAACACGGAGAACTACAAAAGGCAGATGAAACTCTTTGAAGCGGGATATGACTGGACCCGGGAGATCAATTCATCCCATCCGGATTACTACAAATGGACACAGTACTTTTTTCTTCTGCTGTTTGACCGCGGGCTGGCATACCAGTCAGACAACTATCAGATGTACTGTCCCAGGTGCAGAATTGTTCTTTCAAACGAGGAATCCGCTGGAGGCGTCTGCTGGAGATGTGACGGAGAGGTAACAAGGAAACAGCTTCCTCAGTGGTATTTCAGGATTACTGAATATGCCGACAGGCTTCTTGATGATCTTGATGACCTGGATTGGCCTGAGTCTATAAAAGCCATGCAGCGCAACTGGATTGGCCGTTCTGAAGGTGCTGAGGTCGTTTTCTCTGTGGAAACTGAGGCTGGAGACGAGATCAGCCTTCCTGTGTATACAACAAGAATCGATACTATCTACGGAGCAACATTCTGCGTTCTGGCTCCTGAGCATCCGGATCTTCTCAGGATATGCTCTTCTGAAAGAGAAGCTGAAATAAGGAAGTACATCAGTGCCGCTGCTTCCAAGAGTGATCTTGAAAGAATGGTTGACGGCGAGAAAGCGAAGACAGGCGTATTCACAGGCGGATATGCAGTAAACCCTTTCAACGGTGAAAAAGTGCCTGTCTGGACAGCTGACTATGTACTGGGTGGTTATGGAACAGCAGCAATCATGGCTGTTCCTGCACATGATGAGAGAGATCATGCATTTGCTCTGAAATACAACCTGCCAATTATTGAGGTGATTGCTCCTGGTGGTGTGCCTCAGGGAGTTCAGGAGGCTGCTACCGTGGCTGACGGGCAGCTGGTTAACAGCGGTGAGTTTACAGGGCTATCTTCAGTGGATTCCAGAAAGATCATGGCTGACTACGCTGAGGAAAAAGGATTTGGAAAAGCTGAAACCCGCTACAGGATCAGAGACTGGCTTGTGAGCCGGCAGAGATACTGGGGTGCCCCTGTTCCAATTATTCATTGTGAAAAGTGCGGAGCGGTTCCCGAGAGGAACCTTCCTGTGATACTTCCTGATGTTGACAGTTACGCACCGGATGACTCCGGTCAGTCACCTCTTGCTTCATGCGAACAGTGGGTAAACACAGTCTGTCCTGAGTGCGGTGCACCGGCAAAGCGTGAAACCAGCACAATGGCGGGATTTGCGTGCTCCAGCTGGTATTTCCTGAGATTTGCCTCTCCCAACTGCGATACAGCACCGTTTTTGAAGGAGGAGGTTCAGAAGTGGCTTCCTGTAGACCTTTACGTAGGTGGTGCGGAGCATGCAGTGATGCATCTCATTTATGCCAGATTCTGGACAAAGGTAATGTATGACGCAGGCATGATTAACTTCACGGAACCGTTCAGCTGCCTGAAAAATCAGGGAATGCTGCTGAGTTACGACCATCAGAA
>CAYLRO010000062.1:0-6680 GCA_964386635.1 uncultured bacterium | reverse complement strand
TTGCTCCCTGCGCTCCATACCTGGCAGAGGATTTGTGGCACCGTCTTGGTTTTGGAAAGGACGGGGAAACCATTCACGTGCAGCCGTGGCCCCGGTGGGTGGAAGACGACCTGAAGCAGGACACCATTGAGATGGTGACCCAGATAAAAGGCAAGATCCGGGACAGGATAGTGGTTCCTGCAGATGCATCAGAAGAAGAGATCAGGAAGATTGCCATGGGAAGCGAGAAAATCAAGAGCCTGCTCCAGGGAACAGAAGTGAAAAAGATCATTGTTGTTCCTGGAAGGCTTGTAAACATTATCAATTGATCAACAGGAGGATGAAATGGCAAAGCAGTACAGTGCACCGCCTGAGATGACCATCGATACAAAGAAGGTCTACAAGGTTACAATGGAAACCGAGAGAGGTAACATTGAACTCGATCTTTTTCCTGAATATGCCCCTGAGACAGTGAATAACTTCGTCTTTCTTGTGAAAGACGGTTACTACGACGGTATTTCTTTTCACAGGGTAATCAGTGATTTCATGGTACAGGGAGGAGATCCGACAGGAACCGGCATGGGTGGTCCGGGTTACAGATTCAGCGATGAGTTTCACGGTAATCCCCTCACTCATGAAACAGGAGTAATCTCCATGGCAAATGCCGGTCCCGGCACCAACGGCAGCCAGTTTTTCATTACCCACTGTCCGCAGCCGCATCTCAACGGAAGACACACGGTTTTCGGAAAAGTGACAAGCGGCCAGGATGTTGTTGATGCCATCAGGCAGGGTGATATGATGAATAAGGTTACTGTTAAATAGTACATATTGCACTTGAGAAGGGGAGGGCTTATGCCCTCCTCTTTGCATTTCACGAGAAAATGTCGGTCAATCTCCATATACAGGGAGGTTTTCATGCTGGCTTTTACTCGCAGTGTGGGTCTTGTGGGAATAGATGCTTTCCAGGTGGATGTCGAGGTGGATCTTTCAAAGGGGCTTCCATCATTCACCATAGTCGGCCTGCCGGATAATGCAGTGAAGGAATCCAGAGAGAGGGTTCAGGCGGCCATACACAACACCGGTTTTTCACTGCCTCCGAAAAAACTCACGGTTAACCTTGCTCCTGCAGGCAGGAAGAAAGAAGGAGCAGCCTTCGATCTCCCTATTGCAATCGGGCTTCTGGCAGCTTCAGGATACATTCCAGAGGGCAGGGCAGGAAAGTATGCATATCTTGCGGAGTTGGCTCTGGATGGCACCCTGAGGTCTGTAAAGGGCGTTCTTCCCATGGCCGCCGGTCTTAACGGCCAGGGGCTTGAGGGTTTTATTGTACCGGCCTCCAATTCCGGCGAGGCAGTGATAGCTTCTCCGGTGCCTGTATTCCCTGCCGATAACCTGGAGCAGGTGTCTCTGTTCTTACAGGGGCTCTCCAATTTGAAGGAAGCAGACCGGATTACAGCAGAGGTGGATATACCAGGCGAGTTTCCTGACTTTTCAGAAGTCAGCGGTCAGCAGCAGGCGAAAAGAGCCCTGGAGATAGCTGCAGCAGGTGGGCACAATGTGCTGATGATCGGCCCTCCAGGTTCCGGGAAAACAATGCTTGCAGCCAGGCTTCCCGGGATACTTCCCCCTATGTCCCCGGAAGAAGCCATTGAAACAACGAAGGTTCACAGTGTTGCCGGGCTTTTACCTGAAGGTCAGGCTCTTGTATTGAAAAGGCCATTCCGGGCACCTCATCACACTGTTTCAACCCCCGGGCTTGCCGGAGGAGGAACCAATCCCCGGCCGGGAGAGGTAAGTCTTGCCCACAATGGCGTTCTTTTTCTGGATGAGCTTCCTGAATTCAGACGGGGTGCTCTGGAGGTCATGCGTCAGCCAATGGAGAGTGGCAAGGTGATAATATCCAGGTCATCTGCAACTGTTGAGCTGCCTGCACGATTCATGCTTGTTGCTGCTATGAACCCCTGTCCCTGCGGGTATCTCACCCACCCGGCTAAGTCATGCAACTGTACAGCATCTCAGGTGCAGCGTTACCTGGGAAAGATATCAGGCCCTCTTCTTGACAGGATAGACATTCATCTGGAAGTACTTCCGGTTCCAAGGGGAGAGCTGGGGAATTTTGAGCCCGGAGGAGAAACCAGCAACGAGATCCGAACCAGGGTCATTGCAGCCAGAGAGGTGCAGAACAAGAGATTTGCAGGTGTTCAGGGAGTGCACAGCAACGCCGGAATGACAAGCACCCTTACAAGAACACACTGCCGACTTAATCCTGCAGGAAGAAAACTGCTGGATACTGCTGCTGCAAGATTCAATCTGTCAGCAAGAGGGTATTACAGAACACTAAGGGTTTCCAGGACAATTGCAGACCTTCAGGGTGAATCAGACATATCTGAAACCCATATTGCCGAAGCAGTTCAGTACAGGGCACTGGAGCGGGACTACTGGGTCTGATCCAGAAGGATCATCCTGCAAAATGCCCTGCCAAATGAGTCAGAAGAAAGAACAGCGATGTAAACTCCCGGCGGTAACCCGGACCGGTCAAAGCTGACAGAAGAAGCAGTATTGTGAAGCTGATCCGTGTGCACGACCCTTCCTGTCGCATCCAGTATACAGAGGCTGCTTTCCACTCCTTGAGGGATACCGATCTCGAATGATAAAGAAGAAGAGAATGAAGGATTCGATAGGGGGCGGATATGAAGCTCGCTCTGCGGCGTATCCTGAATTCCCATGCCGTTGATGAGACCGAGAGAGTCTGTTTTCGCCAATGCCGCCAGCCCCAACGAGGTTCCTCCAACGACGAAGCCGCCGTCTGAGGCCGCACCAACGCAGTACGGAGAGAAATAGTCACTTCCAAGGCCGTGAACGGTTTCCCAGATAGTTCCCCCGTTTGCTGAGTTCATCTTTCTCAGGAATAGCAACTCGATATCTGAGTTCTGCAGGGTTCCTGCAACAATGGTGTTCCCATCCGCTGACTGACAGATGTCCACTGTGCCGTTTACGATCCTGTTCCAGCTGATGTTTCCGCTGGTATCGAATCTGATAACGTGTTCGTCTGATGTAGGGGGTGGATAACTGTTTACGTATTGGGCAATACCGTAGCAGTTCCCTTCAATATCCGAGTACGTTCCCAGGAAATACAGCATGTCGCCTCCAGTGTAGTATTCCCCCACAGCTTGAATCGCACCCGTTGAATCTGCAGTTCCTCCCATGAAGTACATTTTAGTGGGATCATACCGTGAACCGTTTACGGCAAATCCGCCGGAAGGGCTGTATGATGGTCCGAGGGCGGCAATGTATTCAGGCTGGGGAGGGTCCACTGTCCAGATGGTACTGCCATTGCTGTCCACCATTCTGATCACGTCGTCATCACGGTAAACGTAGTTGCCGTCGGCTGTGCGAACAAGATGATCCAGGCTGTAGCCTACAGGGATCGACCAGACCTGATTTCCGGAGAGATCCAGCCTGATTAGCTGTCCGTTGTAAAGACCTGTAAGAAGCAGATAACCCTCACCTTCGATCTCAGCCAGCCCTCTCGGCGGCATGGGGTGATAAAAGTTCCAGAGGATATCGCCGTTTTCGTCTATCTCTGCTGCCCATGTGCCGTCCCAGGCAGGTGTGGAATCGCATGTGGCGGCAAACACCGTATGGCCGTTGGATAGAGGCAGTACATCCTCTATCGTGTTCATTCCATGGCCATCATATACTTTTATCCATGTGGGATACCCGAAGCCCACTCCTGCTGTTACCAGCAGAAACCATAGAAATGTAACTTTTCTGTTCAACATCGTTATCCTCCCATCAGTTGATTCCAGTCTATAAATATTACCTGAATGGAATGAATACCGCAAGATGTTTTTTAAAAAAAGAGGGGTGCCAGATGGCACCCCTCCTTCTTTGAACTGATGGTTATCTGATAACCATTACTCTTTCTGTCATTACAGCGTTTCCTGTTGTAACAACTACGCTGTAGAATCCACTTGGAACAGGAGCACCGTTTGAACCGGTAAGGTTCCAGTTAAGTGTGTGCTGTCCTGCAGAAAACTCATCAGCTGCAAGGGTTGCAACAGAACGGCCGGCAAGGTCGAATACCTGTACGCTGGCTGTTCCGGCGTTTGCAAGGCTGAATGGTATAGCAGCAGTGGTTGATGCAGGATTGGGCCATGGAGCGCTGACTGAGTTCACAGTTAAAGCTGTTCCAGACTCGTCGTTCACGCCTGTTTCGCCTACATTGAGCGAACCCAGGTAAGTGATGTTGTTGTATGCCCAGGCGGTAACCAGCATGGTTCCGGTGGTTGTTGGGGCTACAGGTATGTTCACCTGTCCCGAACCGTTGGTTGTGGCAACTTCATAAACCTCTGCTGTGGACCAGTCATCACCTTTGTAGAGGCACACTCTTGCGCCTGACACTGGAGAGCCGCCGGCGGTAACGGTTACAGCCACTGTGGTTGCACCGCTTATGGATGAAGGGTGGCTGGCTGAAAGCTGAACCGCGTCTGCAGTCCAGACAGGAAGCTCAGGCTCACCGAACAGGTTGTATTCCTTTACACACCAGTCCATGTAGCTACTGCTTCCAGGGTTGAGCTCATCCTTGCCCATGAAATGCATTGCACCAAGGGTATTCGCATTTTCATTCCAGTGCTCATCGTAGATCTTGGCGCAGAGAACTTCACTGTCACCGTATCCCGGATTACTTGGATTACCCCATCCGTACCTGGCATTGAATCCGCCGAAACCGCCGCCGTTAGGGCTGGCAAGCCAGGCGTCACCCATGCACTCGTATCCGTCAAGGTATCCGATCAGGCAGCTGATGGAGTTCCAGATGGCAGGAAGACCACCACCGGAGATGTTGGTAAGGGCCATGAAATCAGATGTTGAATAAGAACCGCCTGGAAGAGAGAAATATGTCTGACTTCCGTGGCTGGCGTGGTAAACATGTGCAGGACCGGCATTGATCATGGCAGTTGTGATGGAAGGGCTGTTGGCGTTAGATGAGTCGTAGCATTTCTCTTCTTCCCAGCTGGAAGAAGGAACATAGTTGCTGATAATCTCTGCACCGGCTGAACCGTAGCACCAGTACGGGGAACCCCAGAGAAGCTCTGTGGTGTAACCCACTCTCATCTCGATTGGTGCTGTTTCAAAGTAATCTGTTGATCCCACCTGTTCGTAGGCAAGAACCTTGTCGATGAAAATCTGAGCCTCACCGGTGGAATTCACACTTGCTCTGCCTGTGAAAAGGTCAGGGTGATAGTCTACCGTGTCACCGCTCTCGCCCCATATGCCGTTGCCGTTGGAGTTCCAGAGGTCGGCACCGGGAGAAGAATCATTTATGTCAGCCCAGTAAAGGTCTACTGGAGGATATTCAGTGTAGTCGCTGCTTGTAGTGATAATTGCATCACGGCCGGCGATGATGTTGTCGTCGCCCCAGATAAGCACATACTCAACACCTTCGTCGCGGCAGTCGGTAAGGAATGCACGGATCTCCTGCTGGAGGTCGGCACATGAATACTGAGACTGTATCCAGGTTGTTGTGTATACACTTGTTGGAATACCCTTTCTGGTCTTCCAGTCGGCAAATTCCTGTGCATAGCTTTCGTATGCGGGTGTGGCAATAACCACATACTCACCGTAAGTAAGGTCGCGGCTGGGAATAATCACAGCTCCGCTGGCCTGTACCATCTCGGGGTTTACAACTGAGTTTTCAACAAGCGTTCTGGTTCTGGCCTCGCTCTGTGCGGAACGGGCTCTTACTGTGTAATTGTCAGCAGGTGAAGTTGTTATTCTGAGCTGCAGGTTGTCCATGACTTCAACAACACCTGAAGCGGGATTCCAGCGAACAGGATATACATCCGCATAGGCCACAGGGAAGCCCAGAAGCATTGAGCTGTTGTTCAGCCTTGCTGCAACCTGAGGAAAAACCTGTGAAGATGAGTAAATTGACTGGTTCGGGCAGGGAAGAGGAATTTCAGTATCACCCATAAGGCTTATGGGAACCTGCTCGGTTACAGGAAGAACAGTATGTCTTCCCCTGATGGCTGTCCAGGTTACATCCACTACCTCAACTGACACAGCCTGCATTCCTGCAGGGAGTGCGATGGCAGTGCTCATCTGCGGCAGAGCCGGAGCGCCTGTGGCGCTTATTGTCTGCATGCCTGGCACAGAAACTGCGGTGTAATTAGCCATTTCTCTCAGCTCCACCTGCGAAGCAGAGAAGGGAATTGTAACTGTAAACTCTCCTGCAGAAGCAACTGTGATAAGTGCCAGTGCAAGAATTGCGGTAAGCTTCATTCTTCCTCCTTGATTAAATCTGGTAACTATTTCTGCTCTGTATATATATACAACGCGGGTTCTGAAAAAAAGCTCTGCAAATAACTTCGAATTCAAAACCTTCTACTCGGTGTCTCCATCAGCAAAATCCCTGAAAGATGCAGCTGCAGCTCTTACTGCATTTGAATCGGGATTTAAGCTTTCGAATTGCCAGACAGGCTGGTCAGAGTTTCTGGAAAACAGCTGAACTCCAGTGTTGTCTCCTGTTATGAACCAGTCGCAGTCAACAAAGGAAAGGCCGGTTGCTGCTGCTTCTGAAGGAGACATGCTTCCCAGGGCAATTGGTGTTCCCTGGATGGTATAGAAAATCTCTTCATCCTGCTGTAGAAGAGCTGTGAAGTAGCTGGTGAGTTCTCTTCCGTTATCAACGTTGAAAACAG
>CAYLRO010000061.1:0-11857 GCA_964386635.1 uncultured bacterium | reverse complement strand
CGAATACATAGAGGAAACCGATGCACTTATCGTTGCCATCGGCAACAGTCCCAATCCACTTGTCCCCGCTTCATACCCCGAGCTTGATGTAACCAACTGGGGTGGGATAATAGTTAATGAGGCAACGGGACAGACGTCTGTTCCAGGAGTATTCGCAGGAGGTGATATTGTTCTGGGAGCGGCAACTGTGATCCTTGCAATGGGACATGGGAGAAGGGCCGCAAGGGCTATGAACCTCTACCTTTCTTCCGGAAAATGGGACGATCTGGAGGATGCTCTTTCGCTGTGCCGGGCAGAAGTCCGGTAACAGCTTTTAGGTTATTGACTTGGATGGGCAGCTGATTTAGCGTTCCCATACAGTTCGATTATTCAAAACAAGGAGGACAACCATTGAAAGGCCGTGTACTCATAATAGACGATGAGGCTGAGATTCGCAGAAATCTGACAGTTGGTCTGACCCAGGAAGACTACTCGGTTGTGGCTTGCCCTGACGGCATTTCTGCTATTCACGAACTTAATCAGGCAAGAAACAAGGGAATAGCTTACGATTACCTGGTAACAGACATCTTCATGCCGGATATCGACGGTCTCAAGATCCTCAAGGTCATCAAGAATCAGTACCCCGAACTGCCTGTACTCGTAATAACTGGCTTCGGGGACGAAAGGCTGATGCTCACAGCGCTGTCGGAACACAACACCGGTTACCTGGACAAACCTTTTGAGATCCCTGACCTGGTGGAAGCTCTGGATGAACTGTCACCGGGCCGAACCGCAACCGAGGCAGAAGCTGACAACGCAGATGACGGAATGCGGGAATCCGTGAGTGCATACCTGACCATCAAGATAACAGACTCTGAAAACAGCATGGAGATTTTTGACAAACTCTACTCAATGAGAAACATCCAGTCATGCGAAGCTGTCAGGGGTGATTTCGACGTGATCCTTCTTGCCCAGGCTGAATCTCAGGCTGACATAGAAAAAGTATTCGAAGAGGTTAAGAAGATTGAGGGTGTAAAGGTTCTTTCCATGTCCACTGTTGAAAGACCAAAACTGGACAGAGATGTGGATCAGTTCATTGACACTTACCAGAAAGCCGTGAAACAGGATGCCCGGACAGGTGCCAGAAGGCAGCCCGGAACAATGAGCTACATCATCGTTGATGTAGATCCCGACTCCATACAGCAGATTTTCACAACGGTATTCTTCATTGACGAAGTAGTGGTCTGTGATGTTATCGACGAGGGATCCAAACTTGTAGGTATGATCACCGGTCATGGGGCCGTTGGAAAAACTCCAAGGATCATAGAGAAACTAAGTCAGATAGACGGTGTTCTCAGGGTCAGGGAAGCAAAGGTTATCAAACTTATAGACGACTGATAAAACCTCAACTCACATGTAAATTTCTGATCAATACCGGCCCCGGAGGGAGAATTTCCCCCCGGGGTTCGGATGCTGATTATGAAGGGAGTGATGAAAACGGCAGCCAAGAAGGAAAGCTTCAGCTACAGACTCTGGCGTTACGACGGAGCACCAGGGGAACTTATTCCGCTGCTTCAGTCCGCTCAGGAGCACTTTGGTTACATTCCAAGAAGAGCCATCAGCTACATCTCAGGGGTGACTGCAATTCCAGAATCCGATATTTATGGTGTTATCACTTTCTACAGTCAGTTCAGGCTGAAGCCCATGGGCAAATATGTGGTAAGAGCCTGTGCCGGAACCGCATGTCACGTTTCCGGTGCAAAATCCATTATTGAAACAATTACCGATGAAATAGGTATTGAGGTAGGTGATACAAGTGAAGATGGTCTTTTCACCTTCCTTACAGTAGCCTGTATCGGATGCTGTTCTCTTGCCCCTGTCATAATGGTAAACAATGACACCCACGGAAGACTGACACCGGCCTCTCTCCGGAAGATCCTCAAGGAATACCGGAGAAAAGCTGCGGAAGGGGCTGTCACATGAGAACCATCGTTGTTGGAATGGGCACCTGCGGACTGTCCGCTGGAGCCGGGCCTGTCTACGACAGACTGAAGGAACTTGCGGCAGAACACCCGGAACAGAGCGAACTCACCATTTCCGGCTGCATCGGCATGTGCTTCAGAGAACCGCTGGTTGAGATCAGGGACAATGGGAAAAGGACTTTCTATGGTGAGGTAAGTGCTGAATCAGCTGAAAAGATATTCAGCGATCATGTACTCGGGGGAAATCCCGTTCAGGATGAACACATTGTCTACGGTATCAACGAAGACGGTTCAACTTTCGGAGCTGAAACCTCCTTCCTGGACCCTCAGAATAGAATAGTACTCAGAAACTGCGGCACAATTAATCCTGAACTGGTTGAGGACTATGAGGATGCCGGAGGTTACCAGGGTCTTAAAAAAGCCCTTACAGAAATGACTTCTGAAGAGATTATACAGACAATGAAAGATTCCGGGCTCAGGGGCCGTGGAGGAGCAGGTTTTCCAACCGGTCTGAAGTGGTCCTTTGCCGCCGGCAATCATGGAGAGAAGAAATTCGTTGTTTGTAATGCAGACGAAGGTGACCCGGGAGCCTTCATGGACCGTTCGGTTCTTGAGGGAGACCCTCATGCTGTTGTTGAAGGAATGATCATATGCGGCAAGGCCATCAATGCCGGATTCGGTTACATTTACTGTCGAGCTGAGTATCCTCTTGCAATCCAGAGGCTTGAAACCGCAATTGCGGCAGCCCGTAAAAAGGGATACCTGGGGAAAAACATTCTGGGCTCGGGTTTCGACTTCGAGATGAAGATCAAGCAGGGCGCAGGCGCATTCGTCTGCGGTGAGGAAACCGCTCTATTTGCATCTATTGAGGGAGAAAGAGGAATGCCCCGTATCCGTCCGCCTTTTCCGGCGGAAAAAGGACTCTGGCAGTACCCGACCAACAACAACAATGTTGAAACCTTTGCCAATGTTCCCTGGATAATCTCCAATGGAGCTGACGCTTACAGGTCCGTTGGCACTGAAAAGAGCCCTGGAACAAAGGTTTTCGCTCTTGCGGGAAAAGTTGCCAAAGGAGGCCTTGCTGAAGTCCCCATGGGCACAACAATTGAGCAGCTTGTGTTCAACATCGGCGGCGGGATCAAAGAAGGCGGGAAATTCAAAGCTGTTCAGATGGGTGGCCCGTCCGGTGGCTGCATACCTGCAGACCAGAAGAATACACCTGTAGACTTCGAGTCCATACCGAAAACCGGTGCCATCATGGGTTCAGGGGGAATGGTTGTCATGGACCAGGGCACCTGTATGGTGGAGATCGCAAGGTTCTTCCTGAACTTCACCCAGAGCGAGTCCTGCGGCAAATGCACCTTCTGCAGAATTGGCACTCTGAGAATGCTTGAGATTCTCCAGCGCATCACAAGAGGAGAGGGTAAACCTGAAGATATTGCCAAACTCGAAAAACTCTCGGTGCAGATCAAAGAGGCAAGTCTCTGTGGCCTGGGGCAGACGGCTCCCAACCCTGTACAGACAACTCTCCGATACTATCTTGACGAATACAAGGCTCATATCGAGGACAAAAAATGCCCTGCCGGAGAGTGTGAAGCACTGGTTGACTTCATCATCCTGGCCGACAAATGCGTCGGCTGTACACTCTGTGCACGGAACTGTCCCGTAGATGCCATAACCGGCAAGGTCAAGGAAGTACACATAATTGACCAGGACAAGTGCGTGAAGTGCGGCAAGTGTATAACAAGCTGCAACTTCGGCGCAGTAGTGAAGCGGTAGGTGGCAACATGGAAATGATAAAACTGACGATCAACGGACAGGAAATAGAAGCCACTCCCGGGAAAACCATTCTTGAAGTGGTAAGGGAAAACGAGCTTGACGACATCCCTACTCTCTGCTACTCCCCGGAGCTTGCACCGTACGGTTCATGCTTCGTATGCGTTGTGGAGGTAAAGGGCAGAAAAAATCTTGTTCCTTCCTGTTCAACACGGATTGCACCGGGAATGGAAGTGACAACCAGAAATCCCAGAATAGAAGACTCAAGAAAGACAGCTTTCGAGCTTCTGCTTTCCAACCACTATGCCGACTGTTCAAGCCCATGCATGGACGGATGCCCGGCACATGTTGATGTGCAGGGATACATTGCCCTTGCAGCGATGGGAGAACTTCAGAAAGCAATTGATCTTATCCGCGAGAAGAATCCTCTTCCTGCTGTGTGTGCCAGAGTCTGTGTGAGGAAGTGTGAAGAAGTATGCCGCAGAATGGATGTGGATACTCCTGTAGCAATCAACAACATCAAGCGCTACCTCTCTGACGCTGATAATGCTTATGCCACAGTACCTGAGTGTCTTCCTCCAACAGGCAGGAGTGTTGCCATTGTAGGCGCAGGTCCTGCAGGTCTCACAGCTGCCTGGTTCCTGGGAAAAAAGGGAATCAAAGCTGTCATCTACGAGGCCAAAGAGCGCACCGGCGGTATGCTTCGTTACGGAATCCCTGAATACAGGCTCCCTGACCAGGTCCTTGACCAGGAAGTGGAATACATCCAGAAGACAGGCGCCGAGATTCATTGCGGAGTTCGCGTAGGAAAAGACATCACTCTTAACGATCTGAAGAAGAAGCATGATGCGGTTTTCCTTGCAGCAGGTGCCTGGACCGGCAAGGCAATGAGGGTTGAAGGCGAGTTCGACACCGAGGGTGTTGTTACCGGAGCCGATTTCCTCCCGGAAAAAGTTGATAACCCGGAGCCCCTGAAGGGTACAATTGTGGTTGTGGGCGGTGGAAACACAGCAATGGATGCAGCCAGAACATCCTGGAGGCTTAATGCCGACAAGGTAATAGTTCTCTACAGAAGAACAAAGGCTCAGATGCCTGCGGACAAGATGGAGATAGAGGACTGCATCGAAGAAGGCATCGAGATCATGGAGCTTGCGGCTCCTGTTGGAATAGTCAGGGAGAACGGCAAACTGAAAGCTCTTCAGTGTATAAGAATGAAGCTTGGTGAACCGGACTCCTCCGGCAGAAGAAGACCGGTTCCTCAGGAGGGTTCAGAATTTGAACTCCCCTGCGACCTTGTCATCTCAGCCATCGGTCAGAACACAATTCTCGAAGGACTTACAGAAATTGAGACCGGTGAAGTGGAACTCACAAGGTGGAACACCTATGTGATAAACACAAGAACAATGGAAACAAATGTGGAAGGGATCTTCGCCGGTGGAGATGCCGCTGACGACGGTCCTACTGTTGCAATTGATGCAATCAGAGATGGTCAGAGAGCTGCAGACTCCATTACAGCCTGGCTTTCAGGCGAAAAGATGAAGACAGAGCCTTTTGCTGTTCACAAGGAATTCTGGAGCAAACCAGGCAGGAATGAGCTTGGTGACGTCAAGGAATCTCCCAGGCATGAAGTCCACATGATCGAAGTTGATGAAAGACGGAACAGTTTCAGGGAAGTTGCAACCGGATTTGAACCGGAAGACAACGCCCATGAAACAGACAGATGCCTCAGCTGCGGATGTGTAAGATACGACGACTGTGACCTGCGTCTCTACAGTGAAGAGTATGGCGTGGACATGGAGGAGTTCAAAGGTCATGTGAGAAAGCACAAGGTTGATGACAGCCATCCATACATTGTCTACGACCCCAACAAGTGCATTCTCTGCGCCAGGTGTGTAAGAACATGCGCCAGAATTCTTCCTATCTCCGCACTGGGTCTTGTTGGCAGAGGCTTCAGAACAGAGATGCGCCCTGCAATGAACGACCCGCTTGTTCAGACAAGCTGTGTCAGCTGCGGCAACTGCGTAGACGCCTGTCCTACAGGTGCTCTTACAATGAAGTATCCCTTTGCAGGCAGAGCCTGCCTGGAAACTGAGGACATTGAAACAAGATGCGGTTTCTGCTCTCTTGGCTGTAAGATCACAGTGAGGGATTTCGGAGACGGACACTATTTCATCAAATCCAGTGGCAAGCCTGGAGACTATCTCTGCAGGTACGGCAGATTCGGAAATGAGCTGTTCATCAAGCAGGGAAGAATCAAGAGTTCGGTTGTCCGTGAAGGAGCCGGCTACAGGGCAGTAGCCTTTGATGAAGCCAACCGGACAATAGTTGAAAAGATGAGAAAAGCAGCTGAGGTGCATGGTGCCGGAAAAGTTGCAGTTTTCGTCTCTCCTGAACTGACCAACGAAGAGTTCACCGCAGCTGCGAGAATTGCCAGAGAAGGTATCGGAACCAACAACATCGGCTCCCTTGCTATTCTATCAGGTGGAGGGCGGTCCGGTGTTCTGGACAAAGCCTTCGGATTTACTGCCTCAACTGCTGACAGGGGATGCATAGCAGATGCAGACCTTCTTATCTGCAACAACACTGCTCTTGAAGACGATCACCTGATCCTTGCTGTAGATGTTATCCAGAAAGTCAAGGAAGGTGCAAAGCTCATTGTCTCCAACTCAACACTGACAAACTCCGATCAGCATCTTGCCACACTTGCAGTTGACCCCATGAGAGGCAGAGGTTCCTACTTCTGGAATGCAGTAATGGCTGAACTTGTATCCAGAAAGACTTTGAAGCCTGAAAATCTCCCTGGCGGTGAGGAATTCCTGAAAACAGGAAACATCGACAGAGAAATGGCTGCTGCTAAGTCCGGAGTGGATTTGGAAGACATTACAAAGGCTGCGGACCTTGTTGAAAGCGCTTCCAGCATTGTTATCGTTCACAGCCCTGACAGACCGCAGGATGCAGCCCCTGAGGACATGGAAATCTTTGCGGACCTCACTTTGCTTCTTAAAGATGCAGGCAAGCAGGCGAACATGCTTCTGCCAAGGCTTATTGCAAACAGCGCCGGTCTTGAAACAACAGGCGCCGACCCGGCCTTCCTTCCTGGAAGAATCCCGGTTAACGGATCTCTACCTGGAGCGAAAACCTCTGAGGAATTGAGAAAGCTTCTTGAAGACGGTGAGCTGGCCGCAGCCTTCATTATCGGTGAGAACCCGCTGGAGTATTCCAGAACAGGTTCCTGGTTCCAGAACTGCACATTCGTTGCTGCAATGGACTGGACAGACACCGAAACAACAATGGCTGCAGACATCACCCTTCCAGGCTCAACCTTCCTTGAAACACCTGGAACCAGGTGCAACTTCGAGGGCAGAGTTCTCTGCTTCAATGGTGCTGTAACACCTCCTTCAGGCAAAACTGGAAGAGAAGTTCTCGACGAGCTTGCAGCGGAATTCGGCCTGCAGCCTGTAGAGCCTTCAGAGATCATCCCGGCAAAGCTTGGTGAAAAAATCGCCTTCTACTGGAACACCGGTGAAGACCGTCACTGGGATGGCAAAGGTACTCTCATTCCAATAACCATGACCGGAAAGGCTTCCTCCATACAACCGCCTCTCACTCATAGTCAAAACTACAGGAAAGAGATAAGAGAGGTTGGAACCGAGCGGTTCCGGGTTCTCTAGAACAGACACAACAGAAGGGCGTCTGCAAACGCAGGCGCCCTTTATCTACCCAGGAAAATTCATGAACCAACACGAAGCCTTGCAGGAAGAAATGCAAGTATCTGCCCCTTTCTGGCACGTACCCTGTGCCTGGATCGCTCAACCAGTCCCATCTCAACAACTGTCTTCAGGTCCCTTGACAGAGTCTTCGATGTCTTGTTCATGTACTCTCTGGCTAATTGAGGAGAAAGAAAAGCAATGTCTGAAGTACTAACCCAACCTTTATCACCGGTTGCCTTTGACAATTCAAGTACCAGTCGCCTTCGGCGTAAATGTGCTGGAGATCCTTTTCCAAATCTTTCGTACACATAGTTGCGCCAAGTGGTATCCCACTGCATTTTCCTGATTACTGTAAGCTGTTCACGAAGTTGATCAACCAGCCCCTGCATAGCGTATGAGATAAAGCCATTCATCTTGCCGCCAGACCGGCCTGCGATATCAAGCTGCCTGTAGTATTCAGTTCGAGTAAGGTTGTAGAAATTGCTCAGCAACTGGGCAGCAGGAGCGGGGAAACCTGCCTGGAGCAGAAATCTGAATTCTATCAATCGTGCAGTACGACCGTTACCATCTCCGAAAGGATGAATCCAGACGAAGTACAGGTGTGCAGCAATTGCTGCAAGAATTGAATAGGGTCGTTTCATACCTTCCGGAACTTCCAGTGTATTCAACCACTGGCATAAACCCTCAAGCAGAAACTCACAATCCTCCGCTGGAGCACCTCGATACCGCCCGACAACTACAGAATGTGAACGAATCTCACCTGGAACCACATCTTCCTGCCGGGGAAG
Source organism: uncultured bacterium (assembly GCA_964386635.1). GTDB lineage: Bacteria > Fermentibacterota > Fermentibacteria > Fermentibacterales > JCC-6 > Sabulitectum. Next base: position 3,622 of record CAYLRO010000061.1, on the reverse strand, counting down.
TTCATTTAGTACAGTACGATTGTACTCCTTGATCACTTCAGGTGTAACAGGGCCTGACTGACCAAAAATAACTTCCATACTTATCTGATTGCAGGCTGTAACTACATTGTCTATCTCCTGAGTCAGATACTGTCTGGAAGGAGGTAGCTTAAGCTCCCCAGTGAGATGCTCCTGCACCTCTTTCTCTGTTAGAGTGTTTCCCTCAATTGCAGTTGTCGCCAGAACTCCTTTTGCCAGATACACGCCATACAACTCTTTCGCAGACTTCGGATCGAGTGGTACTCCGGCGATATGCTCTGTTTTAGAGACAACCTCACCTAGAAGCAGCCAGGTGGTATGCTCCAGATCTCTCAGATCCAATTTGAAGTTCAGCCAAGGATGTGTCTTCTCATATGTCCTCACGAGTGTCCTCTTCATCTATTTGTGTATCAGGATGTTAAGTATATTATGTACCCGAACATGTCCTCTAACATCTAATATGAACTAGAATATCATGACCGACAAGAGGAGGATTACTGCTAACATATCTACCTTTATAAGGTTTTCTAATATGGTTGATTCAGAACAGAGAATTGCACTATTCTTCTGTATATGTCAGATATTCGCTTGTGGGAGTATTGTCGTAGCAGTCTGTAAGCACACCCCTCCAGTCCTGGCCACTTGCGGTGTAAACGCACAGAAATGATGAAATCGCCATTACAAGGTGATCATCAATGATGACGCCAACGCCCCAGTACTCCTCGTCAGGAGAGTAATCGGGAGTAATGGTCTGGTCACATGATATTACTTTCCCGAAAGGGTCTAACCAGAGATACCCCACATAACTGCTTCCGTCAGTGTTATAGCCCTGAATATTGTAACTGCCGGGATTTGTCATGTACTGAAGATCTGGAGGGTCTGGAAGAGAATTCCCCTCTTCAGTTACTCCGTAAATCGGCAGAATCTCCTGGTAACCGTATTCAACCCAATACCCGTTGATTGCCCCATCAGTAACGGTGAACACATCCAGTATGGCAGGGTCACCTACTTCACAGATGGCCAGATAACTCTCGCCGAAGCACACAGCAGTGTTCACATAGGTGCCGCCGTCCTTATCGTCGTAATCCCAGATGGCTTTCAGATAACCTTCCTCATCTCTTTCTATGGTCAGTGTGCAGATCAGTTCAGAGTCTCCACAGTCAACTGTCATCTGGTAAACTCCGCTTGGATCAAGCTCCATGTTCAAAGGACTCTTTCGACACCCGGCAGGCAATAGAAGAGCAATAGAGATAAACAACAAAGGAAGGGATTTCTTTAACATATTCATTCCTTTCATTTTAGCATTTATGTGTTCCACATGACGCCATAATAAACAGATTAGAGCAGAAAACAAGTCTATTGTGCAAACATTGCCTGAAGTATTGCATCATGAACACTCTTCTCCGGCAAAGGAAACAAGGCAGCATTGTTTCAAAGTTGAGCAATGTTTTGCTCTACCACTACAATTTCAAATAACTGCTCAGCTTCCCGGCGATTGAATCGAGATCTCTTCTGGACTGAAGTGCAGGTTTCCAGATCCCCAGGAAAGGCAGCAGAACCGGTAGAAGAAGTCCTGCAGCCTTTTTTATCAATCGGATCTCAAATCTGAATGGATCAACAGAGTATCTGCCCTCTTCCATGTTCTCTCTGTCTATCCCGCCGATAATGGACAGCGTCAATTCGGAAACTTCTTCCACAGCCTCCCAGTTGATCCAGTTCAAATCGTCCAGTTTCGTATGGGTATACTTCCCGTTGCCTCTGCTGATAAAGATGAAGGGCTGCCCGGCCTTTCTGAACGCCAGGTAATCGGAGGAATCTCCAATGTATCGATTAAGTACAGGTATTACCCGAAGCCCTGAAACAGAATCTGCAGTTTTCTCAACAATTCCTGGAAACTTCGAATGACTCTCTGAGCCCAGAACGAATATGAACTCACGAATACGCCTGATCGTCTTATCCAGCACAGGTAGAAGGATCTCAAATTCGTGCCCGATCGCGTCCAGTATTACAACAGAAGCAAAATCCATCTCATAGCAGTGATCCTCACAGAACCTGACAGAGCCCATTTTTTCAGTCCCGAAGTAAGGTCTTTCCTCTGCATCGAAGAACGCCACGATCACTGTTCGGCGCAAACCGCAGCTCTTCAGCGCGCTGCAGAGAGAAAGGATCACAGCAACGGACGCGGCATTGTCATCGGAACACGGTCCGTCCACTGCACTGTCGTAGTGGGCTCCCAGCAGTATTGGCATGGCTTCAGGATCGGTTCCGGGAATTACTCCCGCCAGGTTGCAGAATTCCTCACCATCCAGAGCATATTCCAGCCTGAAAGAGTCTCCCCTGAAGAAGGTGAGCTCCTCTTCAATCATGCGTTTCTCGATAAAATCCAGTGCGGCGGCATGCCCCGGCTGCCCTGCTCTCCTTCCCTTCGGGAGGGAGAGTGCTTCTGTGTCCCTGCGAATCGTTTTCATCGTCACACTATACGCCTGAAAAGAATGCAAGTCTATAAATGCTGTACTTGATGCAATGCCCATTTTGTCTTATTCTTAAACGATATATTGAACACTGAGAGCTGAATATGGATGCTGGAGCAGGGAGAATAATGAAAGCAGAATTGATGATCGCTGTAGTGTTACCTGCAGTTATTGCCTGTGTAAGCTCTTGCTCTGAAGCAGAATGGACAGAGCCCTATCCCGGTAGAGGGCAGATAGTGATAACTGACAGTATCGGGATAGAGACGGGGGACTCCTGTTACGTGCTGGGAGCCATCGCAGATGCATCATTCACTCCTTCAGGCACTATTCTGATCCTTGATGGAAGTGCCTGCACAATTCGCGAGTTCTCTGAAACCGGAGAGTTTCTGGGATTTCACTCAAGAATGGGCAGCGGACCCGGCGAGTTATCCCGGCCTGCTGAACTCATGGTGATGCCTGACGGAAGAATGCTGGTTTCCAGTGCAGGAAAACAGACAATATCCGTTCTTTCCCCTGATGGAACCTTCCAGGAGGAATTGACAGACTGGCCGCTCCTTCCCCCATTCCAGCTGGCACCGCTTTCCGGAAACAGATTCGTGGGGTGCTGCGTAAATTTCAACATGAGGGACGAGGATTTTGTGCTGATGTATTCTTCCTCGGTATTTTCAGTTGGAAACACAGCACCTGAATTTGAGCATCAGGCGGATACCATGGTAGTGAACGGATCCGTTCTCTCTGAACCCATGTCCCCCAACGGCCTTATGGGAACAATTCTGATCACATCAGACACCTCAGAAAGGGTGTTCTATTCCAGGAAAAGTTCCGACAGATACCTTGTTACCTGTCGGGACGTTTCCGGTGAGCTGCTTTTCACCGTTTCTCTCCCGCTTGAACCTGTGGAAAAAACTTCGGAAGTAATGATAAGGGAAGAAGAGTACTACCGGATGATACTGGGACCGGGAGCACAGGTAATTGATCTGTACATTGAGCCCTGTTACAACTTTATTGAATACACAGGTATTGACTCCATGGGCAATCTGTGGGTGCAGAGAGGAACGGAATCCATACCGGTTTTCGATGTATTCAACACATCGGGAGAACATACGGCAACAGTGGAATTTCCCTGTGAGGGC
>CAYLRO010000060.1:0-12110 GCA_964386635.1 uncultured bacterium | reverse complement strand
ATGATCCTAAAAAGCCGCCTCTTCGGGCGGCTTGTCTCTTCTGGCGACCCCAACGGGGATCGAACCCGTGTTGCCGGCGTGAAAGGCCAGTGTCCTAACCACTAGACGATGGGGTCGCTGAAGAGCGAGCGGTACGATAATATCAATGATGCAAATCGTCAATACACCGTACTTGCAATACGTTCTGGTGAGCCGCGGGGGGTTCGAACCCCCGACCCTCTGATTAAAAGTCAGATGCTCTACCAACTGAGCTAGCGGCTCACCGACCGCAGGGGCTATCATACTATTTTGAGAAAAAGGTATGCAATAGATGACCTGAATGAAGAAAGTATATATATTGAAATCATGGCTGAAGCACACAAAACCGGCTGTTGGCTGGTACACACCGAGGATTCAGTTGATTCAACCCAGAACTGGGTAAAGGGAAGACTTTCCGTCCTTCCCGACTTCTCTGTCGTTATTGCTGCTGCTCAGACATCCGGAAGGGGAAGACTGGGTCGAACATGGGCCTCTCCTCCCGGTGGGCTTTATGCAAGTATTCTTCTGAAACCGTCACCTCCTCCAGAGTATGCCCCAAGGGTTTCTCTGCTTATCGCATTGATCCTGTGTGAAATACTGGAGGATGCCGGACTTGTTCCGTCAGTGAAATGGCCGAATGATGTGATTGTTGAAGGGCGGAAAGTGGCTGGGATAATTGCTGAATGCGGGAACACTTCCTCAAGCTGGTTTATTCTGGGAGTTGGAGTAAATCTTTCCTCCGTGCCGGATGTACCCGGGAGAGATCATCTACCAGCTGGTGCATGGTGCTCTTCAGGTCCGGCACCTTCTCCGCATGATTTACTGGCAAGGGTCCTCTCTGCATTAGAGATAAAGTGGAGTAACAGAGAGTCAGATCCTTTATCCGGAAGGGTTGATGCAATTACCGGAAGGCTCTGGAACAAAGGAAAAAGGGTAAAAATATCACTTGGCAGTGAAACAGTTATTGGAAAGGTTATCGGTATCAGTGACGCAGGGTCTCTTATACTCTCAACGGACAGCGGGGAAAGAAGATTCGTTTCCGGCGAACTCCTGACTGTTCACGAAGGAAGCATGAGAAAATGACCAGAAGAGAGAAAAGCACCTTCGTACTGGACACCAATGTTGTCCTTCATGATCACCAGTGTCTCGATCATTTTCAGGAGCATGATGTGGTGATTCCAATTACGGTACTGGAGGAACTGGATTCATTCAAGAAAGGCAATGATTCCATCAATTTTTCAGCCCGGTCGTTTATAAGACAACTGGATGCTCTTGCTGAAGGAGGATTACCTACAGAAGGGGTATCTCTGGGTGAGAACAGGGGGAATCTTCTCGTGCTGCACTCTCAGAACGGTCTCAGCAGCTTGAAGGGTGTTTTCACTGAAGATTCTCCGGATCACAGGATTATCTCTGTTGCTGTGGAGTTGCAGAATGAGGATCCTTCACGGAATGTGGTTCTCATAAGCAAGGACATTAACTTAAGAATGAAAGCCCTTGCAGTTGGCCTGTCTGCCGAGGATTATGTTACAGACAAGATCGATTGCCCGGACAAATTGTATACCGGCAGCAGACTGGTTGAAGGAGTTTCCGCAGACGCTATTTCAGCTCTCTATGAACAGCCGTATTCAGTTACACAGGAAAGCATACCCCTGGAGGGGGAGCCGGTTGCCAACCAGTTCTTCATAATCAGAAACGGCAGCAGAAGTGCTCTTGCCTGCCATTCTCCCTTTGATGACAACCTGCACAGGGTGCAGAAAAGAAGGGCCTTCGGGATCGATCCCAGGAATGCGGAACAGGCTTTTGCTCTTCATGCTCTGCTGGACCCCGACATTCAACTGGTAACACTTACAGGAAAAGCCGGAACAGGAAAAACCCTTCTTGCACTGGCATCTTCCCTGGAACTAAGGAAGAGATACCGTCAGATCTATCTGGCAAGGCCGGTGGTCCCGTTGTCCAACAGGGACATGGGTTACCTTCCTGGAGATATCCAGTCTAAGCTGGATCCATACATGCAGCCTCTCTGGGACAATCTGGCAGTTATACGGAACAAGTATGCCAGAGACAGCAGGGAGTACGAGCTTGTAAAGGACATGGTCGATTCCGAGAAACTGATAATCACCCCCCTGGCTTATATCAGGGGCAGAAGCCTGAACAAGGTGTTCTTCATTGTTGATGAAGCTCAGAACCTCACTCCCCATGAGGTGAAAACAATCATCACTCGGGCAGGTGAGGGAACAAAATTTGTTTTCACAGGTGACATCTACCAGATTGATACACCTTACCTGGACAGCAGATCCAACGGTCTTGCATATCTGGTCAGCAGGATGACCGGACAGAGTATTTACTCCCATGTGAATCTTGTCAGGGGCGAGAGAAGCCAGCTGGCAGAACTGGCAAGTGATATTCTGTGAGAGGCATTAGAGTTATTGCGGGAATTTCCTGCTTTGCCTTTTTGATGCTTCTGCCTGCTCTGGTATCCTCCAGGAGTGAACATGGAGCAGTTCTGGGTATGTGGTCACCTGCTCTTTCTCTGATGATAGCTGCAGTGGCATTGTTTGTTTTGTTTACCGGTGCAGTCTCTCTGGGCTTCAGGAAACTGAACGAACCTCTTGTCCGGTGGTTTTCATCTGTGCCTGAAGTTACAGGACCTGCAGTTCTGTTCTTTCTGCCTGTTGTCATTCTGCTCATCTGGTTCTTTGGAATCTCGCCGCTGTTTCTCAGCGGGTTCTTTACTGCCGGAGCATTTATCCTGTCCATGAGCCCCGGTTGTTTCATAATCTTTTCCAGGACAGGAAAAGAACTGAAGAAAGTTCTTGCAGGCGGGGTAATGATGTTTGCAGCGCTGCTGGTTGTAATTGCAGTGGCGGAGATTACTCTCCATCAGATAATGCCAAATCACATCTTCAACCCCAGATTCGGCTTGCGCCCGTGCACCAGAACTGAGCTGGAGGTGAATCTTCCAGGTATTACCCCTGGTGGAGTACTCTCCACAAATATCCTGGGTTTCAGAGGGGAAGATCCCCCTGAAAACTGGAATGAGTACCTTACAATTGTTACTGTTGGCGGAAGCACCACAGCCAACTACTATCTCGACGATTCTCTTACCTGGTCTCACGTGCTGCAGGAAGAACTGAGATCGGTTTCACCATGGGTCTGGGTAGGGAACGCAGGTATCCCGCGACATTCCACAGACACTCATCTGCTTTTTCTGAAAGAGGTTATCTCTGAAGTGAAACCTGATGTGCTGGTGTTTCTTGTTGGGGTGAACGATATGGGGCCGTTTCTTCGCGGAGAGGGTGGAATGGTTAACAGGCTGCCGGACGCAGGTGCCAGACAGTGGATGTTCAGTAACAGCAGCATTCTTCAGATGCTTTACAAGGCCAAGATAGTGTACATAGACCGGGTACCTGTTATCACTGCAGCAGTTGATCCGGAATTCAGGGAAGAACCTTTGACTGAGGAAGAGGATGTGCTTCCGGAAGACCTTCACGCACTTCTTGATGATCCTGATTTCTACCGCAGACGAATAACTCTGCTTATTGAAGAATGCCGGGTTCAGGGAATAGTACCTGTATTCCTGACCCAGCCGCTGCTGTTCGAGGACACAGAGTACTGGAGAGGTATTCGGGAAACTGCCAGGTGGTTTCAGGGAACAGAGAGACTCATGTCAGCTGCTACATCATTCCTCATGATTGAGACGCTGAACAAAGATCTTATTGATGTCTGCACCGAAGAGGGAGTCGCCGTCTTTGACCTGGCATCGGAGATTCCTCACAGCAGAGATTACTTCTACGATTCCATGCATATGACTGAGGCTGGAGCTGATCTCGTTGGAAGAAAAGTTGCAGAATACACTATCGAATACCTTGAGGAGGAAGGAATATTGTGGCCGGCAGACTGATCGAGGTGTTTCTTCCCACAGAAAGACTTGAGCTTGCCAGGTCATCAATCAGTGGCCTGAAAGTTACATCCATGTGGACGGAAAGGCTGTCGGAAACCCATTCTCAGCTTCATATACTCACTGACTCCTCTTCCAGTGAAAAGGTAACGGCTACTCTCAGCTCTTCTCTTGAGGATACAATTGATGACATAAGAATTGTCTGTCTCCCTGTTGAGGCATCAATCCCTGCGGAGGATTCTTCATCCGGTGCAATCAGTATCGATGAATTGAAACAGGATGTTTCGGATATGACAAGTCCTAACTCTTCCACCTGGATACTTACTCTTCTTTCCGCTGTGGTTGCAGCAGCGGGGTTGTACCGAAACAGCGCGACTATCCTGATAGGAGCCATGGTAATTGCTCCATTGCTCGGTCCCAGCGTGGGACTCTCCCTGGGATTGGTTCACTTTGACAAGCGGCTTCTGGGTGTATCCAGCAGGGAAATGGTTCTCCGGAGTCTGATCGCTTTTGTGTTTTCAGCGGTGCTGGGCTGTTTCCTGAAAGTTGATCCAGACCTTGCTGAAATAACCGCAAGAACTGTTGTCGGGTATTCTGATATTATTCTTGCGCTTGCTTCCGGAGCTGCAGGAGCAATTGCTCTGTGCACTGCAGCTTCCTCTACTCTGATAGGTGTAATGGTGGCAGTTGCTCTCATGCCTCCTCTGGTAACTGCCGGGCTGCTTCTGGGTAACGGTAACTCGACCTGGTCAGGGGGGATTCAGCTGTTCGCTGTAAACCTGGCCTGCATTGTGGTCTCAGGAATGATAGTATTTCTTATCCGGAAGATTCGTCAATCTGCCTCATAAGTGCCATATGCCCGGCTCTGAACCACTTGGGCGTGTTGTGAAGTATCTTTGTAACCAGCGGGTCCGGTTTGAAAACCTCTCTGAGGTACTTCCTTGCCTCGTTCCTGGGATCAGTTCCGTCAGAGCATGTGAAGGGTCTGTAGAACCTCAGCACGTCTGAGGAGCTGTCATATTCACCAGGAATCAAACCGAATTCTTCAGCTCTGTCTGCAAGTTCGCAGATTTCCGGCAGATTAAAAACGGAAAGATTCATGTAGTCTATTGACCGGTTCAATTTCTGAACAAGCTTCAGGGTCATGTTTCTGTGATTGTCTGTTTCACCGGGAAGACCGAAAAGAAGGTAGATGTAATTCCTTATTCCTGCTTCATGAGCGCTCTGCACCACGCTTGAGGCGGTTTTCGGTGAGAACCCCTTGGTGTACAATTTCAGAATTTCCACGCTGCCGCTCTCAACCCCGGTCTGCAGCATCAGGCACCCGGCATCTTTCAAAGACTGCATGAGATTTTCTTCAACCAGTTCTCCGTCTGGTCTGAAGAAACCGTAGAAGCCTTCAGTCATTTCACTGAAAACAGGAAGAAGATTCTTTACAGAGGCTACTGGAACAGCTGAGTCTATCAGATGTACAACCGGGCTGGAAGGTGCATCCCTGAGAAGACGGGCTAAGTTGTCCTCCGGCACCCTGTAAAGCGGTTTACTTCTGTCAGGGCAGAAGAGACACCTGTTCCAGATACAGCCTGTGGTGAGAGGGAAAGGCAGAACCGGTTTGGAACTCAGGTAGTTGTCGTTCAGGGCAAAAACAGGCCAGCTCATTTCTTTCAGAAGCGGTTCCGGTCTGTCCAGAAGAGATCTGCCATCATCAAAAAGAACCTCTTCAAAACAATTCTCCAGAAGATGTATGCCCCTGCCTGTGTTTTTCAGAGCAGAGGGTAGAGATCCTCCTGCACTGACTTTTTTCCCTTGTCTCTTCAGAAGACAGGCAATTTCCAGAGCTGCAGGGAGCTGTGATATGTATGCAAGGCTGATCAGGCCATGATCAAATGTATCTGCCTGTCTGTTCAGCCAGTTATTCAGGTATTCGGAAAACGGTGTTTCTCCGCTCTCCATGGTATTTTTGAGATGGGAAGTTGAATGAACCGCTCCAGGCGGGACACTGTCCATTAGAGAAATGTGCCATCCCGGAAATAAAGCTGAATACCTTTTTAGAACTGATTGAAGAACTCCGCATACGCTTCTGTGCCTGTGAGGATCATAGAATCCTGAAGGTGGGTTTCTCAGGTATTCGAGAGAAGGAACACAGTTGGGGAAACCAAGTTCCGGAGCCTTTTCCAGAAAGATCCAGTTGAAGAATCCCAGGGAAACATCATGTATTGGAGCCACAACGCCTCTGGCCATCAGCCCTGCTGCCAGGGTGAAAGCTCCTGCCGGGACTTCTGATGGCGTGATCACCGGTGGTGAGATTACTGCTTTTCTTGACATGGGCTCCAATCTTCCCCGGGACTATAACTCTCGTTACTCTTTAAGACCATTGCGTGGTCATCCTGTGCTGCAGGAGATATTTTACAGCTATGAAGAAAAACATGCAGGTATACTTCGGAAGTCACAGCCGGACTGTAAAAAGGTGAGTGTTCTGCTGAGCCTTGATATCCAGCTGCTGAAGCTGATCAATGTTTCACTGGCGGATCCTCTGCTCACCAGGTTCATGCTGTTTGTCACCGACAAGCACAACTGGTTTCCAATCATCGGGGCAGTTGCTGTTTTCCTTCTTGTCGCCGGCAGAAAATTGCCTCATCCTGGAAACATCTTTCAGAGCAGAAACCCCAGAGTTTTTCTCTTCGGTGTTATTTTGTGCGTGCTGGTATCTGATCAGGCAGGCGGTTTGCTCAAGGACAATGTTGCAAGGATAAGACCTAACCGGGACCCTGAGTACAATGAGATTCTCAACTGCCCTCTGCATACAGCCGGCAGAAGATCCTTTCCGTCTAACCACGCTGCTAACGCTGCGTCTATTGCTGTTTTCACTGCCCTGTTCTATCCTCCCCTTGCTGTTCCTGCTCTGCTCACGGCTTTTCTTATCGGTTTCAGCAGGGTCTACCTGGCTGTTCATTTCCCTTCAGATGTTATTGCAGGCTGGTTGATTGGATCTATGATGGGATATCTTGTCTGGCTTTTGCTTGGGAAACGATCAGGAGCGCTGGGGATAACAGGCTTTGCCAATATGTTCAGATTCAGGCAGCATCAGGTTGTTCAGTCTCCCGGCTCTTCCTGGAAAGAAGTCAGCTGGTTTTCTCTTGACGGTATACCTGTTTCCGGATTTCTTCTGGAAGGTTCCGGGAATCTGGTGATATTCATACATGGAATGGGGGGCAGTGCGGTTTCCCGGGGTGTGCTGGGAGAGAAACTGCATCTGCTTAACGGTTGTTCTTTTCTTCTTGTTCCTCTTCGGGGAAGTGATGGTCATCCAGTCAGACTGACAAGTGGAGGTGTTGATGAAGCGCACGATGTCCTGGGTGCTCTGAGATTTGCGGTATCCAGGGGTTTTGATCCCTCAGAGATAATCATTTACGGCACATCCATGGGCGGAGCTGCAGCAATCAAAGCATGTGCCCTTGCAGGGGATCTGTTACCTGCAGGGCTCATCGTCCACGGAGCTTTCAGACGGTTTTTCCAGTCTGCTTCAAACCGGACAGGATCTGCCGGTGCTGCCCTTCTGGGGATTCTTATGCCTGATGTTTCTGTTCGGAACCTGAAGAGGTTCGACAGTGTATACTGGCTGAAGCATTGCAACAGGGGTTGCACTACGGAGTATATTTACGGTGAACTGGACACAGTGTGTCCGCCGGCGGATGGAAAAATACTGGCAGATGCAGTTCCAGGCAGGGCTTCAACGTTCACTGAACTTGAGAACAGAGGTCATCCAACAGGAAGGAACACTTCCGACGATGAATTTGCGAACATTCTGAACCGGGCGATTGAACGGATTCAGCTTAAATCGAAAAAGGTGATTGCACGATGAGTATCTACAATCCGGCTGATGAGAGCATTTTTAAGAAGGCCAATGAACTTTCTCTGGCTCTTTCCTCTCTTTTGAAGAGAATGAGAGATTCCATGGGTGAAGTTGAAGGGGTTCCTGTGGAGAACCGTGAGGAGTATGCACAGTTCCAGATGCTTCTTACTACATCAGTATTTCTGCAGCGGGATCTGGATGAATTCCTTGAGAGGGCAATGACCTACGGTGAACAGGGCAGAGAAGGTCCTGTGGAGGTTCTTGATTTTACCAGCGAGTGGGAACAGTTCAAGTAGAAACCTGCTTGATCTCAGCTGTACCTTCTTTTTACATACCATATAGCGACAATGCCAACCAGGATTACGGCACTCATTGCAATAACACCCAGGCATAGAGTTTCTTTCGGGCCTACTGTAGTACCCTTTTCAGTAAAAAGCGGAACGGTTGCCCATCTGTATCCACCTGGTCTCCACTCCACTACGGATTCGCCTGTAACTGACCCAATCCTTCCCTGAGGAAGTCTCCAGGTCCATCTGCTTTCAGAGAAAACTGCTCGATATCCACCGTCGAAGTCTTCAAGAATCCTGATGCCGGGTTCCACGGAGAGCTCCTGAAAAGATACTATCGTTACTCTTATGGAATCTTCGCTTAAAGAATCTTCCGTAAGAACCATGGACTCTATCCATTCTTCCGCCGATGCAGAAGCCAGAGCTTCCAGAAACAGGTCCGGTGTGTCCGCGTCCATTACGGATTCCATCTGAGTAAACATCATGGCAAGGAAAAAGGAAAACACGAACATGGTTGAACTCCTTCGGTGTATAGAGCAATTTATAAATCAAAGAAATCCCTCCAGGGAGTGGCCGATTACAGGGATGACACAAGAATTCTTCGGGGTTGCTTCGGGGCCGAACTATTTATATCATTCAGTCTCTCTTGAAGATGAATTGCTGCAAGTGTCTCTCAGGTTACTTTCCTTGCTGGAGGACAAACATGAAAAACTGCATTCTGATACTGGCTCTTACTGTCTCAGCGTTTGCAATCAACAGAGTATCCATTTCAAATCCCCATGTTGTTTCAGATAACATAGAGATAACAGTAGTGAACGACTGGACCCTTTCTGAGAAAGCCCTTGACCTTGCAATCATGGAGACCCCTGGAGGTCCCGTGGTGCTGGGAATCGATAACGGCGATGATGTCATCCGCATCTGGGACAATGGCCAGACCAGTCAGAGTATTACTCTTCCCCCGGCATCAACCGGGCATTCCTGGGGCATTGCCTGTAAAAATGACGGAGATACAGTTTCAGAGATCATTGTGAATGATTTTGACAAGTATGACATATACAGATCCGATGATGTGGGTCTCACCTGGGATACCTTCGATGATCCAGGTGGAAAGTTCAGCAGAGGAATGGATTGGGACGGTACGCATTACTGGACCGTAATTAACAGTTATACGGACCAGCTGTGCAGATTCCAGCCTGGTGGAACCTCTGAAACATGGGATATTCCGGAGATTGGCGATAATCAGCAGGGCAGCGGGTTGGCTCTTTTTCCCCTGGCAGACGGAAACACCGGGATAATACTTGCCGTCTTCGATACCGGCATGTTCTTTTTCTACAGCTGGGATGGCTCAACCGTTACTTACATTGACAGCGCTCAGACTCCTTTTGCCTCTTCCGTTTTCCTTTCCTGCGGTGTAGCGTACTGCGATTCAACAGGAAATTTCTTCTGGGTCTATGGTCCCGAATCCGGTTTCCGCATGGTGGAGTTCAGTGTATCCATGACCTCCCAGGCTCTCGCCGGCAGTACATGGGGAGCGATCAAGTCTTCCTACTAGACGACTTCAATAATATAAGCCGGGGAGCAATGGAGTTTCCCGGCTTCTCTTTGCTGAAACCTGCAGACTGGAAGAGAGAAAACTCCATTCTTTTAACTGGAGCCGTCTTCAGGCCGTAAACGCACAACAATGCTGCTCTTGATCATTAATACTGATTAGACAGTAGTTGCACTTGTTGAGTGCGCTATTCCTGCAGCAACCATCTTCGCTGCTGACCTGATCTGGGAAGCGGCTTCCCTGCTTGTCAGGGTTTTCCCCTTGTTGATGAGAGTGTGGAAGATGTCTCCATTTTCAGTAACGGTAAGGAGCTTTTCGATTATCAACAGAGATATGCCATGAACCATTGCCCAGGCTGCTATGTTTGCACTGGAGGTGGTGCTTACATCCAATTTCAGTTTCTCAAGGATGCCGCTCAGCTTGTTAAATGTTAGCTGCGCTTCTGTGAACAGATCATCTGAGAATGGAGACTCAAGTATGGCCCCGCTGAACATCAGTCTGTATAGGCGAGGATTTTCAGTAGCGAATGTAACATAGTCTTCCATTATCTCGCAGATTGCTTTTTCAGTATCGCCTGACTGCAGTTCATCCCGGAAGGTGTTCCTCATCAGGGAAAACCCCCTTGCGGCTACTGCAGCCATAAGGGTTGATTTGCTTTTGAAATGCCTGTAGGGGGCAGTTCTTGATACTCCAAGTCTTCCTGCAAGCATTCTCAGAGTGATTTTTTCTTCATCAGGCTGGGCCAGAATATGCATAGCAGAATCCAGAAGAGCCTCTCTGAGATTTCCATGGTGATATCTGTTTTCCTGCATACCTCTCCCTGTTGCGGGAACTAACCTTTCCTGTTGACAGGTCAACATATCCTTCTATGTTAACTATGTCAACATTGAATGGAAAGAAAATGAAAGTTCTCCTTATTTATCCTGAATTCCTTGAATCATTCTGGAGCTTTAAACACGCGTTGAAGTTTGTAGGCAAGAAGGCTTCAATGCCTCCTGTTGGTTTGCTCACCGTTGCAGGGCTTCTTCCCGGCGATTGGGACAAAAAGCTGATCGATCTGAATGTTGAGTCACTGGACTACTCCTCGGTTGCCTGGGCTGATATGGTGATGATAAGCGCAATGAATGCCCAGAAGATATCTGCTGAAAGAACCATAAGAGAGCTGCAGAACTGCGATGTGATAACTGTTGCCGGCGGACCGCTTTTCTCAAATGCCCCGGAATTATGGGAAAAACTGGTGGATCATGTTTTCGTGGGGGAAGCGGAAGACACCATTCCAGTTTTCCTGGAAGATCTGATAAGCGGAAGAGTAAAAGGAATTTACCAGTCTGACGTGTATCCGTCTATGCTTAAAACGCCTGTACCGGACTGGAGCCTGATAGATAACAGGCATTACAACACCATGGGGATACAGTTTTCCCGTGGATGTCCTCACAACTGCGATTTCTGCAACATCACATCTCTCTTCGGGAGGAAGGTCCGCACTAAATCTTCCCGGCAGATTATTGCTGAACTCGATGCGATTTACAGCACCGGCTGGCGAGGGGGTATTTTCTTCGTTGATGATAACTTCATAGGGAACAGAAAATACCTTAAGAATTCTCTTCTTCCCGAACTTATAAACTGGCGCAGACAGCACAGGAGAATCAGCTTTCAGACAGAAACTTCCATTCTTCTCGCTGACGATAAGAATCTTATGAATATGATGGCAGAAGCAGGTTTTAATACGGTATTTATTGGAATCGAAACCACGGATGAGGAAAGCCTGAAGGGTTGCGGGAAAATACAGAATACAGGTCGTGACATGCTCAGTGATATCAGAAGTATTCAACACAGCGGTCTGGAAGTGGAGGCCGGTTTCATCGTGGGATTTGATAATGACGGTACCCTGGTCTTCCAGAAGCAGTGGGAGTTCATACAGAAAAGCGGGATAGTAACAGCTATGGTTGCGATGCTCCAGGCTCCAGAGGGCACAGATCTGTACAAAAGGCTTGAGAAGGAAGGCAGAATCAGTGGGGAGGTAACCGACGGTACCGATGGAAGCACCAATATCTTACCTGTGATGGGATTGGGTCCCTTGACTGCAGGCTACAATGATCTTGTGTCAAAGCTCTACTCTCCCAAGGCATTTTACGCCAGACTGAAGCTGTTTCTAAATGAATTCAAACCAGCGGGAAACCTCTCCTATGAGATGTCTTTCAAACATGCAATGGCTTTTCCAAAATCGATTTTGAAACTGGGTTTTATAGGCAGGGAAAGAGTCGAGTATTGGAAGCTGATGATCTGGACACTGTTTCGACATCCCAGGCTGATTCCCCTGGCCTTGAGGCTGGCGATTTACGGCTACCACTTTTCCAGAACTATAACAGCTTAACAATATGGAATCATGTTGTATATAACTGCAAAACAAACGCTTAGTGATTACCTGTTGACAGTGTTTCGGTCAACCTGTAGAATTGGGGCTCGCACCGGTTGAGCAACCTGTTTCTACAAGCTGTTCTCCAG
>CAYLRO010000059.1:0-12568 GCA_964386635.1 uncultured bacterium | reverse complement strand
AGGAGCCGGTTAACCGGCTCCTGATCATTGAATAGAGGAGAACAATATGAAGATGCTGGGGTATTGCGGGTTGAACTGTGGTGAGTGTCCTGCGAGAATAGCCTTTCTCACTGATGATGATGACCTGAGGAAGACTACCGCTGAAGAGTGGTCAAAACTGTACAAAACAGAGATCAAACCCGAGAACGTGAATTGCACCGGCTGCAGGGAGGAGGGGGTGAAGTTCCCCCATTGTGAGAGCGGCTGTGAAATCAGGAAGTGCGCCCTTCCGAGAAGTATCGGCAACTGCAGCGAATGTCCTGAGTTTTCCTGTGAGAAGATCGAGGAATTCTTTACCTTTGCTCCAGAGGCCGGAGAGAATCTCAGGAAGTAGCTTCTGCACGAAGCAGATCCAGGTAAAGTATCTATTCGTGCAGGTCCTGCTTCCAGGGGAACTGAAGAGATGAACGATCATGCATCATCTTGACAGAAGACTTTTTGTCAGAATAGTTGGGCATGATAAATATCCTTTTAGTATTGAGTCTGATGGGTATTCAGGTGGTAGAACAAACTCTGTTCCTGTTATTGACAGTGTTCAGGATAAAGCTTGCTGGCAGTTTCTGGCTGGTGAGGTTCAGGAGGGAGAAGACAGCCCTGTATTCACGGTTTATGCGAAGCTGATGAGGTACTTCTAACTCACTCCTGTAACTATTGCACCTGCTCCGGATCTGCCGTCCACCATTACTGTAACAGGTTCATTCAAACTCACATGCCTGAGAAATTCGGTTTCAGCCACAGTTTCCTGAGTGTCAAGCCAGCTCCAGTTGATCAGTGTACCGGGTTTGTTGTGGGGAACAGTGAAATACACCACACCCAGTGAAGTCATGTTCTGGAAGAAATGGGAACCCTGTGAAGGATCGATGTTCATATTGGGCTGACTTGCTTCAATGATTACTTTTGCTCCGCAGATCTGACTCCAGTTAACTGGAATGCCAAGCCACGGGTCCGATGATCCCCACCTGCCTGGTCCGATAAGAATGTAGGGTTTGTCAGATTCGAACAGTGTTCTGTTGATTTTGTCCAGCTGCCCAACTATGTCTCTGGTCTTTGACGCTGTGAAGGTGTCAGGTTTTACATATACGATGTTTTCAACAGCCTGAACTCTGCCGTTCCCGAGAGCTGTGTCTGTGAAGCAGAACAGCCGCTTCCTGTCAATCTTCTCAGGGTTGACTTCTACAAGATCGTTGTTCACAACCATTGGTCTGATCTGAAGAAGGCTGAATTTCGCCGGGAGGGGTCTTTTTCTGCCCAGAGTTACTGCGAACTCTATTTCCACCGGGCAGCCCATGGCTCTCTCTCCCATTTTAAGCAGATAGTCTGTGATTTGCGAAAGAGGGAAAATCCCGTTCTTCAGAATGTGAGCAAAGTTCACTATTCTCGGGCCGTAAGATGTAATTCCGTCTGAAACACGTTCATTTGCGGCGTCATAAGTGGAAGCCAGATACTCAAGAGTTCCCTGTTTCTCAGCTGTAGCCAGGTCGTGGGAGGTAAGGTACTGGTCTTCTGAGAATCTTGAGCCCCACTGGTTGTTGTCCAGCTCTACAGCGAAAAACTTCTTCTGAGAATCGCTGAGCATATCAGAGATGTGGCCGAACTGCGGAAGAACTCTCGGGTATTTCGGAGTAAATCTGAGAGACACTCCACCGTCAACAATGGCCTTGCCCAGCCCGAGAGCAACATTCACCACACCGTCTTCAGGTTTTGCAGATCCTGCGGGATAGAAATCGTAGGATCGTCCCACGCCTGAGAAGTGGGGATAAAACTGATTGCCTCGGACAGAACCCTCAACCAGCTGGAGAAGAACAGCCATCTTTTCTTCTTCAACCAGGTGGTTAGTGGCTCTGATGTATGACTTTGCGGACTGCATGTATGTGGATGCGAATACGAACTTGATGGCATCGGTCAACCGCTTGAATCTGACATCGAGCTCTCTGGAGTTGTTTGGGAGCATCTTTGTAGCATAAATGCCGGCAAAAGGCTGATACATGGCATCTTCAAGGAGGCTGGAAGAGCGTACAGCAACAGGCGTGGTAACTGTCTTCACGTAATCTCTGAGATCTCCCAGGATAGTTGCAGGGAGTGCTGCTTTCTGAAAGGTCCTGATAATTCTGTCATCGTCGTTGCATTCAATGGCAAATCTTTTCAGTTTGTTGCCGGCCATGAATTCATCAAAGTATTCAGTGGTAATTATTACAGTATTGGGAACAGAAACAGAAACTCTCTTGAAGCGGTTTTCTTCAAGATTAGCCGCAAGAATCCGGTCAATGAATGCAAGACCCCTGCCTTTCCCTCCCATGGAACCGTTTCCCATTCTGCTGAAGGTCAGTTCATCTTCATGGAAAGATCTGCTGTACTGAGTTACATACCCCCGGTGCTGTTTCGCCATCCAGCTTTTGTAACTCGACCTGAGCTGCCTGCTGACAATTTCCGGTGAACCCGAAGCAGGTGTTTCCTCCTGCAGAAGAGAGGCCAGTTCAAGCTCTGTCTGTATTTTCAGCCATCTGATCATGCTTCCTGAAGAATAGCTCCGAAAAATCTGATCAGCAGGGCTGTGCTCAAGAGCTGCTCCGAACTCCCTTACATTCCTTATGGTTCTGGCCAGGTTTCCGTTCGCCTGTGTAAAAACCAGATTGCCGAAGTCCATGTGTTCCACCAGGGCCTTCCCCATGTCCTCAATAAGCGTTGGTGACCGTTTATCCAGATAGCCCACATTCATTTCCGCTGCAAGCTCTTTTCCATTTTCCTCACTTGTCTGAAGAAGAATGGGTATGTTGTCTTTAAGTTCTCTGATTTGCTGAATCAGATTTACACCGGCGGTTGTGTCATGTGTGCCGTTCTGGTGGAACCTCATATCTGTTACCACTGCCACAAGGGAGCTGCCATAGTCTACAAGAGCTTGTTTTGCTTCTTCCATGTTGGTGGCGAGAAGAACCTTTACCCTGGCACGACTCTTCATCTTTCGAACAGAGATTGAACTCATCTGCTTAAGTGCCATGGAGCATTTTCTGTGGATCTCTTGAGAACCCTGATGAAGGTATCTGGAATAGAAAAGAACATCATCTTCTACAAGAAGCACGCAGGGAACATTTTTCTCTCCGCAGTCATGAACAGCGTTGACAGTGTCTTCAGCCAGCTGAATTATCCCCTGAAGGATTTCTCCGTTGCCCATCCAGGTGAAGATTCTGTATGGAAGATTGCCGGGATCGCTTCTTCTGGCTTTGTTCAGTTCTTCAGTGTTTCTTGTGAGAACAGAAACTTTAATACCCGCTGAGAGTTCCAGTGCTTTCCCGGTGAATTCGGAAAAGGACTTCTCATTTCCGCCTGTCATGAGAATAACAAGCTGGTAACCTGCCGGGTCCTCACTGATAAGATTCAAAGCTTTTTCAGTACTGGATACCTGTGTCAGAACTGGCGGGGGGCCGTACTCCCAGCCTCCACAGGAGCTCTGCAGAAGGTCCTCCAGCATTCCGTCCTCGTCAACTGTGTAGTAGTCATAAAGGCTGCAGACAAGCAGGACATTTCTTATTTTTAATGAACAGAGATCTCGGTGTACTGATTCAGTCCGGTGAAGTTTCAGTTCCTTCTGATCATCCAGGATGTTCATTTAACAACTCCCAGTGGTTGGTTAATTCATACTGATTCAGGATGGAATAGCCTTTCTGTGCGTGTTTGTGACTGGTATTATGAACAGTCATCAGGCGGAAGTGCAAGCGGCAGAATTAGTATTGACAGTATTAGAATCTGTAAGTAGTCTATTGCGTCCGTATGTACACCATACGAAAACCGCAGTTGTTGTTACCGTTGTTCAACCCGGCTCTATGAAAAGGAGAGTGAGAATGCTTGAGGAACTCTACCAGAAAGTCATACAGAAAGACCCGGCTCAGCCTGAATTTCACCAGGCTGTAGAGGAGGTTTTTGACTCGCTTGAGGTAGTTCTTGAGAAACATCCTGAGTACAGGAGTGCCAAGATCCCCGAGAGAATCATTGAGCCCGAGCGGGTGATATTGTTCCGCGTTCCCTGGGTTAAGGACAATGGAGAAGTTCAGGTCAACCGCGGTTACCGTATTGAGATGAACAGCGCTATCGGCCCCTACAAGGGCGGACTTCGCTTTCACCCCTCAGTTAACCTGGGTATCCTGAAGTTCCTTGCCTTCGAACAGGTGTTCAAGAACGCTCTCACAACCATCCCCATGGGTGGCGGTAAGGGTGGATCAGACTTCGATCCAAAGGGTAAATCAGACCTTGAAGTTATGCGCTTCTGCCAGAGCTTCATGAGTGAGCTCTTCCGTCACATCGGCCCCTCAACCGACGTTCCCGCCGGTGATATCGGAGTGGGCGGCAGAGAGATCGGCTTCCTGTTCGGACAGTACAAGAAGCTTCGCAACGAGTGGAGCGGTGTTCTCACAGGTAAGGGCCGTGAGTACGGTGGAAGCCTTATCCGCCCTGAAGCAACAGGATATGGTTCAGTGTATTTCGGTGAGGAAATGCTGAAGACCAGAGGTGACAGTTACCACGGCAAGGTTTGCCTTGTTTCCGGCAGCGGCAACGTTGCCCAGTACACAACAGAGAAGATCAACATGCTGGGCGGCAAGGTAGTTACTCTTTCCGACTCAAGCGGTTACATTTATGATGAAGAGGGTATTTTCGCAGAAAAACTCGACTTCATAAAGAATCTTAAGAATGTACGCAGAGGAAGAATCAGCGAGTACGTTAATGAGTATCCAAGTGCAGTTTACACCGCTGTGGATCCCAGCCTGGATTACAATCCTCTCTGGAACCACAAAGCCGACTGTGCATTCCCCAGTGCAACACAGAACGAAATCAATGCCAAGGACGCACAGAACCTTGTTAACAACGGAGTATTCCTTGTTTCCGAGGGTGCAAACATGCCTACAGTTCCTGATGGCGTTAACATCTTCCTTGATCACAAGGTTCTCTACGGTCCCGGCAAAGCCGCCAACGCCGGTGGAGTTGCCACATCCGGTCTTGAAATGGCACAGAACGCCATCTTCTCAAGCTGGACCAGTGAAGAAGTTGACACCAGACTTCATAACATCATGATCGCTATTCACAGGCAGGCTTTCGATGCTGCCGAGTATTATGGCGATCCCGGTAACTACGTTCTTGGAGCTAATGCTGCAGGCTTCCGCAAGGTTGCAGGTGCAATGATGGCACAGGGAATAGTCTAGTACCATTCTCTCATGGAAGCCCCCGTATCACAACGGGGGCTTCCTTTATTTTATAAAGAGGAAACTCTTTTCCTGCAGGGTAATCTTTCGTTTTCACATTAGAATTACAGAAGACTAGCGAATTATTCTTTTCACTGTATGTTTTATGATAGTTTAAGCTGGAGGAGTTATGAGCATAGAAATATTTATAGTGCTTCTGACAATGCTTCTCACCATAATACTTCTTGTACTGGAAATATTCAGGATTGATCTTGTGGCCATTCTAGCTATGCTTGCTCTGGGCTGGACAGGTATTCTCACCCCTGCTGAAACCCTCTCAGGTTTTTCAAGCAACGCCGTGATTGCCATGATAGCCGTTATGGTTATGGGGACAGGAATTGCCAGAACAGGTGTAATGAATTCGTTCTCAAAGATTATTATCAGACTTGCCGGAACAAGCAGAAGAAAAATAATTGGTCTTGTTTCACTTTCAGTGGGTCTGCTTTCTGCCTTCATGCAGAACGTAGGCGCAGCTGCTCTGTTTCTTCCCGCTGTTCTCTCCATCTCAAAAAGGGAAGAAATACCAGCATCCAGGCTGATCATGCCCCTGGGTTTCGCAGCTATCCTGGGTGGAACGCTTACCATGGTTGCGTCTGGTCCGCTTATACTGCTTAATGACCTGCTCAGAGGCTCCAATCTTGAGCCATACGGTTTGTTCAGTGTAACACCTGCAGGTCTGGTTCTTCTGGGGCTTGGAATTGCTTACTTTCTTATTTTGGGCAGGTGGGTTCTTCCAGGTGGAAATCAGCGTGTAGAGAAACCCTCAGAACAGAAAATTCTCATAGACACATGGCATCTGCCCTGCATAATCCACAGGTATGCTATTCCTTCAGACAGCGCTCTGGTGGGTCTTACCCCTGAGGCATCAGGTTTGTGGGACAGATATGGCCTGCATGTTCTGGCTGTATCGCATACTGGAGAGATGGAGTTTGCACCCTGGAGAAAAACAAATTTCGGAGCTGACCAGGAGATAGCGCTCATGGGAAGCATGGAAAGCATTGAAGAATTTGCTGCCAGTTACAGGTTGGTGCTTCATCAGGAGCTTAATTCTTTTCAACCGTTAAGCGATCCGGGATCAGCCGGATTCGCTGAGGTTCTTATCCCACCCCGTTCTACACTGATAGGCGGAACAATAAGGGAATACGCTCTGAGAAAGCGTTTTGCAGTGGAGCCTGTGTTGTTTTTCTCGGGAGATGCTCAGGTGCAGGGTGATTATTCCGACAGAAAGATAAAAACCGGGGACACTCTGATAGTGCATGGTATGTGGGAGAATCTTTCGGTTCTCCGGGAAAGCAGTGATTTTGTTGTGATAACCCCCTTTGAGGTTGAAAAACAGGATAATGCAAAAGCCTGGAAAGCCGGCATTTGCTTTGTGGGGGCCATTTTCCTTACTATCTCAGGTTTTCCCATCTCAATGTCTCTTTTTTCAGGGGCAGTGGCAATGATTCTCCTGGGAGTTATCAGAATTGATGACTTTTACCACGCAATTGAATGGAAGGTGGTGTTTCTCATTGCAGGGCTCATACCCCTGGGAACCGCAATGCAGAAAACAGGCGCTGCTGAATTTCTTGCAAAAGGGGTTATGTCGGTAATTCAAGGTGGACACCCCCTTGTTCTTCTTTCTGCTGTAGCTTTGCTGTCTACTGTATTTTCCCTGTTCATGTCCAATGTGGCTGCAACTGTAGTTCTGGCTCCACTGGTGGTTGGTATGGCGGAAATTGGAGGGCTGGATCCCCGGCCTCTTGTTCTTCTTGTGGCTGTATGTGCTGCCAATTCCTTCGTTCTGCCCACCCATCAGGTGAATGCAATGCTTATAACACCTGGCGGCTACAGGAACAGAGACTATTTCAAGGCTGGTGGTGGAATGACCCTGGTCTTTTTTGTGGCTGTTGTGGCCATATTTTATCTGGTGTACCTTTGAGAAAGCAGGAATTTGACATAATGATATGGCCAGGAAGCCGTAGAACCATAAACCTTCAGGGAGAGAATGATAATGCTTCTTAAACATTACTTTGTAAGCAAGATAGCACATAGTTCCTACATTCTTGCCGGAAAAAGCTGCTGTGCGGTAATTGATCCCAGGCGTGATACGGAGTTTTACATAGACGAAGCAAGGCAACTGGGGGTGGACATTACCCACATTCTCGAAACTCATCTCCATGCGGATTTCGTTTCCGGCCACATGGAACTTGCGCAAAGAACAGGTGCTCGGATCTATGCACCGCTGTCAGGAAAGTGCCGGTTTGAACACACCGGGGTTTCAGAGGGAGATGTCATCGAACTGGAAGACATGGAACTCCGAGTGATCGAAACTCCCGGACATACTCCGGAGCATGTGAGTTATGTGGTTGCGGACAAGTCACGAACTACAGAACCTCTGGGGGTTTTCACAGGAGACACACTCTTTGTTGGAGATGTGGGCAGACCCGACCTTTTTCCTGAACAGGCGAAGGAACTTGCCTCAAAGCTTTTTCACAGTCTTCATGACAAGCTTATGGCTCTTCCTGACTACTGCGAGGTTTACCCTGCTCACGGAGCAGGCTCACTCTGTGGTAGAGACATGGGTGCAAAGTGGAGGACCACCATAGGCTATGAGAGGAATTTCAACACCGCAATTCAGATAAAAACGGAAAAGGATTTCATAGAATCTCTCACTTCGAACATGCCGCAAGCTCCAGATCACTTCAGCAGATGCAGTGATGTGAACAGGAAGGGGCCGGCAGTGTCGGCAAGTCTGCCGGAAATTGCAGAACTTTCTCCGGGGGAATTCATGAAGCAAATGAAATCCCCAGATGCGATAGTTCTGGATATCAGAGACTACGACTCATTCGGCAGTCAGCACCTTCCAGGTTCCTGGAATATCTCCTTCAACGGTAACTTTCCAACTTTTGCAGGTTGGGTAATGCCAGTGGACAAAGACATTCTTCTAGTTGCCTCTGACTTCCAGCAGGCGAAAGAAGCTACCGTCTGGGCCAGAAGATCAGGGGTGGACAGAATCACCGGATATCTGGAAGGGGGAATTTTCGCCTGGGTGATAAACGGGTTCCCCACCTCCCACGTCCGCCAGCTTTCCGCGGAAGCACTGCATAACATGGTAACCGGATCAGACAATCTTACCCTGGTTGATGTAAGATCTCCCAAGGAATACCAGGATAATCATATTGAAGGTGCAATTAACATTCCTGCCCCGGATCTGCGATCAAGATACAGTGAACTTGACCGGGACAAAACCACAGTGCTCATCTGCAGCACAGGACACAGATCCAGCCTTGGGACCAGTATTCTCAAACAGAATGGTTTCAAGGACATCTACAACGTTTCCGGAGGCATGACGGGATACAGTAAAGCGGGTCACGCAAAGCAGTGCATGGTATGCGAAAATCCCCATGGTTCAAGATACTTTACAAGTTAGCGGGGGAACGAACTGATACATACTCTCAGGAGGTGGTGAAATGGAGTTTTTAAAGGAGTTGCGCTGGTCCCCTTATCTGGTGGGTATGGGAATTGGAATACTCAGCTGGTTTACCTTCCTCTTTTCAGGGAAAGCAATCGGCTGCTCCACAGCCTTCACAAGAACCAGCGGTATGATAGAGAAGCTCTTCAGAGGAAGCAAAGTAGACAGGAAACTCTATTACCAGCAGTTCAAGCCGGTGGTTGACTGGGAGTGGATGCTGGTGGTGGGCATTGTTATCGGTTCTTTTGTTTCCTCCATTCTGTCTGGAGATTTTCAGTGGCGGATGATTCCCTCCATGTGGGCTGAGACATTCGGTACGGATCCCCTGCTTCGGATTGCCACAGCTGTTATCGGAGGAGTATTCCTCGGTTTCGGTGCAAGGTGGGCCGGCGGTTGCACAAGCGGCCACGGTATAAGCGGCACAATGCAACTGGCTGTTTCCAGCTGGATTGCTGCTCTGTGTTTTTTCGCAGGGGGAATCGCAACGGCCTTTCTTCTGTTCAGTGTAGTTGGAGGGGGGGTGTAGCATGCGTAAATCAGAGGGGAAAAAGGAGAGAGGGCCACAGCTTATACCCGGATTACTGGTGGGAATTGCATTCGGTTTTCTTCTCCAGAAGGGGGGAGCAACCAGCTACGATGTTATTCTTGGGCAGCTTCTTCTAAAGGATTTCACAGTGGTGAAGATAATGCTCTCTGCAGTGGTTACCGGAATGACAGGAGTGTATATGCTTCGCAGTCTGGGAATTGTGAAGCTTGTTCCAAAACCTGGCTCATTGGGTATGAGTGTTGCAGGCGGGTTGCTTTTCGGCGTTGGTTTTGCTGTTCTGGGGTACTGTCCCGGAACCATTTCCGGAGCAGTTGGTGAGGGGCGTCTCGACGCAGCCATTGGAGGGATCGCCGGTATTCTTATCGGTTCAGGTCTGTTCGCGGCTCTTTACCCCAGGCTTTCAAGGGGCATTCTGAGAAAGGGATACTTCGGTACCATAACCCTTCCGGAGCTTCTCAAAGTTAATGCCTGGGTTGTGGTTGTACCTGTGGCTCTTCTCATTCTTTTTGTTCTCTACAGTATTGAATCGTCAGGTCTGTAAGTTCAGATGAAAGGGAGGTGAAGTCATTAACAGCGCTTTACTCATTGTGTCACAGGCTATTGCCATAACAGGAGTTGCCGTTATTCTTCGTGGAGTCATACTTATTGTTTGCCGTCTTGTGGCGCTGGAATTCAAGCGAAGCAGGCAGAAGTTTGTTTTCAGAGAGCGGGAAGTTCTTCGTCATCAGCTTGGATCCCACCTTCTTCTGGGGCTGGAATTCATGATTGCAGCGGATATCATTGGTACCATCTCTCATCCCACATTGATGGATATGGCTCTTTTGGGAAGTATTGTGGTAATAAGAACTGTTATCAGCCACTCACTCCAGCGGGAAGTGAAGGAATTTCAACCTCCTGAATCCCGGACAGGGTCCTGACAGCAGATTTGTCACCGGCTTTGGAGCTCAGTCGGTTTTCAGAAAGGCAATCGCCTTCTCTTCTTCACTGTTCATTATAACTGAAAGAGTTGCTCCAGGAGAAAGCTCTGACACTTTCAGAACCTTGATAACACCTGAGAGATCAGAAGAGTCAGCAACAAGTTTTCCGAGAAGATTATTAGAGTTCAGGAAAAGATCTTCCCGGTAAATGGCGCATTCATCGTCAGGATACAGGGGAAGATATTTGATGTCAGCCTCTACAAGATCCTGGAAGAAGTGAGTTCCGAAAGAAAGATCCGGCAGAAAGCCCTGTTTTAGCCTGGCTACTTCTATGAGCATTGCTGTGTTGTTGATGTCGCTGTATCCAACATGCACTCCGAGTTTGATGTCTCCCTTGCTGCCCCATCTGCCAGGTCCTATAAGTACGAACTTTTTATGGGGAAGGATCTGATTGAGCCTGCCAATGGTTTTCCCTATTTCCAGGAGTTCTTCCCGACTTTCCACTCTGTCATATTCGTTTCCGTCAACATAAACAATGTAATCAATATTGTGGCAGGCACCTGACATGACATGCCTGCAGGCGGTGAACAGGATGTCTTCATTCCTGATGCCTGAAGGAATGGTGGTATCCATTCCTGTTCTGCCCACGCTCTGGGGTCTGCACTGAAGAAGATACGGTGTGTGTATATCAGGGCCATATGCAAATTCGATATCCACAGGCATTCCTATCTCGTCTTCAAGCAATTTCAATGCGGTTTTAAAGAAAAGAGGTACAGGGCTCTTCTCCAGCATGTTATGGAAAGTAATTACTGTATCCTTCGACTGTATGTTGAGCATTGAGCCAGGGGAGAGCTGAACGTGACCTTCTTCAAGCAGGGAAACCATGTATGGAAGACAGGGGATTTTTGACCCGTGTTTTTTAATCATGCAGTCCACGGAAACCGTTTCCAGACATCCCTTTTCCAGGTTAATTACATCCATGTTCTTCTGAGCATATCTGACCATTTCTTCAATACTGACATTTATCCGCAGCCTGGGCTGTCCCGGGCTCATGAGAACCGGGAAATCGTGTCCGGTTCTGTCCACGGCTCTTGTACCGAGTCCTGCTACCAGCCTGACAATTCCGTCTTCCGCCTTGATTCTAGGGGACCATCTGTAGTCATTCCTGCTGAAGGCAACTCCTGCAAAGGGTGGGAAGTAGTATCTGCCTATTGTTGTACCTACAACCTCCTGAATAAGAATTCCCATCTCCTCGTTGAAGTCAAGAAGACCTCTCTCTCTTCTGTATTCTATCGGGTCAGGGCCGAAAATACTGGCGTATATCTCCAGAACAGCATCAACCAGAGCTTCAAGCCTCTGCTGGCGGGAGCCCTGATTGGCCACGAAAAGACTCTTGTACTTACCTGCAAATGCAGCTCCTGTACTGTCCTCAAGAAGGCTTGATGATCGGACCACAAGCGGATTCGTACCGAAGTGGTCAAGTGCCTGTTCAAGTCCGGTCATAACACTGAAAGGCATTACGGAATGCTTGAAGACCTGTTCCAGTAACTGATACTCCTGACGAATCTCATCCGGTGGGGCGTACTTGATGGCCATCATTTCTTCAAGAGCGTTCTGCCGGATAAATTCTAGAACAGCATCTGAGGCAATGTACCAGGTCATAGGAACTTTAAGATTCCTCAGCACTGTAAATGACTTTTTGTGGGTGCAGAGAATTTTTCGTGCCCTGAAAAGGCCGGCAGCCTTGCCGCCCACTTTACCGTTGCCATTATAGGGTCCGATGGTATGGCTCATCACCTCGGCAAAATCACTTATGCTCACATGTTTTCTAATGGTGTTAATGAAGTTGAGATCATCTGTGAAGACTCTTCGGGTAAGATCTACAATTATGCTTTCTCTGTCTCTGGCTTCCATCTTCTTGCTTCTCTGCGGAAGTTTTTCATAAGTAGATAGAGCCTGCTGCAGATTTCCCAGAGGTACATCTCTTCTTCCTGCAGCAAGAGAGAGGAACCTGAGTTTCTCATATCTCATCCATCTGTGCAGTGCCATGGAGATTTCTTCAGGAGAAAGCACTTCCTCTGCCAGCCTGAACACCTGATTTGTAAGCCTTTCAATTACTTCATACTCAATTCTCGGGGCAGGCTGGTTCTCTCCGTACATGTCCCCGGTTTCTTCGGCTCTTGCCTGCCTGGGAAGGCACTCTGCCATGAGTTTGGAGATTTTCGCAACCTTACGCTTGTACAGGTAATTCATCATCTTTCTGCTAAGTCTGCCCAGCAGTTCAGGATCTGTTTCCCTGAGAAGCTTGATGATGATCTTCCATTCCGGTGTGCCCTGAAGAGAAACCTGTGCCTGTGCGTCTTCCAGTGGACTCATTGAAGTT
>CAYLRO010000058.1:0-12689 GCA_964386635.1 uncultured bacterium | reverse complement strand
TGTGCCCTGAAGAGAAACCTGTGCCTGTGCGTCTTCCAGTGGACTCATTGAAGTTGCCTTTCTGAATAATTGATGGCTCTTTCTATTCAGGAGAATCCTAACCGCTGCAGAGGTGAAAAAAAAGACCGGGGTGACAAGCACCCCGGTCCTGTTCGATAACTGGTACTACACGAGACCGCGCATTCTTGCGGAGATTGCTACTCTGTCGATAGCAATCATGTAGGCTGCATCACGCATGTATACAGACTGAGCTTCAGCAAGATCGGCAACAGCGTGGAACGCAGTTGTCATCTTGGTGTCGAGCTTGGAAAGAACTTCGTCTTTTTCCCAGTAGTAGTTCATGTTGTTCTGAACCTGCTCGAAGTATGAGCATGTAACTCCGCCTGCGTTGCAGAGGAAGTCGGGAATTACGAAGATTCCCTTTTCCTTTATAACAACGTCTGCTTCAGGAGTTGTAGGTCCGTTGGCACCCTCGGCGATAACCTTTACCTTTGAGCTGATCTTGCCCACTGTATCAGCATTGATCTGGTTCTCAAGGGCTGCAGGAAGAAGAACATCTGCTTCGGTTTCGATCCAGGCATCACCGGGGAGCTGTTCGTAACCGGCTGCAATTGCCTTCTCGGCATCAAGAGTACCGAATCTGTCGGTGATGCTCCTGACGAATTCGAGATCGATTCCGTCCATCTTGCGGTATGTGTAAGACTTCATGTCCTTCTGGTCCCAGCAGGAGATGCAGAGGACCTTTCCACCGTACTGAATGAAGAGATCGGCAGCATACTGGCAGACATTTCCAAAGCCCTGACATGCCATTGTGGCACCTTTGATCTCGATGCCGAGACGCTTCAGGGCTTCTCTGACTGTGTAGATTGCACCGAAGCCAGTGGCTTCTGTTCTACCCAGTGATCCACCGACACCAACAGGTTTGCCTGTGATAACGCCGGGATACTTTCCGCCTGTAAGTGTTTCGTATTCGTCCATCATCCAGATCATGTGCTGGGGAGTGGTCATTACGTCAGGTGCAGGAATGTCCTGAACGGGACCGATGTTTCTCCAGACATTGCGGATCCAGCCGCGGCAGATCTGTTCCTGCTCGCGCATGGAAAGTTCGTGAGGATCGCAGATGACTCCGCCCTTACCGCCACCGAGAGGAATATCTACAACTGAGCACTTCCATGTCATCCATGTTGCAAGAGCCTTAACTGTGCTGATAGTTTCATTGGGATGGAATCTGATTCCACCTTTTGAAGGACCGCGCACATCACTGTGCTGCACCCTGAAGCCTCTGAAAATCTGTACTGATCCATCATCCATGTGTACGGGAATGGTAAAATGGAACTCTCTCATGGGTTCGCGAAGGAACGCTCTTACGCCAGGTTCAAGGTCAAGCTTTTCAGCTACCTGATCGAACTGGCTCTGTGCCATCTTAAAGGCATCGAAACTTTTGGACATTTCTGTACCTCCTACCGGTGCTCAACCGGTAACAATGAAGACGGATCTTCCTTTGTATGTAATCGGGCCTGCAAAATTACAGGCAGTCCGTAATATATGCTTCCCGGTAACAGGAAAACAAACTTTAGAAAAAGTGCTGTTAACAAATGCACATAAGATTGTCTAAATTATAATAAAACAATAAGATACGGCAATTCTTAATTTGTGCTGAAGAACGGCAAAGCCTGTGCCTGCTGAAAAATGAAAAGTTGAATTCAATGTTACACTTATGTGAAATACTGAACAAGTCTGTAACAACTCTGAAATTCCCCTTGACCTGACAATATATCTCTGACTAGTATTGTGAAAAGCTGAACTATCACAAACGAAACGGAGACACAATTGATTGCTGCAAAGGTTTCCGAAAAAACCATAAGAAGACTCAGCCATTATGCAAGATGTCTCAGGCTTGCCATTCTCAGAGGGGAAGGTCTGGTTACTTCTCAGCAGCTGGCCAATAACTGCGGAATCTCATCCGCCGCTGTACGGAGAGACCTTTCCACCTACGGTGAATTCGGCAAGCAGGGTTCCGGATATAAAGTAAAAGAGCTTCTTATAAGCATCCAGGAAATTCTGGGTACGGTAAACCCTCCGGAAGTGATTGTTATCGGCGCAGGCAGTATCGGTTGTGCCCTGGTTGAGTCCGGTCTCGAGGGCACCGGTGGTTACAATTACACCGGACTTTTTGACAGCGATCCGGATATCGCAGGAAAGAAATGCCGTGGTATGAAAGTTCAACCCCTGTCAGAAGTCGCAGATTACATCAGGCAGAACAAGGAGACAATTGCTGTGATGGCAGTTTCTTCAGGGCAGGGGCAGGCAGCGCTGAATCATCTTGTAAACGCAGGCTGCAAAGCAGTATTAAGCTTCAATGTCGAACCTCTTCAAGTTCCTGAAGGGGTTGAACTCAGGTATGTGGAGGTGTCCACTGAACTGGATGTTCTTACGCATTCCATGAGAAGAAAGGGGGCAAAGTAATAATGAGAAATACCCCTGCGGTGGTTTCCACCGCTCTCGTTCTTCTTCTTATATGGCTGGGGTTGACCCTTACTCTCAACGGCCAGGAACTGGTATTGGGAGTCGCTGTGAGCATTATTATTGCTGCAGCAACTGCCGGGGCCCTGACAGGAAACCTTCTTCCGCTTCTCAAACCCGCCAGAATGGCAGCGGTAACAGGATATGTGCTCTTTTTTCTTGGGCAGATGGTTAAGGCCAACATTGACATCTTTTTCAGAGTGTTTCGCCGGGTAATTCCAATAAGACCCGGAATTGTCAGAGCCAGGCTGAACATAGAAAATCCCCGGGCCAGATCAATAGTTGCCAATTCAATTACACTTACACCAGGGACTCTCACAGTGGACATGAAAGATGATCTCATCTTCATTCACTGGGTTTTTCTTCCAGATGGTGATGTGCACAGCAGAACACAGAAGATGGTAGACAGCTTCGCCAACAGACTGGAGAAGATCTTTGAATAAAATATTTCTCATTGCAGTCCTGGCGTTGATGGGAGGGGGAGTTTTTCTCTCTTTCCTGAGACTTCTGCTGGGGCCGAAGGCAACTGACAGAGCTGTTGCCCTTGATACTACAACACTTGTTACAACAAGCCTGCTTATTCTGGTTGCTTTTCTCGAGGGCAGATCCATGCTTATGGATGTGGCTCTTGTTTACTCCGTTCTGTCATTTCTAGGTGTGCTTGCTATTGCACGTTATCTGGACGGGGGCTTGAAATGAGCATTTTGTCCGCTCTGGGATACTTTTTCACAGGACTTGGTGCAGTTGTACTGTTCGCAAGCGGTCTGGGAGTTTTCAGGATGCCTGACGTGTGGAACAAGATGCATGCCGGTACCAAGGCCACTACCCTGGGATCAATACTTTTCCTGGTTGGAATTGGTCTTTTTAAACCTGAGTGGATCCCTAAACTGTTCCTGATACTTGTATTCATCGTGTTGACTAATCCAGTTTCCAGCCATGCTCTGGCCAGATCAGCTCACATGGTTCCCGGCGAAAAACCGGACAATCTGGAAATGGACGATCTTGAAACGAAGCAGGGAGGTGAAGAATGAGCCCGGGACTCCTTGCTGCTGTCGCCGTTGGAACTGGGTTGATGATGCTGGCTGCAGCTGTTGCTGCGCTTTTGGTTAAAAAGCTCATTTCCGCAATTATCATTGTAGGCTTTGTGAGTTTGTCCGCTTCTGTTCTGTTCTTCCTGATGAATGCTCCTGATGTGGCCATAACGGAAGCCAGCATCGGTGCCGCTGCCTCAACGGTGATCTTCCTGTGGGGAAGAGGCCGGATCGGTGGTGAAGAATGATCAGGGACATTACAGGAATGGTAATAGTTCTGGCTCTTGCTGCAGTATTGATCACAGCTATGCCCCGGCAGGAAATCCCTGAGGAACTGCAGACCGTTGGGCTCCATTATGCTGAGAACGGTGTAGCGGAAACAGGTTCTGTGAATCTCGTGACTGCAGTTGTTGTGGCCTATAGAGGGCTTGATACTCTCGGTGAGGTTGTTGTTCTGTTCAGTGCATCCACAGCCGTTGTTCTCATTCTGAGCCTGTTACCTGTTGGAGGCAAGGCTTCTGCAGCCAGCCCTGTAGTGCAGCTGACTGCCAGGGTCATGCCCGGTGCAATCGCACTGTTCGGTGTTTATGTGATAACTCACGGGCATCTCAGTCCCGGTGGTGGATTCCCCGGGGGTGCTGTAGTGGCTTCTGCATTCCTGCTGGTTCTCCTGGGCAGCAGTTCGCTTCCAGGTACCTCCAGAATGCTCACTGCAGTAGAATCTCTTGCCGGTCTGTCATTCGGACTTCTCGGGTTCTGGGGGATCTATTCTCTGGGGCAATTCCTGAACAACAATGTGATCCCCGGGGGTACCCCGGGACAGGTTATCTCAGCAGGTATAATCCCCTTTATCTCACTTGCAATCGGAGCGAAGGTTGCCAGCGAGCTTTCAGGTGTTTTCGCCTCCTACAGAAACAAAGGAGGCAAGGCATGACTTATGTCCAGTTGTTCTACTGGTCCCTTGCAGCAACTGCTCTGGGACTTGTTCTCATCGGAATCTGGGGTGTTCTTGCCAGAAAGAACATACTGAGGATCGCTCTTGCCTTCACCCTGGCGGATACAGGTGTGAACCTGCTTCTTGTATGGACCGGGTTCATTCCAGGAAGATCCGCTCCGATTCTTGACTCCACCGCAGCTTCAGTTGTTGATCCTCTTCCACAGGCTCTGGTTCTTACATCCATTGTGATCGGTGTGGCCGTTGCTGCGCTTTTCGTTGTTGTGGGAGTGCTTGCCTCGAAAAAATCAGGCTCAGCAGATGTTCGCCGGATGAAGGAGCTGAGATGGTAAAAGCAATAGCGATATTCATGCCGCTTCTCGGAGCTTTTGCCAACGCATGGCTTGCAGGAAAAAATGTCAGGGCCTCGAAATTCGTATCGTATCTTACCCTTGCTGCCGGTCTGCTTGCCATAGTTGTGCTTTCTTCTCAACTGGGCGCCTGGGATCTGAGACAGCTTGATAATTCAACAATTCTCACTACAGGAGTTGGAACACCTCCTCTGAGTATCGATCTGGAGATCAATGCCGGGGGAACCCTTGCTGCAATGGTGATCTACGCTGCAGCCATGATGTCGCTCCACCGTTTTGCCTCAAGAAGCCCCAAGTCACAACCTCTTATTCTGGCCATGGTGACCGCTTCTCTGGGAATGCTTTTCTCCACAGACATCTTCAACTCTTTCGTATTCCTTGAGATCGGTTCAATAATCACAATTGGCCTCACTGCGGCGTGCAGGTGCGGAAGCAGATGGGAAGCAGCCATGAAAGCTGCTCTTGTTTCAGGACTTGTTACAATTCTCTTCCTGCTGGGTGTTGCAGTGATCTATAAAACCACCGGCATTCTCAGTCTCAGTGTACTGCCTGTTATGGGTGGCATTCCTGCGGTGCTGGTCTCGGTACTGCTGCTTGCGGTGATAATCACTGAAATCAAGGCATTTCCACTGAGTGGCTGGGGGCTTGATTTCTATCATGGTTCAAGCTCGATAATGGCAGGGTTCTACAGTGCAACCTGGAGCCTTGCTGTTCTCATGTGGTCCTCCAGGGTGATCCCCATGCTGCCTGTTCCTGATCCTGCCATTCTGGCCTGGATTGGCGCAGTCGGCCTGGTATTGAGCCAGCTGGCAGGCCTCAGGGCATCAGCTTCCGGCAGGATCATGGGATACTCCACTGCAGCTTATGCCTCTCTGCTTCTAATCGCAGCGGGAACAACCACAGGCGAGTTGTACAGGCAAAGTGTGCTGATCCTGATGATCTTCGCTTCAATCTCAAAATTCGCTCTTTTCATGCTGGGAAATCCTGAAGAGAAAGACAGATGGAGCGGATTCGGGACATGCCTTATTCTGGTTCCAGTTCTTGTTCTGGCAGGAATTCCTCCTTTCCCTGCATTCTGGGTGAAGTTTTCGCTTCTCCAGCATATTGCTTCTGTGAATCCTGCAGTATTCTACCTTTCAATGACAGGGCTGTTCCTTGAAGCGGTGTATCTGTTCAAATTCTGGAGCAAACGATCAGTTAAGCCGTTATCCGGAGACAAAATTAAACCGGAAACGGTTCTTGCAGTTCTTCTGCTGCTTGCAGGGGGAATCTGGATGACCCGGGCAAACTGGGGATCTCTGGACTTCTCCGGAGCGGTTCTGGCTTCAAAAGGTCTGCAGACGCTTTTCCAGGTTCTTTTTGCAGCTGGCACGGTACTTGCAGTTCCGGGATTGTTCAACAGAATCGGTGAACACAGAAGTTACTGGTTCTGGCTTGTTCTCTCAGGGGCTTCTCTCACAGTTCTCCCAATGGCAGGGAATCCCCTGACTTTCTTTATTCTGTGGGAAATATCCGCTTTTGCCGGAGTCATAGGTGTAAGCAGAGGAGCAGGGGGGATCAAGGGCGCTTACTGGTATGCTGTTTTTGCCAGCCTGTCAGGATACCTTCTTCTTACAGGTCTCCTTTCCTCAAGTTCAGGTTTTCTCTCATCAGGATTACCGGTGATTCTGGCTACAGGCGCTGCACTGATAAAAATGGGCCAGTTCGGAACACACCTGTGGAATGTCAGAGCATATCCCCGGGCTCCCGGTACAATGCCGGCATTTCTTGCAGGCACCAGTTCGAAGGCTGCAGTTCTTCTTCTTGCTGTAATAGTTGTTAACTCCGGGCTTCCCTGGGGGAGACTGCTTGCATGGATTGGAGCTCTTACTGCTCTGGGTACTGCGATAAAGGCAGCTCTGGCTGACGATTACAGAAAGATGCTTGCTTTCGCAAGTGTTTCTCAGCTGGGATATGCGTTGATGGGAATAGGTCTTGTGAGTGTTCTTGGATTGACAGCAGCTTTCTATCACACCATTCATCACCTGATTTTCAAGATGGCTCTATTTCTGGGGGCTGCAGGTGTTCTCATGAGAACAGGTACTACCCAGTTCAACCATCTTGGGGGTCTTGTTAAGAAGATGCCTCTTACCTTCACATTTACTCTTATTGCAGTTATCTCCTTCGCAAGTATTCCTCCGCTTGCGGGATTTGGAGGCAAGTGGCTTCTCTACAACGGGCTGATTGAAGCAGGATGGCTCCCGGTTACCATTGTTGCCATGTTTGCTTCCGTAGTGGCATTCCTCTACTCCTACCGTCTTCTCCATGGAGTGTTTCTCGGTCAACTCTCACCGAAGAATGCCAGGGTTAAGGAAGCTCCTCTTACGCTGCTGGTGCCTCAGGGAATACTTGCAGTTTCCATCATGGTTCTGGGATTCAAGCCCACTCTTCTTCTGAATGCTCTGATCCCTGTGGTGAAGGCTGTTCCCGGTCTTTCCGGCCTGGCTCCTGTGGTGGACGGGGACATGGTTCTAACAACCATGGGCACCTGGAATGCCTGGATGACAGGTCTGATGGTATTGGGGCTTTTCGGCGCAGCATTCGTTTTTTACTGGATAACAGGGCACAAACCGAAATATGTGGGTCAGCTTGACATCGGATTCGCTGGCGAGCTTCCTCCTTCTGCGGATGAAGTGCACTATTCCAACAACTTCTTCAGACCTTACAGAAGGGCTCTGGCATTTCTTCCCGGCATTTCAGCAGGAGGAGTATTCAGAGGATGTGTGAAAACGGTGTATATGGTTGGAGACATGGTCAGAACCATGTTCACAGGTGACGGCAGAACTTATCTGGCTCATATACTTCTTTTCCTGGTGCTGCTGTTCGTGTTCCTGAATGGAGGTCTGTAATGTTCACAAACATTCTCTCCATAGTGCTTACCATCTTCGGCGCGCTTTGCTGGGGATTGCTTCTTGGTGGTATTACCAGGACCATAAGGGCCAGGATTCATGGAAGGATCGGCCCCCGGGTTACACAGAATTTCATTGACACCTGGAAGCTGTTCAGAAAGAAATCATCCATTCACCACGGTGGAATGTTCTGGATGGCTCCCATGTTCAGAATTACAGGTGCGATCTGTGTTCTGCTCATGGTTCCCATTGTAGTCGGGCAATCAATCAACTACAACATGTCATTTGCAGGAGACATCTTCCTGCTGATCTACATCATGTTCTTCGGTTGTCTGGGAATGGCCCTTGGAGCAGGAAACTCAGGACATCCCTACAGTGTCATCGCTGTAAGCAGAGGGCTTGCTCAGATGTCTTCCTACGAGCTCTCATTCTCTGCTGCTGTTATTGTTCTTGCAGTAGGACTGGGCACATTCAGAATTGAAGGAATTGTTGAAGCCCAGCAGGCGGGGATAACAAGCTGGAACATCTTCCGGTTCCCGTTTGCTTCAGCTGCTGCTCTTCTGGCGTTCCTTCCCATGCAGATGGCTTATCCCTTCAGCATAGTGCTGGCACCCCAGGAGATACCCATAGGACCTCCTACTGAGTACAGCAGCAGATTCCTTTCGTTGATGTTCAGCGGCCGGGCCATCTTCGGTGTGGCGAAAGTTCTGCTGTTCGTAAACCTCTTTTTCGGCGGAGCTTCCAGCTGGTGGAGTCTTCTTCTTAAAACACTTCTTCTCTACATGTATCCCGTAGTGGTGAGTTCGGTGTTCCCAAGATTCAGAACCGAGACTAGCATCCGGTTCCTCTGGTTCGTACCCACAGCCCTTGCCCTGGTGGACCTTGTCCGCCTTATGGTTTAGGAGGTTTTATGTACTGCAACAAAAAGCCGGAAAAACCGGACACGAAGAAAGAACTCTGGCAGAAGATCAACGATCTTGCCCGGGCAAACAGTCTCTGGGTTACCGCTTACGGCACAGGATGCGGGGCAATTGAGCTGAGACCGCTCCATACATCCAGATTCGATATGGAGCGATTTGGAATAGCAATGCGACCCACCCCGAGGCAGGCGGATGTTCTGATCATCTCAGGGTATCTGGCCACTAAAACACTCAAAAGGGTCATAAGGGTATACGAACAGATGCAGGATCCGAAGTACATAGTTGCTCTGGGTTCCTGCACTATCAACGGCGGCATGTATTTTGACTCATACAACACGCTGAATGTGCTGGACAGGTACCTTCCCGTTGATGTTTATGTCATGGGGTGCATGCCCAGACCTGAGGCCATTATTGACGGATTCAGCCTTCTTATGAAAAAGATAAAGGACGGACGGGCAAAAGGCTGGATTCACTACCGTGAGAACCTTGAATTTTACCGGGAGAACCAGAAGGAGATTATCTCCAACTGGGATCTTCCCGATTACAACTGGTGAGGGGTGAGAAGATGATTGACAAGATCATGAAAGAGCTTGAAAGCAGATTCCCCTCGCTGGAACTGGTAAGAGAGCTGCACAACTATCTTCATGTTTATGTTGATTCCGCATCTGTCATTGAGGCTGTCCTTACTGCAAAAACTCTGCTGGGTTTCAACACTCTCCAGCTGATAAGCGTTGTAGATCGCATGGAAGAGGGTAACTTCCAGCTCACATGGATACTTGAGAATTATTCCAACGCTGCGGTTCTCATTGTAAGTGCAGATTTCCCAAGAGAGAACTGCACAGTTCCATCTCTCAGCAGTATATGGCCAGCAGCCAGCGCTTTTGAGAGAGAGCTTTTCGAGATGTTCGGTGTGAGTTTCCCCGGCAATCCCAGAGAGGGAGAAGACTTCATTCTGGAGGGGTGGAAAGAAATCCCGCCTATGCGGAGAGATTTTGACACGGAAGAGTATTCCATGCGCGTATTCGGCGAAAGGCAGCCCCGGCAACAT
This sequence comes from uncultured bacterium, assembly GCA_964386635.1. GTDB lineage: Bacteria > Fermentibacterota > Fermentibacteria > Fermentibacterales > JCC-6 > Sabulitectum. Next base: position 2,974 of record CAYLRO010000058.1, on the reverse strand, counting down.
GTGGATCCCAGACAGTATATCGGCGAAGTTGTTGGTGAGTGGGATACACCAATGGGCAGAAGAGAGGAGGAGTGATGAAGTACGACAGAGCAACAGATCCCGAGAAGACCACTCATCTCTTTTTCGGCCCTCAGCACCCTGGTGTAACTGGAAACATGAGTGTCGAGATGTGGTTTGACGGTGACCAGATCACAAAGGCCATTACCCATGTCGGATACCTGCACAGAGGTTTTGAAAAGCTCATGGAGAAGAGGCTCTGGATACAGAACTTTCCTCTGGTCTGCCGCATCTGTGTCCCTGAACCTGACATTAACGAGGAGTGCTACGCAATGGCTATTGAGGAACTTTCAGGAATGGAAATTCCTGAAAGAGCAAAGTGGATAAGAACTCTTGTTCTTGAACTTGCAAGACTTGCTGTAAACCTGATGGCTTTCGGCGGCCAGGCCGGGACGCTGGGTCTTGGTACAGGAGCAATGTGGGGGATAACACTCAGAGACTTTGTGCTGGACCTTTTTGAAGAACTCACAGGAGCCAGGATCTACCATATCTACATACAGCCAGGTGGTGTAAGAAGAGACCTTCCTGAAGGTTTTGACAAGAGGATAAAGAGCGTTCTGTCCACAATAGAGGAAAGACTTCCTGAACTTGACAGGCTCATACTGAACAATGCTGTATTCAAGCTGAGAACAAAGAATATCGGTGTTGTGAAACCTGAGTGGATAGAGGAATACGGTATTGTGGGGCCTGTGGCCAGAGGCAGCGGATCTGTAAGAGATGTCCGGAAGGATGCTCCATACGAGGTCTATGACCGGCTTGATTTCAATGTGGTTACTGAGAATGGATGTGACATCTATTCCAGAGCACTTGTAAGAAGAAGAGAAATAGACCTGAGTATCAGTCTGATAAAGCAGATACTGAAAAAAATTCCAGACGGCCCCATTGCGTTGAAACTTCCCAACCTGACAGAGTGGAAGGTCCCTCCGGGAGAGTTCTATTCCAGAGTGGAGTCATCCAGAGGAGAGTACGGCTACTATGTAGTAAGTGACGGTTCACTGAAACCCAGAAGGGTACATGTGAGAGGACCGTCATACGTACATGCAGTCCCTCTTCTAGAAAAGATGCTTGCAGGGGCCAATATCGCCGATGTTTCCAACATCATGGTAAGCCTTACAACATGTCCGCCGGAAATAGAGAGGTAGGCATAATGAAATTCACAGACATTATCTCTCCATTCCTGGCATGGTCCAGGGCTGCCAAAAAGGTGGATACAATTCCGTACCCCAGGCAGAAGAATCCAGGGGCAGACAGGTACAGGGGCTTTCATATCAATGACACAGACAAATGCATCGGCTGCGGCAGATGTGAGGCTATCTGCGAGAACCTTGCCATCGACATGGTGAAAACAGCTCAGGAGAATTCTGAAAAAGGCGACTCGGGACTGAGGCCAAGGGTGGATTACGGCAGGTGCTGCTGGTGCGCTCTCTGCATAGATGTTTGTTCCACAGGATCATTGAAGATGAGCAACCGTTACAGCTGGGTAACTGAGAAAGCCGGTACCTGTGTATACACTCCCGGTGTGGAGAAGAAGGGCTGGGACTCGGATGAAAAAGGCTTCCGCCAGGACAATGATGCCCTGGGCTGGGCCGGTTCACCAAGAGAGCAGATGAAGATCACTGCGCCTGAAGAAAGAGTGAAGACCTTCAATGAGGTTGTTAAGGGTTATACGGTGAGTCAGGCAATGGAGGAAGCTGCCAGGTGTATCCAGTGCGGCCTCTGTATCACAGCCTGCCCTGCACACATGCACATTCCTGATTACCTCAAGGCAATAGCTGAAGGCAGATTCCACGACGCCGTGAAACTGTTCTACGATAACAATCCCCTGCCTGAGATGTGCGGAAAGGTCTGCACCAGGCAGTGTGAAACAGTTTGCGCCATGGGTTACCAGGGCGAATCAATTGCCATAAGGTGGCTGAAGAGGTTTGCCTGCGAGCAGTTCGACTCACTGGCAGATGTACTGAACTCGGATGCTGAACCTGGAAAGCCCAACGGGAAAAAGGTTGCGGTTGTCGGTGCAGGCCCCTCGGGACTCACAGCAGCTTATTACCTTTCCAGGAAGGGTTACGAAACCCACGTGTTCGACAGAATGAAGCAGGGCGGCGGTGTGGCCTGGAAGGCCATACCTGAGTACCGTCTTCCTGAAGCGGACCTGAAGAAGCAGATGGAGGTTTTCGAAAAAGCCGGTGTGCAGATTCACTACGGAGAGGAAGTATCGAAAGAACTCCTCAACAAACTTTCCGAAGAGTATCAGGCTGTGTACATTGCAGTGGGCCTTCAGAAACCGTCAGACGCCCGTATCGAGGGTGAAGATGTTCCAGGAGTTAGACCTGCCTTCGACTTCCTTATGAAATCCCCTGAGAAAACAAAAGAAAACATCGGGGAGAAAGTGCTGGTGATCGGTGGCGGTAACGTTGCAATGGATACAGCAAGAACCTGCAGAAGGCTCGGTGCCGAAGTAATAATTTCCTACAGAAGGCGCCTGCAGGATATGCCTGCTGATGAGGAAGAAATTCATGAGGCAATCGAGGAGAACATCGACATGAGAACTCAGACCATTCCCGCAAGGATAGAGAGATCAGACAAGGGTCTGAAGTATTACTACGTCGAAGCGAAGATGGTGCCGAATCCAAAGGGTGGAAGACCCATGCCCAAACCCAGGGATGGCATCGAGCACTGCATTCAGGTCGATACCATTTTCAGTGCAATAGGCCAGACATCAGACACGGACTTCTTGCCTGAGGAAATAGAAAAAGGCATGGAGTTTAAATGGGGCAGGATCATTGTGAACAGTGATCAGTATACTGGCTCAAAGAACATCTTTGCCGGCGGAGACATTACCCCAGGTGAGGGTGACGCCATTACAGCCATAGCAGATGGCCTCAGGGCTGTGAAGGGAATCGATAGCAGACTGAGCTGA
>CAYLRO010000057.1:0-13523 GCA_964386635.1 uncultured bacterium | reverse complement strand
CTGTATCTGTCTGTTTACTTATTCTTCTTCATCCTTGCATGCCAGTCGATAAGGATCGGACTTGCCACGAAGATGGAGGAATAGGTTCCCACGATGATACCGATCATAAGCGTAAAGGCAAAATCGTGTATCTCTCCGAAACCGAAGAGGAAGAGCATCAGTACTGCAACAAAGGTTGTAAGCGATGTTACGATGGTTCTACTGAGGGTCTCGTTTATACCCTTGTTAACAATCTCCTCAAAGGTTTTACCCTTCCTGAGCCTGTTGTCTTCGCGGATGCGGTCGAACACCACGATGGTATCGTTGATGGAATAACCCACAATGGTGAGAAGAGCTGCGATGATTGTAAGGCTGATTTCAATCTGGAACAATGCCAGAAGACCCACTGTGATAATAATGTCATGGAATAGCGCCACCACAGCAGCGAGACCCCACTTGAACTGAAAACGGTACCAGATGTAAAGCACTATGAAGAACATAGCCAGAAGTATGGAGTCTACTGCCCTGCTTCTCAGTTCATTTCCAACCCTTGGACCGATCTGCTTTATGAAAGAGGCTTCGGATTCACCTGCTTCATCTTCCATCAGAATGCAGCTTGCTTCGCCCAGTGCAGCGTAAACTTCGTCTTTGTCACTTGTGGAAGTTCGAATGACAAAAGCACTGCCCTCTCCACCCCAGTCTTCAAGAGACTGAACCTGAACACTTGCAAGTCCCTGTTCGGAAAGAGCGTTGGTAAGATCAGCCGATGAGGAATATTCCGATGATATCACATTGGTCTCGAGACCTCCGGTGAAATCAATGGAAAGATTCAATCCTCCATGAACTGCAAATGAGATTGCTCCCAGAAGAATCACAGCAAGAGAAAGCATGTAGGTCTTTTTCCTGCCTGTGATAATATCAAAGTGAGCATTTCTGATCAGTGCAAGTTTTCCAATGCTTATCTTTGTTCTCTTCACCTGGGCAAGGAGATTACTGAAAATTGCCCTTGTAAACACAAGAGAACAGAACATGGATGCCATGATACCTATTGAAAGAGTCACTGCGAATCCTCTGATAGGACCGGTACCGAACCTGTAGAGAACAAGAGCTGTGATAAAAGTGGTGAGGTTGGCGTCAAGGATGGTAACAAATGCCCTTGCATATCCTGCATTGACTGAAGAGCGAATGCCCTTTCCTGCCCGGAGTTCCTCTCTTATCCTTTCGTAAATGAGAACGCTTGCATCAACTGCCATACCGATGGTAAGGATGATACCGGCTATTCCCGGAAGGGTCAGAGTAGCATTCATTCCCGAAACACCCAGCTGCGCCAGCGGGCCCGGGAAACAGAGGAATCCAAGAATTATCAGCATATCGAAGATCAGAGCAAGAACACCGATCAGACCACTGACTCCGTAGTAAATAATCATGAACGCAGCAATGAGGGCAAGGCCCACAACACCTGCAAGCATGCCGTTGTTGATTGCTGTTCGTCCAAGGCTGGGTCCTATTGTCTGCTCTTCTGCGATTATCAGTTTTGCCGGCAGACTTCCTGCCTTGAGAACAAGTCTCAGGTCGCGGGCTTCTTCAACACTGAATCCGCCTGAAAGTCTTGTACCGCCACTGATTCTCTCGGTTATTGTGGCAACGGAGTAGATACGGCCGTCAAGTAGAATAGCTACCCGCTCATCAACATTCTCACCTGTGATGCGCTCCCACATGGAGGATCCGTCGGAATCGAATTCAAGAAGAAGGTAGGGGTCCCTGCTCATTGTATTCTGATCACCCATCCTGATTCTGACATCTGTGAGACTGGCGCCGGTAAGACGGTAATCGGGGATCTCCAGGTCAGCCTGCCTGTCCCAGCCCCTGCCTGCATCTGCAGGAACAATGAAGATGCTTACCATTGTAGTGCCGTCGGCCATTTCAGTTGCCTTGCCGAATGTGAAAGAAAGGTTTGCGTCGGCTAGTATCTCCTGCACATCATCCCTGATAAGAATGGACTGCATTGCATCGAGATCTTCACCCTGTCTTATCATCCAGTCGCCTGGTCTGATACTGAGAACTGTTGCAGAGTTTTGATCTGCCATTGTAATCAGAGAACCGAACTGCCCGGCAACTTCGATCTCAGGGAGAACAGACTCTTCCTCTCCCTCGGGAGATGGAAGCGTAAGGTCCTGATCAGCCACTGGAAGTGAGAACTGATCATCTTCAGGGGACACAGGTGTTTCAACCACATCAGGAGTTTCAACAACGTAACTGTCGTCAAGAACAGCCTCTATTGCCCTGATCACCGGGATGCTTGATGGTGCAGGATGCTCAGCGTTTGGATAGGCAACAACCTTGAATTCCAGTAGAGCCTGTCTTTCAACAATAGCTCTGGCTCTCGCAGGATCTCTCACTCCTGGAAGTTGAACAATGATCCTGTCGTTACCCTGTCTGGTAATGGAAGGTTCTGAAACACCGAATTCGTCAATTCGGTTTCTGATAATCTCCAGGGCCTGGTCAAGAGCTTCGTCTGTATCAAGCCCGGGAGTAGGCTCAACTGTATAAGCCAGATACATTCCGCCCTGAAGGTCGAGTCCGAGCTTAATGGTTCCGTTGCTTGATTTGTACAGCTCTCTGTACTCCTCCAGAAGCTCTTCCCCACCTTCTTCCTGCATGTCGTCAATAAGACTTCTCAGGTACGGGTTGGTAGTCTCGGGCTGAACACTGGCTTCTGCGCGGTCTCTCTCAACAGCCGGCAGTGAATACCATTTCACTGTGGGCCATATAAGCAGCAGCGAGATAACCAGCACGATGGCGGAGCTGTAATTTCTCCACTTGTCGGCTCTTTTCATGGGCGTTCCCTTCATGGGGTTTTCAGACTGGCCTGTAGCCTTGTCTAACTCTTTATTTAGTCAGTAGTTATTTCATTCAATACGACAGTTTCACTTCCCACCAAAAGCTGAAAAATCCCGGCGGAAGTCATGAAAGATAAAGAAAGTCAAGGGTATTGACCACCTAGGGGCAGGTAAAGCTTATCTCCAGTGGCTGGCCGTTGGGAAAGAGCGCCCGGAACACAATACCGCCGGAGAGCCTTTCCGAAGCTGTTATATCCGTAAACTGAAGGTCCCGTAGAATTCTGGTCACATACAAATCAGTTTGAGGAATGCTGTACATGTTATGGTCAAGGTCAACAACCCACAGCGTTGTGTCACCGCTGAAAGATTCCCTTGGAACATTTCCAAAGTGATAGGGCTGAATGGATTGTTTCAGCATATCATAAACTGACAGTTCAACCTCGGATTCCACAGTGCCCCCAAGGAAAACCTCATGTGGAATCTCCCTCAGCGCAACAAAGACCCCGCCAGCCAGGAACACGGCAAGAGCAATCAAAATCCCTGCTTCCCCTGTTCTCATTGTACCTCCTGAAAAATGGGAGCCATATTAAAGGTATATTTCCCTCTTGCATGTACTGTTGTCAACCCCGGAGGAATAATGAAGATAATAGTGTTTTTACCTGTGCTAATTGTATCTGCAGCCTGTGGTGCTTCCAGCAGCATCGGACCTGCCGGTCTTTCAGGCTGGCAGGGGCTCTCATGCAGCGAAGTTCTGGAAACAGGCCGGCTTCGCCTTGGAACAGAAATTGAGTACCTGAACACCGATAACGGTTCAATCCTTACCGTTCCCCTCCAGGGATGCTGGGGAGCAGCAGAGGATATTGAGCTGGCTGCAGTACTGCCTTTTGTGCCGGCAGATGATGCTTTTGACGGATCTTTTATTGGAGACATGACCCTTGCCGGAGGCTGGCTGTACGAAACCACCCGGGGAGGAACAGCACTAAAGCTGACCTGCAGGCTGACCCTGCCAACCGGAGAAGAAAACCGCGACACTGGAGCAGAGCTTGCAGTGGGAGGAGTTACAAGCACAACATTCCTGGACTTCAGGCTTTCCATGTCCGGGGAATACGCACTGAATGGTCAGCGCAATCCCTTCGATGACAAAATAGCCGACGTTTTCTATTTCACCGGCGGAGGTTCAAGCTACATATCTTCAGATTTCCTCATTTCAGCGGCTCTCAATGGATCCACGTCAGGTGAATTCAGAGCTATTGCATCAACTGAGTATCTTCTGGATGAAAGCTTTGCAGCAAACGGAGGATTTTCTCTGGGGCTGAATGATTTCGAGAACTTTGGTTTTCATGCGGGAATTGCCTGGACAGGTGATGGCTTCTGAAGCAGGTTTTCGGGACGGGCAGGAAGCCCGTCCCTTCATCAAAACTATTCTGAGTAGGGTGAAATTCTTCTAAGTCTTTCCACTATTGTTTCAAGAACACTGACCACAGACTCTATCTCTGTTTCAGAGGTATACCTGCTCAGGCTGAACCTCAAGGCGCTGTTTGCAAGAGTGTAGTCAATTCCCATTGCATAGAGAACATGACTGGGATCCTTGCTTCCAGTGCTGCAGGCAGAACCGGAGGATGCATAAATTCCATGCATGTCAAGCAGAGTAAGAACGGCTTCACTCTCTATTCCCCTGAAAATCACTGTGACTGTACCAGGAAGCCTCATGGCGGCACCTTCAGCAACAATCATCGCACCGGGGCAGCGCTCCTTCACCTGCTGTTCAAACAGCTCTCTCAGCTTTCTCTCTTCAACAACCGTGTCAGTCAGGTGAGTAAGAGCAAGATCAGCAGCCTTACCCAATCCGACTATTCCAGGTACATTGTAAGTTCCCGAACGGACTCCACGCTCCTGATGACCACCGGTTATCAGAGGCGGAAGATCTATTCCCCTGCGAATGTATATGGCGCCGCACCCCTTTGGCCCATGCAGCTTGTGAGCAGACAGACTGAGAAGGTCAATACCCAGTGCATGAACATCAACAGGGCTCTTCCCCACCATCTGAACTGCATCTGTGTGGAATAGAGCGCCCTCATCCTTTGCAATTTCCGAAATTTTCTCCAGAGGCATGATAACACCGGTCTCGTTGTTTGCCGCCATGATTGACACTATTGCGGTCTGCTGATCAACCAGCTTTTTCAGGCTGTCAAGATCCAGCTCTCCATTGCTGTTTACTTCCGCTATACCCAGAGAACAGCCCTTTTTTTCAAGAAGTCTGGCCGTCTCCAGAATTGCCGGATGTTCAATGGCTGAAGTGACAATCCCCTTTCTGGTGGGATCGATCTGAACAGCTCCTCTCAGGGCCTGATTATCACTTTCTGTTCCGCCTGATGTAAAGAATATCTCCTCTGCTCTGGCCCCCAGGAGCCTGGCCACCTGGCCTCTAGCAGTCTCCACCGCTTCCATCTGCGAACTTCCGAAAGTATGGAAACTTGAGGGGTTGCCGAATTCCTCAGTGAAATAGGGCATCATTGCCTCCACCACTTCCGGAGCAACCCTGGTGGTTGCTGCATTGTCCAGATAAATGGTATCCATCATTTCACCTTAACGGATATGGCTCTCTCAATCCTGTCTGACAGAACCTTCTTCGTTTTTTCAAGATCATCAGGGGAGCTGATGTATACTCTTCCGGGTCTTATAAGAGCTGCCGGAATTCCCTCTTCTTCCAGAATTTTGCCTATCTCAGCGCATTTGGACCGGAAGTCTTCAACGGCTGTTTTTAAAGCCTGATGGCCCATCACGGAACAGTGAAATTTTTCCGGGGGCATTCCGCCGAGGAATTCAGCTATCTGGCTGTTCTTTATTTTGAGAGCATCCTCTACAGGAAGCCCTTTTGCCATTTCGGTAAGTGCTGAAGCACTTGCAATGGCCCCGGCACATCCGAAGGTTTTAAAAGCTATCTCACTGATCCTTCCCTGGTCATCTATATCGATATCCAGGTACATTGCGTCTCCGCACTGGGGGGAGCCCACCTCTGAATGACCGTCAGGAGAAGGCAGAGAGCCCACATTCCTTGGATTCATGAAGTGATCCATCAGCACATCGGAGTATTTCCACATAGCCTACTCCTTTTCCAGCGAACCGCATGCAAGGTCGCTGAGAGTGTTCTTCATAAGGTAGGATTCACAGATAACCTTGATCTCCGACCACAGTATGCGGGTGGGACATCTGTCTTCTCTTGCACAACCCTTCGCTCTTTCATCCGCTGAAACGGAAGAGTCAGGACACTGCAGAACACATTTGGTATGAAAGAATTCGGTTTCAAGTACTTTAATGATATCCAGCAGAGAAATCTCAGCAGGAGGTTTGCTGAGAACATAACCTCCTCCGGGTCCCCGTCTTCCTCTGACAATGTCAGCGGTTCTCAATCGACCGAAGATCTGTTCGAGGTATCTTATGGGAATATCTTCCCGCCTGGCAATTCCTGAAAGGCTGACAGGTGTGGATCTGTCGTTCCTGGCAAGATGTACCAGTGCTCTGAGGCCATATCTGCTTCTGGTTGATATGAGCATGAGGCTCCTTTCTTATATTTCCGCTATGAAATATAGTAAATAGAAAAGAGTCTGATCAATTCAGTTTTTTAACTGTGAGAATTATCGCTGCAACAACCAGCCCTGCTGCAAGTAGCGTAACCAGCACAGACATCCCTGTCGACAGAGAATCATAAGTTATCCCTGATCCGGTGAACACTATTCTGAAATCAGCAGACAGCTCAACAGGGCAGTAATTACCTCTGTTGCTCACAACAAGAACAAAGTCTCCGAAATCCGGAATTGGCATGTACAGTGAATCCGATGTTCCTCTGAAATATGCCAGGGTGTCAATGTCTTCCCGGTTCTGCCATCCCCCCAGGTAGTTGTACTCTGTAAGGAGTATCATCTCTACAGGCGTCTCTTCAGGAATGGTAAAGAAGTTTCCGGCTATTCCTGCATTTTCAGCCTGATCAGGTGTAACACGGAAATTGATGTAGCGGTATGTGCCAACATCAAGGCTGAAAGTGTCTGAAAAAAGCTTGAACGATCCTGCAAAGCAGAGAGGAACAAGCATGAACATAAGAGTAACCGACCTCATTGATTTCCCAGTTTCTTCATCAACCTGCTGATCGTAACGGCTGAAGAAACCTGATACAGACCGGTAAGAAGCATAAGAATACCTATCCCCATGAAAAGAACTGCAACTGTCCCTGCAAACGAACTCTTCTCAAGAAAGTCAGCAGTCTCTTCCATCTTTTCAGCTGCCTCGCTGAATGATCCCTCTGCAGAGAGAAGGTCGTCCTTCAATGTTTCAACTGACAAAGCAACCCCTGATACAGCTTCTGAGGTAGACAGCACGTCTCCGGACAGACTCTCAAGCTGAGTGTTGAGAAGCCCCAGCTTGACAGCTACGGTTTCCGTTCTTTCGGCAATCTCATTGAAGTGATTTCCCGGCATGAGGTTCCTCACCATGGGAGGCATTGAAGACATGTCATTTGCAAGCGCCGGTATAATAATCCGGGTCTCCTCCAGAATTTCCACTGTCTGCTGTATAACATCTCCTGTTCCCGTAAGGGCCTCTGAACTGGTTTCCAGAGAAACCCTGACATCCTCGATCATTCCTGAAGAATTGGAAACCCCGCTGGTAACACTGCTGATAGCTTCTCCTGAAGTTCTCAGCCCCCTGGCAGAACTGTCCAGCATTGAATCCAGTGGATTTGTTATCAAAGGGCCTGCCACCAGGAACACAATCCCCAGCAGAATGAACAGAACGCCTGTCACCAGCCCCAGTGTACCTATGAATCCGGAACCCTTCATCTCTCTACCTTTCAGCAATGGCTATAACTCTGCAGTCCCTGTTTTCCGGCATTTCCTCATCTCTGGACGGATTTAATGTAACCACAGCATCGGAACCGGTTCCGATCAACCAACCCAGAACAACTTCCCGCCTGGATCTTCCCTGCATCTCAAGCTCATGAAATGTACCGTGACTGTACCCTGAGGCACAACGAAGCTGTATTTCACACCCGGACGGGTCGAATATTTCTTCAAAGACCTGCCCAAGCTCCTTCTGTTTCACAAGTTGTGCCATCATCATGCTGCACACCTCATTACTGATAACAAAATCGTCAATCTCAGCTGCAGATGCGAGCCTTCTGTTTCTCGGGTTCCTTATCTCTGCCACAACGGTTCCGTTCCAGCCGGTGCCCTCCCTTTCTCTGATGCTCTTTAAAATGAGCAGGGTAACGATGCACTCGGAATCAGCCTTCTCATCAGTTTTTCCCGGTTCTTTGCCGGAAACAACCATGATACTGTCATAGTATTCCGGGTTCAGGGCGATTACTTCTTCAGGCTCAGTCCTGTTCATTCTGGTGTAATTCACTGTACAGTTATGGCATTCCAACCTGCTGGTGTACTTCCTGCCTTCCTCTTCCGGGAGTGACCCGGCAACCATTATTTCAGCCCCGTTCAGTGAGTACTCGTCAAGAAGCCTGAGCATCAGGGTGAACTTTGTGCTTTGTCCGGAGAAAATCAGCATCTTGAAAAGCTTCCCGCAGGGTTCCTTTTCTCCAGCTATCTTTCTGCCTTCATCTCTCGGTTCAGCTTTCAGGTGAAATTTTCCTGAGTTCTCAGACAGTATCAGGAGCCTGTCATTCTGTTCAAAAACCGTTTCCAGAGGGGGATTCAAATACACCTTCCCCTCTTTCTGTATTCCGCAGACAACGCCGTGAGACTGCCTGAGGCCTATCTCTCCCAGCGAGAGTCCTTGTGCCCGGGGACAGTCTCTCAGGTAAAACTCGTTGCCTTCAAAACTCAACAGTTCTTTGTAGACCGCACTCAATCCCGGCTGGCGGCAAACCTGAACAACAAGCCTCATCACAACTTCCCGAACAGGAACCCAGTGAACCGATTTGTGCGCCATTTCTGCAACGCTGCCCATTGTACGATTCCTTATTTCACATACTGCAACAGGATCATTTTCCTCACAGAGAGAACTCACTGCAATGAGTGTTTTCATCACAGAGTGATCATCGTCTCCTATGATCACAAAACCGCTGCACCTGTCAAAACCCACAAGCCTCAGCGAATCAATATCCGTGACTTCCCCGGACCGGCAGATCACCTCGGAAACGGATTTCCTGCCAGTTCTCTGTGCTAGCACTTCTTCCATTTCCTCTCTGGAGCTTGCCGAAAACATCACAAGGCTCTTTCTGGAAAACAGCCCCTCATCCCTCCGGGCTTCGATCAGTTCCCGTGTTACCTCGTAAAGTCTGTCCCCGTTGCCGCACACGATGAAGTGTCCTTTTTCAACAATGGGTGATCTGCCTCTTTTCAGAGAGTCCAGCCGCTCGTTGATCTTTGAAGAGAGAACACCTATCAGAAGAGAGAGAATCATTATTCCGGAGAGGGTAACAAGAACACCTACCACTGCTATGTGCTTATCGTAGTGATCTTCAATGAAAGTGCCCTGATCAAGAAGCCTTGTGAACGACCACCAGAAGCTTGTTTCAGTGGAATCATCAGTGGCGTGCCCCTTTATCAGTGATGCTCCTGCAAGGATAACCAGGAATGAAACCGCAATAAGGAAGAGAATCTGCCAGAGAGGATTGCGAATGAGCAGGTCGTTAATGAAATACTGCAGTCTTTTCCCGAAATTCCTCAGTGTCATATTCCCTCCTTCAGAGCATCCCTTGATATAATTCCCTGATCAGTAAAGGGAAAAGGGAGTGTCTGATGCAGGGATTTACCGATAGTGTTATCCAAATAGCTTTCTCTACAGGTAATCTTCTCAATGATTTCACTGACAGGGGCTTTTCTGTGGGCAGCAAAGCCGGGATGGAATACGTCACCGAAGCTGACCTGGAAGCAGAGAAATACCTGAAGCGGGAGCTTACGGCTCTTCTGCCCGGCTCTTCTTTTATAGGCGAGGAAAGTTGGGACGGCAATTTCCCCTCCCCGCCCATGTGGATAGTTGATCCTCTTGATGGAACCAACAATTACGCCTCAGGAATTCCTTTCTATTGTGTTTCCATTGCTCTTGTTGATGAAAACGGCCCTGTTCTGGGCTGCATCCATGATCCTGTAAGAGATGAGACCTTCACCGCAATGCGAGGCGGGGGAGCATGGCTCAACGGCAGAAGCATCTCTGTTTCACCGGCGGACAAACTGTCGGATGTGATTCTTGCAACAGGATTCCCTTATACCAGAACAGAAGATGACCTCACTTTCGACCTGGATGTTCTGAAGAACTTTCTGGGTAAAGTCCGGGGTATGCGCAGGTGCGGATCGGCAGCACTGGATCTTGCTTACACCGCTGCGGGAAGACTGGGTGGGTTCTGGGAAGAAAGCCTGCACCCCTGGGACATGACCGCTGGAGTTCTTCTGGTCAGGGAAGCAGGAGGCACTGTCACAGGTTTCAGAGAAAAGAAATGGTCAATCCGGTCAAGAGGAGTTCAGTGCAGCGCACCTGGAATCTGGGATGAATTCAGAAGAATAATAGAAAAGCGCCCCGCTCAGGAGGCGCTTTCCAGGTAACTGTTCTCCGCTAAAAGCCCAGGTTGGCTCCACCGAAATATGTAACGATAGCATCACCGGCATCATCACCGAAGGGCTTTGAAAGCCTTACTTCACCGAACATGGAAACAGGCGCTCCCATGGGCTGGAAGGTCAGCCCCACCACGCCCTCTATTGAAGGAAAGATGTGATCGTATGGATCTATGGCCTGCTCGCCGGTTGTCTGCTGCTGTATAAGTGCCAGCATGGCATCGGCATCACTTACAACAAAATGAACTCCTGCTCCGCCGCCAACGTAAGGGCTAAGAGGAGAAACTCCCATGGGAATGTCTGCTCTGAGGATTCCTGCTAGACCCAGGTTGTGATAGGTTGCAGTGTAATCGGCAAGCATATCTCCCGTTCCGGGAACCTCCCAGCCTAAATCATCCTCAAGATATGCAGTCAGATCGTCTATGTCTCCATTGTAGTTGTAACCGTATTCGTCCTCAACATAATTGGCAACGAAATCTTCCATGGAAACATCTGATTCAGTACTGGTATAGGTTCCGCTGACCTCCAGGCCCAGCATCGGCAGCATGGGAAATGTTATCTGTCCTCCGAAAATTGCACCGTCGGTACTGAGCCCGCTGAAGGGGTCCTCTGCTGTGGTGTAACCGACCCTGCCTCCTATTTTGGGACCTGCCAGCGCAGAAACTGCCAGAACAAGAGCGATTATAAACACTGTTTTCACTTTCATTTCTCCTTTCGTTATTCAGATAGGATTATTCAATTCCGTTCTTTCAAGGTCAACTCTCCGTATTGACTTGCGTTGAAAGAGGGATGATTATAGTGGCGAGTATTTTAGAGAAGATTATTTCCCCACACACCATATTCGAGAGGAGTTTTTCCAGTATGAGGAATCCATTTCTTCTGGCCGCACTTCTGGCCACTGCAGCATTCGCTTTGCACGGAAACTTCGACTGGCAGTCCTTTGGCGGCCAGCCTGGAGACGTATGCACTGTAAATCTGCTTGAGTCAAATGAAGGCCATATTGTAGTTGACATAACAGTTCCTGGTTTCTGGCTCGGCAAAACAACCGCAGGCGGCACAACATGGGACAGCATCGAGCTTCCCGGGTTCAGCTCGCACACAAACGTAGGGCTTCCGGAAGTTCCTGCCGTTACAGAGATGTTCGCTCTTCCCTTCGGCAGCGAAGCTGTTGTTACCGTTCAGGATGTCAGTTTCACATCATACTCTGGAATAAATCTTGTTCCAGCTCAGACTGCTGAAATCGACATGCCTCACAATCCCTACCCCTTCCGCCAGGATGACGTTGTCTATGGTGCAAACAGTTTCTCCCCGGGCAACTGGGCAGAAGCAAACAATCCTGCTGTCTGGGGCGGTATCAACACCGACAGACTTCTCTTCAATCCCTTCAGATACAACCCTGCCACAGGCGAGCTTCAGGCTGCAAGAACCATCAGGGTCAGAATCGATTTTGAAGGCTCCGCCAATGCGCTGGCTTACTCCTCAAACGAGTTTGTGCAGAATGCAGCCTCCAGCACCCTGATTAACTACAGCATGGTTGATGCTTCTGCATCTGCCCCTGTAGACGCTGATGCAGCTGATTATGTATTCATTACAACCGCTGCCAACCTTGATGCCATCATGCCCCTTGTTGAATTCTACCAGGGCATCGGATACGAAACCGCTGTGGAAACCCTTGCAAGCGGCACATCTTCCGGCCTCATCAAGGCAGCCATAACTGACCATTTCGACACAAGCTCAACAAGATTCGCTCTTATCGCCGGCGACCATGCCGCTCTTCCCAGTTACAACTACGGCTCATTTTACGGAGACTACTACTACGCATGCCTTGTGGGAACAGACCTTGTTCCTGAAATCGCTGTAGGCCGCCTTACCGGTGACGCTGCACAGATCGAGCTTCAGGTTTCAAAGATCATCGACGGTTACTACCAGTACTCCTTCACCGACAACAACACCACTGGTGTCATTCCCAGCACTGCAGTTCTTGCAGCACATGAGCAGAATTATCCCGACAAGTACACGGCTTGCTGCAACGAGACTGCTGCCTACGACTACGATATTGACATGACCTTTTACAAGGTTTATCCCCCTGAAGGCGGAACAGCTCAGATGGTTTCTGACTGGTTTAACAACGGTATCGGCACTGTAGCTTACAGAGGCCACGGAGACGTTACTTACTGGGCATGGAGCCCGGGTTGGAACAAGAGCAACATCACAGCTCTCACCAACACATTCCTTCCACCCGTATTCACATATGCATGCCTTTGCGGTGAATATCAGAGTACCTCCACTGAATGCCTTGCCGAGAGTTTTGCCTGGGCAGAGCACGGCGGAAGCGGAAACCTTGGCGCCAATGACCCTTCCTACACCGAAGCAAATCATGTTTACATGAAATCCACATTCATAGGTCTCTATGACATGGGCTATACCAATGTTGTTGAGGCTCTGAACTACGCAACCCTTGAAGCAATTGCTGATCAGGGCACATACGGCGAGACCAACGCCAAGATGTATCTCTGGTTCGGTGACCCTGCAATGGATATCTACACCAACGATGTAGCCAATCCCACGCCTCTCGCAATCAACTGCAACCCGGGAATAGTTAATCCCGGGGCACAGAGCATAACAATGACTGTGACCAGCATGGGATCTCCTGTGAGTGGCGCAACAGTAGCCCTCTCCGACGGTATTGACGGCATCGGTGGAAAGGCTCCTACATTCTACGAGACAGCCACTACCAACGGCAGCGGCCAGGCCACCTTCTCGGTGACTGTACCCACTGGTATCAGTGATCTTTACACAGGTGCAAGGCTTCAGAACTACTGCCCCATTGCCACCAAGATTGCTGTTTATCCAGTTTCCGTGGATGACACATCAGCAGGCCTGGAGACATTCACACTCGGTCTCGTTTCAACACAGAACCCTATTACCGGCACAGCCGCCTTCAACTACTCCACACCGGTAACAGGTCACGCATCAGTACAGGTCTTCGACATCGCAGGCCGTTCTGTTGAAACACTTGTAAACGAAGAAATCGGAGCGGGTAACCATTCCGTAAGCTGGACACCGGGCGAAATCGCAAGCGGTGTTTACTTCGTACGCCTTACAACCTCTGCAGGAACCGTTTCCACACAGGCAATGGTACTTC
>CAYLRO010000056.1:0-13780 GCA_964386635.1 uncultured bacterium | reverse complement strand
AGCGCCCTCGCTGCTGTTGTTACTGCGTGCCACTTTTGTAATGGCATTTGCCTCGCCTTCTGATGGTAACCTTTTCTATTTCATCAGCTCAACTGTATACAATTCTCTCTTCGCATTTGACAACACAGGTTCACTTATTTTCGAGATACCTCATATTGCCTATCAGTATGCTCTAAATTCAACAGTTAACACAATTGCTTTCGTATCAGAAGATAGCGTAAAGGTCTGTAATCTCCAGAATGGCTCAACAATTCGAAGCGCTATCAACAACGATGGCTTAAACACAGCAAAGTTATCATCAGACGGAAATATTGTAGGTCTTACTAGATTTTTTGATTATTTTGAATTTAGAGACGCTCACACATGGGAACTGCTTTACTCCTACACAATTCCACCTGATTCATCATATCAGGCAAGACTAATTAGTGTTGGCAACGATGGCACAAGTGTTTTGCTGATTACCGGTAGAGCAGAATGGAGAACAGCACTTTTCTCTCCTGAAGGCAATCTAATGTGGCTAAGCCCATCCCGTGGCTCAGAAGAATACCATGCTGGTCCTACCGGTTTTTACTCTTCACTCTTAGAAGACTATCATGCAATCTCAGATGACGGAAGCCGTTTCATTATTAATGACGGGGCTTTTATTCAAATTCTTGAGTTTGAGAGGCTGGAGACTGTGCGGAGTCTCTGATGTGCATCATTACCGGATCACCAATACGAACTTTCTTTTAAATGGCTCTGGAAGATGCGATTGGTAACATGTATCACAGAGGTCATGTAATATCTACCTGCAGTATCGACAGTGAAGGTCATTTTCATTAAGGATTGGGCAAAATTCATTTACAGTTGCACTTGAATCAACTGTTCAACTCCATCACGAATCACAGTTAGTAATATCTCTGCATCGGGTTCATATGCAGCAATCCTGTTGCGGAAATCGGTGACGGACTCAAAATGACTCCCATCAATGGCAATTACAATGTCATCTTTTTCAAGTCCTGCTGATTCAGCAGGGGAACCAGAGAGAATACCAGTGAGAATAACTGCGCCTGCTGCAAATATCTCGGAGTAATCTGCAAAATCCTGATTTACTTCTTGAAGACAGGCTCCCAGCCAGTTTCTTCTGACCTCGCCACAGAGGATAAGATCATTAACAATACTTCTGACTGCATTAACAGGAACAGCAAACCCTATTCCCTGATATAGTCCATTTCTTGAGGCAAAAGCCGTGCAAACAGCAACAAGTTGCCCATCAAGATTCACCAGTGCCCCGCCACTAATTCATGGATTAATTGCAGAGTCTGTTTGAATAAAGTTTTCACAATTTGCAAGACCCGGACAGCTTCTATCGAGATAGCTTACAATACCAAGAGAAACTGTTTGACTGAGTGCAAAAGGTGATCCAATGGAGAGGATCATTTCTCCCACCCTCAGATCATCGCTGTTACCGAATTCAATTGGTTGAACAGGGACGTCAGTTTCAATTTTGATGAGAGCAATATCGCTTCCCGGATCAGAACCCACCAGTATTGCAGGAACATCCTCACCTGAAGGAAGAGTTACTATAAGTTCTTCAGCATCTCCCAAAATATGGCTATTTGTTACAATATATCCGTCTTCCCGTATGATGACTCCGCTTCCAAAACCGCTCCATGCTGTCTCTGTGTCCCATGGGAACTCAATTGGTTGTGTTTCTTCAATTGTAGCAGTCGCTTTTACTGTAACCACGCTGGAAACAGTCATCTCGGAAACATCGATTAACAAATTGCTAAGTGCTCGCGGATCACACACAATGATTGAATTAGTATCATCTTCAATTTCTGCAGGTGATGAAGAGGATATAGGATTTGAAAATGCAATACAGGGAAGCGCGCAGATTGCAACAAGGGACAAATAGGGCCATCTATTCAATTTGCTATCTCCTTGGTTAATAAACACAAATAGTCATTTTTTCTTGTTGCATACGGAAAGAGATCTCTTACTGAAGGTGAATTTCCAAGTAGATAGTTATTATATTGTACAAAAGAATATTTTTCACTTGGAGCAAATGTGTATAAGATTCTGTCTTTTTTAATTCTTGCTTCTATTTGTATCTCAGAGTGTATATCAAATGCTGAACCCTCCACAGGAATTCTGCGTTTCGGGAATTCTCGCACCGGCTACATCAATCAGAATGGTCCAGTTTCTCAACCATCCTGTAAGCTTCTGAGAAATAGTAATTCCGTTTCTTTTCTACTGGAAAATGGAAGAATAATAACAGGGGACCGAGAAATGGGGATGATCTGCATAAGCAACATTGATGGTGAACTTTTCTGGAGTTTACCAGACGTGTTCGGACCATTCTCTATATCAAACGGGATTGTGTATACCCAATATAGAAGCCCTGGGGTACATAATGATACCCATTTAATAGGTGTAAATATTGAAAATGGAGAGATTGTCTGGAGATGGAATCTAAAGGAGGTCAGAAGTTTTTTAGTTGAGAATAATGTTTTGTATACGGTGTACGAGCAGAATCTTCGCCCGAGCAAAGCTTTGGCAATCAGCACCCTAGATTCCCTTGGCTCAGCAATATGGGAAGTTGAAATACCCCGATTTCATACAAACTCTATATCGCTTCATGACAACGTACTAATTCTAGCTCTTGAAGGGGGAGGAATGCGTACTCAATCTGAAGGGGTTGCTGGCATTTCTGCAATAAGCGGTGAATTGCTTTGGACAGTGGAACATGATTCAATAGCAAACCACACTTTCCCTATGGCCAATAATGCGGTGTTTATTAGATCACCGAAAGGCTTGCAGGCTCTAAGCACTATTGATGGTTCTGTTTTGTGGACAAACCGGGACTCCCTACAGTGCGACCCATCAGTAAGAGAAAACTCCATCTTCTACATATCTGGTAATGAAATAGTAGAATCGTCATTATCTACAGGAGAGAGACTGACTTCTCAGGATATACCAGGTTGTTCTCAGCCCGATGGCTATTCAATTTCACTCGCAGAAAATGGTATTTTCATGTTATCTCGAAATTACTTATTGAAACTCAATTATGAATTGGCACCTGACTGGTTATATACACTATTCTATGTGAATTCAATCATTATATATGATGGTAAGATATATTACTTTAATCAAGATCGCATATCATACCTTACTGATTCTGAATGATAACCTGAACAATCTGACCATCCGAGTAATAATTTATTGTATCTCCATCAGAAGAAATGCAAGCTAGCTTAGGATTGGCCTCTAGCAACGGCATATCTGAATTCCCCGCTATCTTGTTTTCCCAAAAAGACTCACACATTGGTTCAGATATCCATATTGGTTCTCCGTCAGGGCTAAGAAGTAGATAGAAATGGGTTCTTGGAAACCTCTGGTCTGCAAAACTCATCGAACAGAGAATGTATCCATTATCTGAAATTGAGAGCACGTCAGGATCGGTAAATTGTTTTGAAGTATTGCTATACACAATGCGGGTAGTGGACAAATCAGAGACAAGGCCGATAGCAATTTGTTCACCATTGGTATCCCTATTGAAGTCACTCTCAAAGGAGCATGCCCAATAAATATCTGATGCACTCACAACAGGAGGTTGGCAAGCAGGGCTACAGTGAACATTGCTCACTATGACTTCTGCTGGAATAGAGTAGGTAGAGATACCGAACTCATTTGCATACAATATTGTATTGCCTGAATTATCAATACAAAGCTGCAGGTCACTACGACCTGAATCAAAGCATGCTACAGTATCTAAAGAACTGTCGTAAACAATCACAGTAGCAGCGGATGTTCCACTGTTCCTCCGTGCAGCAACGATTCTGTTTGAGGTTTCAGAATGAATTGGCAGCCACCCAAAATTATCGCTGAAATTTTGAGGAATCTGGTGAAACCTGTCATCTTCAATCCAAGAGACAATTTGTGGATGCGACTCACCAAAACCATATGTAATTACATGGCCATCCTCAGTAGCAACTGCTCCACATGGTTCACGAGTGAGATTAACTGCATTTTCATCACTAAGATTTAGGATGTTTCCCGCAGAAACATTGATCAGATTAAGATTCCTATCTGTTTCACCAGTAAAGACATGCTGATACGCGAGCACATACGAAGCATTACGAGAGATAGATACGGAAGATGGAAATCCACCAATGTTGTAAACAGAAGGCTGAATTCTGTTTTCTGAAACTCTAACAAGTTGCGAATCCAGAAGAAGTATTGCCTGCCAGTATTCTGTAGAATCATCCTGGAGAAAACGAATATCTACTCCCAGATTGAGTCGATTCCATACAGGAATAATACCAGAGAGATCTTCAATTCTAAACAGAGTATCTGTGGTAATTGTGCAGGAATTTGCTGACAACTGTGAATTTACAATGTTCTGAAATAGTTCTGAGTTTTCTTCCAGTCTTTCTGATATCGTAGGGAAAAGCAGGGCAGAAATAATAATATGAAGCAACATTATTCAACCTCGGTGAATTCAAGAAAGTGAATCAGATAACCATCAGAAAGAATACAGCTGAATTCATCGGGAAACAGGGTGTTGATTTTGCTAATGGCAGAAACGCTACGAGATGAATGGGTCACATGATGTCCCAGCCATACTACTTCACCATCAGGATTCATCAGTGCAGATCGAGAGCCGGTGTATCCATTGCCTCTCTCTGATCTGCCTGCTAGCGACATCAACAACCAACCCTCATTTGAAAGACAGACAGGTCCGGCGACATATCTGAGGGTGAAGGCCGGGAAGGAGTTTTGCAATGATACTTCATTGGCAATATCGTAAATCTTGCATGTCGTGTTCCCCGTCTGGTCATACACGATATAGGCAAGTTTACCATCATCCTGCGAAAATATCAAAGAGTTTATTTTGTCACAGGCTTCGAGAACTGTAAGCAAACCTGTTTCAGTATTGTAAAGGGAAAATCCTCCAGCTCGACCAGTTAAAGCAAGCAAGCGTCCTGAAGGTGAAATTGCAACACTTGTGTATCTGTCAATATCAATACCATCTGTATCAATGGTTTCAAACGAATTGTTGTTCCCTACTAAAAGTATTTTACTATCATAGGCATAGAGTAATACCCAGTTTTCGTAGTTGTCCGAATAATCAACATTTATCCATCCTCTTTCCATATTTCCCAGATCCAGGAAGTTTATGAACAGATTTTGCTCCCCATTCGGGTAATAAGTTCTAATCTCTTTATCGTAAACACCAAGAATAGATCCATCGTCAGAAACTCTCAAATCTCGCCTTGGTGTTATAACCATCGTTGCCTCACCGAAATAGTTTAACTCCTCCTCTGGGAGTAATTCCGGGAATGGGTCTATCTGTATAATCTCTTTAGAGTAAGTGTTAATGAGAAACCATGATAATTTTCTTTGAGTAGTGCTGCAAATGAGAACATAGTTTCCAGATGGTGAAATAGAACAAGCAGCTCCGTCTGGAACTATCTGCATTCTGGAAATGCTGGAATCAGAGTTAAAAGTAACTATCTCGTCTTGGAATACCGATAGCAACTCCCAGGAATTATCGTTGTTTAGTACGACAGAAGATTCTAAGTAATCTGAATCCCTGCTGCTGTAAGCCGAGTTTGTTGGATCAATTGTTGTATGAGATAACTGATAATTCTCACTGAACCACTCATCATAAATCGAATCTGCTAATGCAAGTGGATATCCATCCATGATGACATTACTGAAAAGAGGAAGAGTTTCAGCCCATGGGGTGGCAATGCTGGTTTCTGCTACCAAATTGACAGGATATCGCCGGGTTGCAGGACAATCCCTGATCGCTATTTCCTGCTCACCCATCCAAGGAAGGCTCCAGTAAATGCAGGATAGATAACCCTCTACACCAATGGAGAAAAGATCTGGCTCAATGCGATCAACGGGAATCCTTGAAAGGTTAGTATGAACTAATAATCCATCAAGGGAGCGTTCCTCCGGATTGATAATTCTTAGACGAATAGTTCTGTAATAAAATGGTCTGTTGGCATTTGGGTAAGAACTTAAAATCCTGTAAAACACATCAGCATATGTTGTGTCGTCAGCAACAACCTCAATGCTATCCTGCTCTGCTACGAAAATCATTCTACCGCCAGGAGTATGATGTACAAGGATGGAATAAATACCCGGAACCAAGTCACTAAGCACATAAGTTCCAGTTGAGTCAGCAAGTGCTGAAATGTCAGTGCCTGGAATCGATGCAATAACATCAGAGATAATCTCGCCCCCAATCCAGGCATTGCCAACTATGCAACCCGTACCTTCATTTTGTAGAAAAGAAAGAATCAGCATTATCAGCGAAGAGATAAGAAACTGCAAGTTACACCTTCTGACTTAGTTTGCCGTAAACAACTATTTCATTACGAATTTTATAATCAATAGCTCCTTGGAATACAACTATCTTAATTACTTCTGTGTAACATAGTAATTTTGTATCACAACGCTATTCAAGTACAACTCCGAAAATAAGTATATCAGTCCGAAAGATTTCACAATGAGAAGGAGTGAGAATAAGCAGGTTTAACAGCTCTCGCACCCAAGTGAAACCTTCGAGCACCCGGTAACCGGATTCCAGCTTGACATCGGTCCATCCAATATCAGAATTCAGTGCCATAGACAATGCGAAACTCATTTCCTCGCTTGAGCTTGCTCTGAAGAGCTTTCTCGCTGAAATTCCTTTCTACTCTGGCACTATACCCGCACTTTGAAAGCAGAGTCTCCACAGAGACTACATTCTCTCCATAGTCGAGACAGCAAAGTGCAACAATTGCAGCGGTATCTCCTGTACAAATTTCAGTGCATTTCTTCTCTTTACGGAGAAGAACAGCCATTGCTTCAAGCTCACCAAAATGAATTTCATACGATTTCCTGAATTTCTTCCCAAGCTTCTCCTGAATAAAGGTTATTTCAGAAGTAGAAGCACTTTCCACCTGTATCTTTCCAGACTCAACAAGTTTTCTAAGGTTGATTTGAATTCTGTATCCAGCTTCGTTTTCGTAGTATCTGCACTCTCTGAACGCAACAGTTTCAGGAAGAATCAACTGGTAGGCTTCAACCACTCTCTCCCATCTGCCCAGTTCATTTAAGTGAATTACAGCATCTGCATCAAGTATTACCAAGTGAGGTTTCATAATACTCCGCAAATGGATCAATGCCATGGGATCTGAGTACAGTTTTCAATTGATCAACAGTGGTTTCAAGGTATTCTGCAAGCTTACCTACTGAAATATTACCGCGCAGGTAAACTCTGTAGGCAAGGCTCACCATGTTCACAGGCAGGGATAACTCTTTTCGGGTAGCGTCAGCGCGGACATCCTTGTCCAGGTTCTTCAACTCATCATTTTCTCTAAAATTATCAACAAATGATTTCTCAATGATTCCAACTCTGCAAAGCCGCCAGAGTAATGCTTCAGTACTAACCATGAATTCCTTGGCCAGGCTCATGAGATCAAAGTACGTAATGCTTCCATTATCCGAGATCTTTCTGAAATCCTCGTTAATGCACTCTGCAGGCATAAGCAAATGACTGGCAAAGATGTTTCCCATTGTCTCAACTCTATCGTCTGCGATACCTCTGCAGTTGTTGAAGACTAAATGAAACACTTCATGACCCAGACTGAAGTTTCTTCTCCACCAGACTTCATCAGAATTCAGAAGAACTGCACTCAATCCTTTCCCGCGAATGCAGGCCCCTGAACCGCTTTCAAGGGGAACATGAAAAACTATTACATTCCATGTCTTCCAAAGTACTTCTTCAAGAACACGAGCAGGATATCTACCCAGTTTGAGCTGACAGGCTAAACCTTCAGCTATTCCCTCTATCTGTTCGTAGGAATTGCATTCAGATAAATCATAGCAGGGCATTACTCCTTCAACTGAGCATTCTGCAAGGGAAAGTAACCTCTCATACCTTTCCAGCCTTGTTCGCAGCAGATTCTCGGCAAGATTATCTGACTCTCCCCGCCAGAATATCTGCGAAGAAGAAGATGCACCATTCAGCAGAACCTCTGGAGAAACTCCATAATACTCAGCGAGCTGCAGAGCCTCATATGCTTTTAGATCCCTTTTACCGCCCTCAAGATCGTAAACTGACTGACGATTCCCCATCCCAAGCAATGAAGCAACATCTTCAGCAGAACGGCACTGCGATTCACGGTATTTCCTTAACCTGTCACCCTGTGCAGCAAGTCTGTCATTCTTTTCCTTCATTTTGCCTCCTGTATATTACAATAATGCAGGCGCCTTAATGTTGCGTCAAGGATTTTCCTTGAAGTGTCGTTGTGATATCAGTGCATCATTAACTCAGAGTTGAAGTTCATACTGTGATGTTCAACAGCCTAGAGCGTGTACGAGAAGTCACAGAGAGCTGGATGAGAAGTTACAATGAATGATTGCCACATGGCTCTCTGGGAGGGTTGCCGCCAAGTATTAATCGGAAAATGCCAACTGAAGAAGTCTCCTCTTTTGGACTGTCCTCATAATGGGGAGGGTTACGCCAGCGTTTACCCGACCATAAACGATCTGAAGCAAAACATTCAAATTAGTCTAATCACCAGCAGAATCAACCAGCAGACCACCAACACGATCTCCAGCACAAATCCAGGATGATGATTCAGAGAAGCATTCTCACTCCCCTGGAAACGAAGAGAAACATATCTGGGAAACATGGTAACCGAAACTCTCTGAGAGCGGAATTAGCGGACTCCTCTCATTTTTTTAAAAATTCTTCTTTAAGAGCAACTGGTTCAATAAGTTACCATTGACTCAAATGCTGTATTTCCTTATGGTTTATTAATGGGCTGGAGCAGGTGAGGTCTTCTTTCCTTGTTCCTTTTCTTCACTTCTCGTCTTATCCTTTCCTCATTATCACCTGCTGCTACCAGGATTGAATTTGCTCTGGATCCAGACTGTGACTACCTTCGTTATCTCTTCATTTCATCTTTCGCTCAATTCATCACTTCTTCTGAGTCTGCCCGGAGCATTACGTCTCAAGCGGGTTACTCAGAAAGGGTGGTTATTATGAAACAGTTAGGTTTGGTCCTTCTCGTAGCGCTCGCGGCGCTGAATTGCGGCGGTGTTACATTCAATTCAGCAGATGTTAATGAGGCTCTTCCTGATTTTATTCTGAACAGGGCAATCTACACGCAGTCTCTGGGATACTATCCACACAGACTTATCGGAACAGTTCTTCAACAGGACATCGACGGAAACTACCAGGATGCGGGTTTCTTTATTCCCGATGGCATTGAAAGACCACCGGTAAAGGTAGTTGAGAATCCGAACTTCTACTATGAGTCAATGGTTAATCTGAATGATCATTCTCAGACTGAGGGTTTAGGTTTCGTACTGAGCTACCTTTCAAACGGAGTGTTTCAAATATCCATCTGCGATGAATCTGAAGCATCTCTGGTAACAGATGATCCTGAAATTCAGGAGCTTTTGTACCTTGCTGCTGCAGAGTGGGCGACCTCACACAACTCTAATTCTGAGTCACCCAGGCTCTGGGTTCATTCTGTTGTTGTAATGAGGTTCCTCAGCACCAAGTATTTTGAAATAAGCGCTGATGCCGAAGGTGTTGTGGGTCAGATTGTAGGACTGGATGCTGGAGTCTTTCAGAAAGAAGAGACAACCCTGAGCTACACTGTTACAGCGTTTGAAGCACTGAATATGGATCTCCTTGGTGAATTGATTGGGCGTTCTGGAAGCATGCCTGAAAGAATACCCCTTGAGCAGATAATGGACTCAGTCAGAGTGTCAGGCTTGCTTGAAGGGGAAATATTCCTCAATGAGTAAACATGTTGCTCTGAATTCAGAAGAAAAGAGGACATGTAATGTGTAAAGATAAATACGAGGAGCAGAATGTATCCAAGGCACTGACAAGAGTACACAATAACGCCTTGAACAACGGCCCCGTTCTCAGTATCGATGTGGAAACGGCAAAGCTCATTTTCGTTTCAGATGTTCATAAAGGAGGCAGGAACGCAGCAGACGATTTCAGAGCTTCAGAAAAGGCTTTCAATTCAATGCTTGCATACTACTTCACTTTGGGATTCACCCTTGTGATACTGGGAGATTCAGAGGAGCTCTGGGAAGAGTTTCCCAGCAAGGTCATATCAAAATACAAACATACTTTTGCTCTTGAAAAGAAGTTCTTCCAGGCAGGCCGCTACATCCGGATATGGGGGAACCATGATGACTTATGGCGGAAGAAGAAAAAGGTAGCAAAATACCTTGGCAAAGAACTGGGTGACAGTAAAGAGAATCCCGTTTTGAAAGTACATGAGGGCTGCATTATCCGGGTAAGGAATAAGAAAGAGGTTCTTGGTGACATCTTCGCCGTCCACGGTCATCAAGGCTCGAGAAACAGTGACAAATACCGGATCATATCAAAGTACTTTGTCAGATACTTCGTACCGATTATTCAGTGGGTCTCAAGATACTCCTGGAACCCTTCATCACCAGCCTTGGACAGCTCCCTGAGAAAAAGCAATAATATCGCAATGTATAGATGGGCTGAATTTCACAGTAACCTTGTGTTAATTGCCGGACATTCACACAGACCCGTCTTCTCTTCAAGAACACACCTTGATGAGATTGCTAAGCTGATAAGTGATCTCGAAGAAAAGCCCAACTTTGACTACAACGAGCTTGCCAGTCTTCACGCACTGCGTGAATGGGCAATCACTCAGGAACTCCAGGAACCGGAGACAGAAGATCAGGCGGAAATGTCAAGGGAATGCTTCTTCAACACTGGATGCTGTTGCTACAAGGATGGAGATATTACTGCGATTGAGATATCAGATAAACTGATTAAACTGGTACACTGGCCCAACAGCGACGGAGATCCATTACCTGATCCCCTTAAGACTAAGGATCTCAGCTCTCTTTTCCAGCAAGATATTTAACTGACATTCTTCCAGGTCAACGTCATCACTGAACAGCTCATCTTTTATCACAACACTCTCTCCAGAGTGCTCTTTGGGTGTGAAAAGTGCTTATGACAATTCCAATACAGTGGAAATAACATTTACACTTTCAGGATATGATTTTAGAATGAAGTGGCATCTGATCCCAGAATCGACCATCCAGTTCACGGCCATTCTTTTTCTTGCGAACCCCGCCCCATTGCTTGAAGAAAAATGGAACATTCTGCTCGATACAAATGTCCCGTAACCTTCGAATCCACACAGGAGAAACAGACCTGGCACCGGGACCGGATTCTCCCCCGGCTATCACCCAGTGAATACCGTACAGATCAACTGAATCAATTGCACCAATCAGAGGCTCAAAAGAAATGAAACGGACTGAAGCAGGAACAGAACGCAGATGATCAATCCTGTGAAGGTAATCTGAATTCTCAACACTAACCCCTGCCCATATGTTGGGAGCCCATAACAAACTCTCACCCATATCCATCATACGTAACGACCTCTTTGTGAGTACCTGGTAAACATGCCGGTGAACATGATTCATCACACCAAAAACAGAGTGAATAAACGATCCCGGTACTTCATCATGAAACAGATCACTCATGGAGTTCACAAAGATAATCCTTGGCTTTTTCCAGGAAGCTGGAATCAGAAGAGAATCTTCATGGCAACGAACAGAGAACCCGTCCAGATAGTTCTTCTGCCCCATGGCCTGAAGCCTTAATGCCATTCTTTCAGCATAGCAGTTCTTACAACCGGGAGATACCTTTGAGCAGCCGGTAACCGGGTTCCAGCTTGCTTCTGTCCATTCAATACCGGAATTCAGTGCCATCAAGTGCTTCCAATTATGCTATTAGCGATCTTCAGTGCAGTAACACTGCCCTTTTTGTTACCAGCTGCAAAACAAAGCATGAAAAGAGGACTGTTTTTAGAATTCTTTAGAATAAGGGGTTTCTCAGAAACACCGGCAAAAATCGTCCTCATTCGTTCAAGAAAATACTCGCCTATCTCTTCAGAAACAACACATCTTTCTGTTTGGTAGAGTTCCCCGAACAAGTCCTGTTTCTTCTCTGTGTTGTAGAAATGGTCTCTCCTATCAGGAGTCCCAAGAACATTATCCAGTTTGTCAGCCCAAGATCCATCGGGAATTTCTTTTTTCTTCAGTAACCGGCAGATACCTTGTCCCAAAGGGAAGAGAAGCCAAAGATCAATGGCTTGTGTTCGGGCAATGCTTTCTATTGTTGACCAATTCACCGACATTCCGTATGGATCGAGGAAGCAAACGGCTCTGTCTTTGGAATAGTTCCATTTTCCAGCAATCTCACAAAGCTTCTCATTGCAATCACCCACAAATACTTGCGTTCTTTTAATCAACCCTCGATACTTCTCTTTAATTAGTTTCTTAAGCTCCTCTGCTGTAGACTGATCTTTCTCTATCAGCAGATATTTGTCGAAAGGAGAATCCAACCCAAGCGCAATCTGTACGCTTCCTTCGGAATAACTTATAGCATCATGAGTCTCATCGGGATCCTCAAACAAACCGATTTCGGAATCCAGCTCTGACTTTCGGGATATCCACTTTCCAGAACCTGCAAATCCATCAATGTAGATTGTTCGGAAATAGCTTGCTCTCGGATTCTTATCGAAAATCATTCGATAGGCATTCAGATACTTGCTGAGTGCTTCAAGTTTAGCTCTGGTCCATTCTCCACCAAACTCATTCATTTTCGCCCCTTCTTCCTATACATATGTTTACATTGGTCTTTTGTCCACCTCCGTTAGCTACCGGCTAATTGGGTTCTTTCTCAACAGGTATTGAATTTGGTTTCTCTTTTTCAATTTGCTACTATCGCTTGATTCAGGGCTAAAGGGACAATCTCGACTTATCTGAATCCTGCCCTGAATTCCTTAATATTTCAAGCATCTCCTCCTGCCTTGGTTGCCCGAAGGCAAGTCTGTACAGGGCAAGAGTTCTTTTTAGTCTTTCGAGCATGAACTCACCCAGGTCTCGAGAAGGCGATTAAATCCTGCTCTTTACGGATTTAACGCATTCTTTCAGTTCGTTACAAGTAAGCTAATCCTTCTTCGAACGGTGAACACTCTTTAACAGTAAATACCGCGTACATAGCAGTATCCACCGCATCAAAGACACAACTTCAAGAATGAAAGCAAAACGTGAATTCAACCCTAGGAATTCATATCCCCGTACCCGAACAGTCTTGTATCTGGGAAACATGGTAACCGGAACTTTCTGAGACCGGTACCCGTAAACCGGAGGTCTCCACCAAACGCATTCGGGGCTCAGGCCCCGCTTAGCCTATCTCTCATCTCTGGCGACTTTTGCAAGCGCCACTTCAAGCTCAATCCATCGCCGGCACAGAGATCTGAACCGATCGTAATTCTCAACAGCTGCCCTGGTATCATCCAAATCCTCAGACCTCACATACAGAGTATGACCCTTCCCCTTGAAAGAGTAACTCAGCTGGTAGTACTCTCCCCCGGCACTACGAGTCTGAACGGATAAAGACCCGGGATGCATATGCCCAACCTCGTACACAGCCTTCTTAACTGCAGATATCTCAGCAAGTAATTCTTCCTTATTCATGATTGTATCATAATTATGATACATATTACATGTCAAGAGGCAATAAAGGGACATCTTCATTTCTTCACGTTATTGTCATGAAACGGATTCGAGATTGAGCTTACTGCAGTTTAGGATTCTGTTACTTTTCTGTGATTGTCTATGAGTATTCCTATACTACACTTTCTGTGCCCCCTGCTTCAGGCGAAACTCTTTGGGGATAGCTTTCATCCATTCTGTTATGTACTGCTCTGAA
>CAYLRO010000055.1:0-13966 GCA_964386635.1 uncultured bacterium | reverse complement strand
AGGAGCGGGGTTCGTGTAACCTTCAGTGGTGGATACATCAACTGCGGTGATTACAGGAAGTGGGCCTGTGGCCTGTGGAATTGTGACTGTTGTTCTCTTAACGTCAGTTCCTGTGACAGTTACAGTAACATCCCCCTGAGGGGGTGAATCAAGATCAATAAGAGCGAAACCGGAACCGTCGAGATACTCAACCTGATAGTTGGTCATGTCCTCATCGTGTATGCAGACGGCAACTTCCTCCGGCAGGTAACTGCCGGGTATATCAACTGTAACCGGTACTGAACCGGTGTTCTGCGTAACGAAATCAGGAAGGTCCAGTAAAGGTGTTACAGGATTCCTTCGGAAGGTTCTCAGGGTTGGATCACCCAGCAGATTCACCATATAGAGAACACATCTGTAGCAGTTCTCCTGGTTTGCAAAAGGCATGTAAAGTTCCTTGGCAGCAGAGACCAGTTCTCCGAGATTAAGTGTCGGATCATCGAAAAGTATCCTGAACAGCTCTCTGTCGAACCGGTCGGAATAACCGAAAAGAGGATTGCCGGGAGAGCCCCATCCGTAAGAGGAGTTACCTATGTAGGAGACACCGCAGCCCAGAGGATTGTTCAGGAAGTGTTCTGATACACAGTCGTAGTCGAATGCACTGGTCCAGCATCCGATTGAGTACATCATACCGAAGAATTTTCCTGATGAATTCACCTGGTCAACATCGTTGTTGTCAAGGCAGCCTACAGAGCCCGTCCATCCATGATCATTCAGGTTGACATATCCGGCACCCTGATCAAGAGCTGCGATAACTGAATTAGTGGTGTAATTACCGGAGGTTGTGTACAGTTCGGTGTGGCTGAACCACTCTGGAATATGGTTGTTCTTAATGTACTTCTTTACATCGGCATCATCGGTGAACGGGTCGGACCAGAGCACTCCCGCTGCAAGAACGGTTGCATCCAGGTGTCCCAGGTCAGTATCAGTTTCATAAGCTTTTATCTTGTTCCAGAATACCCAGGCCTCGTCCAGGTTCTCACAGGGTGCTCGTCCTACATTAACATCAGGGTAGAGGTCTACACTGTCTGCGACCTCTCCCCAGATGGTGTCACCATCCAGATTCCAGGTTCCATCAAGATCCGAGTAGTAGAGGTCGCAGGGCATGTTGTCTTCCCGGCCTCCGTTCCACTCATAAGACATCGGGTAGGCGAATCTGCAGGGAATGAAGTTGGTATCACCACCAAGGAGCACATGATCCAGTCCGTTCTGTGCCCTGTAGTCTATGATGAAGTTTCTTAACAATTCAGCATTGTCACCTGACGGTGAGGTAAATATCACATCAGTGGTAACAACTTCTGTAAGAATACCTTCTGCAGTTCTCCATGCAGCAAGGGAGTCAAACGGTTCCCGGATAGACTGATCTGTAACGATAAGCAGTCTCTCAAAGTCCGCTGAATCCACCTGAGGAAGTCTTCTTGAAACAGGCTCTGTCTCAATGACTACTTCAACTGAGACAAGTCTCTGTATTTCATGAGTGACAGGGTTGTACCTGAATGGGGTAACTACAAGTTCGGCGCAGGGTAGATCGTTCCTGTAACCTGTTCCTGAGAGGGTTACCGGCTCTGATGGCCAGAAATCGTTGATGGAATAGACCTCTGAACGAACCGCTGCGGTTTCCTGCACAGGCCTTGAGATGATGCAGGGTTCAGGAAGAGGTCTTATTGCCGGCCTTTCTTCCAATGGTTCCCAGGTGCAGTTTCCTGCAGTCAGAGAAACAGCTCTTGTATTTTGATCCAGTTCGATCCACCGGGGGAGGGATGGTATATCAGGCAGGCCGCTGACAGTACCGGATAAGCCGGACTCGATAGTAAGTATCATTTCATCTGTATCTGTCTGAACAAATTCGTGGTTCAGGCTGGACGGCAGGAGTTCGATCCATGCAGTGGTTGACCCGATAAGTAGTGAAATGAGAGCAAATAAATACATCATTCCTCCATAAAATAGTTTGTGTTTCTATAGTATTTATGTTCGCATTGGTCTGCATGGTCAATGGGAAGTTTGTTCTTGATGAAACCCTGATACTGGCTTATGATATCACCGGTGACAAGACCACCGGTAACCAAATAAGGGGGAATTTATGAAATCAGTTTTCATTTTAATGGCAGCGGCAGCTTTTTCCATTGTTATGGCCGAAGAAACAGCTACGTGTGGCTGGGAAGGCTCTGAAACCGTTCTGGGAGTATACGGAGATATTATCGCTTCCATAGCAACAGATCCAGTTCATGACGGCTCACAGTCACTTCAGCTTGTGGACGATCAGGAAACCGGTACTCCACAGGCATTTGTAGCATGGGTAACCGGTCTTTCCGACGGGGATATAGTCACAGCTTCTTTCTGGCGCTACGATGTAACACCCAGTGGTTCTCCATCCTGCAGGATATGGGGCCACTGGAACGATGATCCCGGCGATATCACCGGTTACGCAGGCAGTGCAGGCGGACAGGAAGAATACGGACCTGGCACCGGCTGGGATCTTGCAGAATACACATGGACAGTTGAAGGCGGACACACAGGTCTTGTTATTGAGGCAAGAACCTACTCTGAGCCGGGAGACACTGCATGGATTGATGATCTGACAGTAACATCACCTGACGGCTCGACCATCATTGTACCTTCAGATGCACAGGCCCTTCAGGGTGGAACCTGGGCTGGAATCAAGGCTTCTTTCTAAAGAGCCTGCAGTTTAAAAAGGCCCGTCTCAATTTCAGAGGCGGGTCTTTTCTTGTGTACCGCAGTTCGCTGCTCGATGGGGAAGGCCCATCTCAATGAATAAATCCTTTGCTTCAGCAAGAGCTATTTCTGCTTCACCAGCCTGTTCACCTTTTTTCTGAAGCAATCTGCCCAGGCCTTCAAGAGCTTTAGCGCGGTCGTATTTAGTTCCCAGCTCCCTGAAGCTGCGAATTCCCATTCTATACTCATCCACTGAATCTTTCAACCTGCCTCTTGCCATAAGAAGCTCGCCTCTGGTGCAGTGGCAGGCTGCAGTACCTCTGATAAGCTCTGATGCTTCTGCAATATCAGCAGACCTTTCCAGTGCTTCCTCTGCTTCATCAAGTTCTCCCTGAATCAGATGAAGCTCAGCCAGTGCCAGCAGGCTGAGTTGTGTGAGAGACAGGCAGTGGACAGATTCAGCAAGCATTAAGGCTTCTTTCAACTGCTTCATCGCTTCCGGGATGTTACCTCTGATCCTGCTTATGTCAGCCAGAATGCATTTTGAGTGTGCAGCTACCCTGTCCAGAGAGCTCTTCTCAGAAGCTTCAAGTGCTGCCTCAGCAAGTACTTCAGCAGGTTCAAGCTGATCACGGGTAACATGAATGCTTGCAAGGTGGTTCATGGCCAGCAACCTGTCATGAGTTACATGCATGGATTCTGCAAGTTCTTTCTGTTTTGTACTGTTTTCGAAAGCTTTGTCGAAATCTCCAAGAACAGCCCAGGTCATGCCAAGGTTGCCGAAAGCGCTGAGAATAATCAGTTTGTCACCTATCTCTATTGAGATCTTCAGCTGCTTGACCATTCCCTCTACTGCTTCGTGGTACTTTCCCTGTTTCTCAAGAACCAGACCGATGTTGCCCCAGGTTACCGCAGCCTCCCTTTTAAGACCGTTTCCCACTGCCAGCTCCACAGCCTGTTCATACAGCAGTTTCGCCTGGGAATATCTGGAATCTGCCCAGTACACAGTTGCCAGTGTGTTCAGTGCATGACCCAGTCTGGCAGCCTTTTCTGCAGGCGACAGATCCTCCAGAGACCTGCCGATCTCCACTGCTGTATCAGCTTCCCTTTCTGCAGACTGGATGTCTCCGCTTACGCAGTATGCCCATGCTCTGTAAGCAGCGACTTTCAGCTCCATCTGCTTTCCGCCGTTTTTATTCATCCGGGGAATCAGCTTTTCGATTTCAGTCATGAGGTCAAGACCATCCTGCATGTTTCCCTGATTGAAGAAGATGTCTGCAATACCCATGAGAGAATTTCCTGTAACTTCCATATCCGATGACAGTGAAATAACCTGCCTGTGGTGATCAGCTGCATTTTCCCATTCCCCGATCCTGTCATAGATTCCAGCTGAATGCCTGAGGCAGTCTGCAAGGGTCTGCCTTTCACCGGGAAGATGCTCTTTCAATATGGCAGCTGCTCTGCTGAACAGTTCCAGTGCTTCTCTGTTCCTGTATTCCTGTCCGGCAAAGGAACCTGCTTTTATGGAATAATCAGCTGCTTTGTTCCAGACTTCGCCCTTTGTAAAATGATAGGCCAGAGCAGCAGAACCATTTCCTTCAGTCATTCCATCAGTCTGTTCAAGAATGGCTCCGATGTCTCTGTGAAGCTGTTTTCTTCTCTGACCCAGAATTGAGTCATAGGCTACATCCCGGATAAGCATGTGCGAGAATATGTGCTCCAGTTCAGCATACGAATTCACGAATGTCAGACCTGCCCTGAGAGACTCACTCATGTCCGGATGTACATTTCTCTCTACAATTCTGCCGATAACAGGTTCAGTGAACTTCATCCCTACTACGCTTGCAACTTTCAGACTCTCCCTGGTTCTTTCACCGAGACGGTCCATTCTGGCCATTATCATGGAGAACACCGATTCCGGAAGGCTGTCAAGACTTCCCTTCCCTGTTTTTTTCCAGACACCGTCTTCAAGGTGAATCAGGTTTTTCTCTCTGAGATAGTGGAGGAACTGCACCAGATAGAATGGATTTCCCTGGGCTTTCCGGGAAAGAACCGCCTCCAGCTCCTGATCAAGGTGGCTGTGGCCTGTGAATTCAGAGAACAGTTTCAGGGTTCCTTCCCGGTTCAACCCCTGGAGTTGAAATCTGTGACACCGGGTATCCGGCGGAAGGTTTTCTTCACCTTCCGGTCTTGCTGTGAGAAGAAAGGTTACCTTTCCAGGGGACTTTTCCTGCACACCGGATACAACATTAAGAAGGAAAGCGGTTTCCTCTGATGTTGCGTAGTGAAGGTCTTCAACGAAAACACAGATGTTTCCTTCAATTGAATCCAGAAGAAGGATCAGCGCATCAAGAAGGTTTTCACTTCTCAGTTTAGGAGGCAGGTTGTCAAAGGTGTCATGGGGAACAGGCACCCCAAGAAGCATTCTTCCCAGGAATACTTTTCTCCTTGAAAGTCCCGGCAGGTTCACTGATGCCAGGAATCGGTCAAGCCCGGCTTCCCTTTCTTCAAGAGATGAGATGCTTTCAATTCCGCATATACCCATGAGAAGGGCTGACATCACCTCACTGGCAGTTCCATGGCGGGTTCTGCCTGTTCTCAGTACCCTGACGTCTTTCTGCTGCAGTTTTTTCTCGAGACCGGTAAGCAGGGTTGTTTTTCCGATACCGGCGGTTCCGGTAAGAAGGATAAGTTTCTCGCCGCCGCTTATGGTGTTCACAAGACTCTCTATTTCCTCTTCTCTTCCAACCGGGAGGATACCGGGAAGAGAGGTTGCTCTGGTTCCTGAAGCGGAGGCTATGCTGATCTCTTCACTCTTTCCCCGGAGGAGTATGCATCTTCTGTCTGAGTAATGAATTATCTCATCAGTGCCTGCAATCACATTACCGCTTACAGTAACAGTATCCGGCTCAGACAGTTCTGCCAGTCTTGCAGCTGTGTTAACCGGATCACCGATAACGGTGTACTGTTTTCTTCTGCTGTTTCCCACCATTCCTGCGAAAACGAAACCTGTATCTATTCCGCAGCTGACGGAAACATCCTGTCGTACTCTGGCGATGTTCAGCGTGTCAATCGCAGCATTGACTGCATTCAGAGTGTCTGTGTCAGAAGAGACAGGAGCTCCGAAAAGAGCCAGGATCCGTGAACCGGACGAGACGAATCCATCCACATGGTGCATGAATCCTCCGTGGTTTTGCACCGCTCTCCGGAATTCAGGATAGATGTTCTGGAATACCTCTGCTGAAACCTGCTGTCCGTCTGTAGAGGAAACACTGAAAAACACAGCTGTGACAGGCCTGTATTCACCGTGGAGTCTTGAAGTGCCAGGGGAGAGGAATGAATCAGGTTCTGTGTCAGGCACAGATACCTTGTCATGGTGCACATCCCCGGATCCTGTGAATTCAAGTATTTCACCAGGTTCGGCGCTTTCCTCTCTCAAAGCGATTTCCCGTATGAGATTTCCCGAAAGCATGAGATGGGCCCTTTCCCTGTCACCAACCAGGTACTCATTCCAGGACCCCATTCCAAGTACAACTTTAATGCTTATGGAATACCGTTTGTCAAAGATTATTACTCTTCTGAACAACTGTATCCGTTCCAGGAGTTCCTTTGCGCATCTGGAACCATGCTCACCGGAATCGAATCGGGCCAGAATGGAATCTCCTGAGAATGTGATTACAGAACCGCTGTTGTGGAAGATTACCTCAAGCATTGCATCAAAGCACTTGTTAAGAAGGGATGAAAGTTCTTCAGTACCCTCCTTTCCCAATTTCGCCAGTGTATCTGTGATCTCCGTGAATCCTGAGATATCAGCAAGCAGGAGGGCGCCGGAGAAAACAGTCTGACCATTCCCGATCAGCTCAGTATCCTGCTTCGGGAAGAATACGCTGTTCAAGATAAGCTCCTTGTCTTAATGGGAAATCGTTCCTAGAAAGATAAGAATTGCAGCAGTTCAAACAAGATGTGTACTTCAGAACAACATTGCAGATACATATCCGGGTAGAATTAGATAGTATTGACTATAAAAAGACATACTGCTATTCTTATTGCTGTAACGCTCAAGTGAGGGAAGAAAGGAAGTGATGATATGAAACTGAAAGCTGTCATGATGTTATTACTGGTACTGCTATTGACCAGTCAGGCGTTTGGAGCAGATCAGATTCCATCCCGCTGGGACTGGGCCGGTACAGATGTACGGCCTGATGTTGAATGGGCTACCCACTCACTGGGCAGTCTTACCACCGCATTGATGAATATAGGTACCTGGGCAGACCCGGACGGCACCCTGTTCTCAATGAACTGGCCAGAAAGTGTAGACAACAACTACCTGTGGCAGGCAGGAATCTGGACAGGAGTCTACGGTGAGGTGACTCCTTCAGGAACGGAAGCCAAGTGGGCAAGTGTCGCCGACTACGGTGACTGGGAGTTCTGGCCCAGCGAGGGTTTTCCCATGGTTTACCAGAACCCCGGCGTTGTAGCCACTGAAGAGTCCTCTTACGGCGTGGATGACTGGTATGAAAGCAATACCTATCAGGAAGAGCCTTTTGGCATTCAGGTAAATGTGAAGAACAGTTCATGGGATGCTCCCGGTTACGATAACTTTATTGCAACTGAAATGATCTTCACTCACAACAGTGCCTACGGAAATCCAGGAGTTCCTCTGAACGGGTTCGCACCTGCCCTTCGAGGAGACTGTGATATAGCATCCGCTGATTCCGTTAACGGAGGTATTGACGATTTAGTGTACTATGATGGACATGCCATCTGGGCGAACGGCACTCACACATTTGATTATCAGTTCCCTGACGGTACCCCTGCAAGTACTCAGGACGATTACATCTACCAGCAGAACCCGGACAGCCCTCTGCCAACCTCTGATCCGGGAAACATCTTCTATCATTACAATTACATGGGAACAGACGGTGTGCCTGACAACGATGTGGACCAGAACGGTGTCAGCGACCACTTCACCATTATTGCAAGAGTAGTGGGATCAGACACTCTCTATACAACTGATCCTGTCTACGGGATTGAGCTGTTCTCTGAAGGAATGCCCTACAGCTGCTACGATCATGTTGTTGGTGACACCACCTACCTGGTGGTTCCCAGGAACCTGTCCTACATGTGGGATTCAGACTCTGCAGGATCCGGTGAAGATGATTCAGGCGAACAGGCTAACTCAATTCCCTGCACCGGATTCGTCGGCTGGCGTCTTCTTGACTTCTACGTAGTCAGATCCGATAAGTCCATAGAGCGCCCGGCAGATGTCTGGGGCTATCCGATTCCTCTGAGCCACAGCTGGTGGAACTGGGAGGGTGATCCCGGAACAGACGCTGATATGTACGATTACATGTGGGGTCTTCACCCTGAAACTGCAGCACCTGTCAGCGGACCTTCATGGATGACAAACTGGGTTGGCAATCCAGACACCCCTGAGGCAATGACCCTTTCAAACCCCGGTCCGTTTCCCATTGTGCAGGACAGTCCTCTCAACATCGGCCTTCCGACTTTCGATTACAGGTTCCTGATCTCTGCAGGTGTCTGCGATCTTGCCGACGGTGACCAGCTCTACGTTGTTGGCGGCTGGGTTGCCGGTAACGGCCTTGAGGGACTAAGGCTTAACGCCGACATAATGCTGGATGCCTACTACAGAGGCGGCGTCTGGGGCGGAGGCATGGGAATTGACGAAGCGGATGCCGGCGATCAGCAGGTATCTCTCCGGATTTCTCCCAACCCTGTTTCCGGTGGAATGCTTTCAGCTTCATTCAATCTTGCTGAGCCTTCTTCGGCATCAGTTACAGTCTTCGATGTAACCGGAAGGATCGTTCATTCTGCAAATGCTTCTGATCTTTCCTCCGGGGCAAACACCCTGTCAATCGACAGTTCCCGGCTTGGCAGCGGCATCTATTTTGCCGTTGTAAGAACTGGAGACACTACTCTCAGAGGCAGATTCGCTGTTGTAGAGTAACAGTTTCAGCTGCACAGGAAGGAGCGGCGCATTCCGCCGCTCCTTCCTGTTATTCTTGAACTCCTTTATAGTCCATTGATGAAGCAACTCTTTTCCGGAGGCGGGGCAAATTGTTCAGACAACTTATAAAGGCGTTTACGTTACTCATTTCCATTCTGTCCTGTGCTTACGGGGAAGTACTGTTTACAGATGATTTCAACGACGGAGATGATGAGGGATGGCTCCGTTCCGGTTCTGCCTCCTGGCAGGTAATTTCAGGAGAGTACCATATGTACACAGAGGGGAAGGGCCAGGGAACATCCTTCAACAGTGATCAGCCTGGAGTCATGAGTACTGCTGACTATTCCATACTTGCCACCATCAATATTGAAGCAGGAACCAATGCCGGGATCATTGCCAGATTCAACGGACCCGGTAACTGGTATTACAGATTGATCCTTTACACAGCGGGAGGCGGTAATCTGAAGCTGGACAGAAAGCAGGATGGCGGCCCAACTTTTCTTCTGGATGAATACCCCCTTGCGGTGAACTTCGATACCGACTACATGGTCAGGCTTCAGGTGAGTGGAGACATGATAACAGGCAGGGCCTGGACGGGTACTCTGGAAGATGAGCCTGATGTGTGGCAGGTTTCCGACCAGGACAACCTCCAGGGGGAACCTGGATCCTTTGCTTTAACATCAGGAGGCTATGGAAAGGTATCATGGAGCTGCAAATTCGATGATGTAGTGGTGTCATCTCCTGTTCCTATGGTGTTCACACCGGCAACATGGGCTTCAATCAAGTACTCGTACCTTGACTGATAACAGCAGCCTGGAAGTTACTGAACTGGGTACTCCTCTTCAGGAGGGAAGAAGCGTTGTAAGGGCAGCAGGTCTTCTGGGAGTTCTCACTTTCATAAGCCGTTTACTTGGCCTTGCCCGTGATGTGGGGCAGGCTGCAGTGCTGGGAACCGGTATCTCTGCAGACGCATTTACCATAGCTTTTATCATTCCAAACATAATCAGGCGGCTTTTCGGCGAAGCTACCGTAGCGTCTGCTCTTGTGCCAACCTACACAGAGACACTGGTAAAGGATGGAGAGCAACGGGCATCTGAACTGGCGGCCAGGATATTTACCTTTGCCGGAGTGGCTCTTCTGGTGATAGTTCTTCTGGGAATGCTTCTGGCTCCAGTGCTTGTGGATCTTTTCGCAGCAGGTTTCAGGGCAGAACCCGGCAAGAGTGAACTCACAGCCCAGCTTCTCAGGCTTCTGTTTCCATACATTCTCTTTGTGGGACTCGCTTCTGTATGCATGGGTATACTCAACAGTCACAGACACTTTCTGGCTCCTGCCCTTGCACCTGTTCTCTTCAACATCTCAGCACTTATCGGGCTGTTTGTTCTTGCAGGGATGTGGATGACAGGAATGCCTGTCTGGGCATATTCAACAGGGGTTCTGGCAGGAGGAGCTCTTCAGCTCCTGGTACAGGTTCCTTTCATGAAGAGCAGAGGTTTCAGTTTCAAACCTGATTTCCGCTGGAAGGATCCCGCCTTCAGAAGGGTTCTTAAACTTGCTGTTCCTGCCCTTATCGGTCTTATGGCGGCAGAAGTTAACATTCTTGTTGATCAGCTCATAGCATCAATGCTCTCCGGAGGCAGCGTTGCAGCTCTTTCCTACGGTCTCAGGGTGACACAGGTTCCACAGGGGATATTCGCCATTGCTCTTGCCACTGCCCTTCTTCCCACACTCAGCAGGCAGACGGCAATGGGTAAACTGGATGAGGCAGGGAGGACATTGAATTATTCCACAGTGGTTCTCTCCGGCATAATGATCCCTGCATGTCTGTTCCTTGTAATACTTGCAGAACCGGTTGTAAGGGTGATGTTCTTCCGTGGAGAGTTTTCCGACACATCTCTCCGCCTTACTGCGGCAGCCCTGCGATATTACTCTGTGGGCATGGTGTTCTATGCCGCTGTAAAGATAACCGCTCCTGTTTTCTACGCTCTAAAGGACACAAAGACCCCTGTAAAGATCGCCATAGCCTGTATGGGGCTGAACATCATTCTCAACATGGGTTTCACTTTCCTTATAATTAAGACCGGAATAACTGAACCGCTTGCAGGACTGGCTCTTGCAAGCAGTATTGCATCCATGCTGAATCTGTTCCTGCTTCGCAAAAGCCTGAAGGGAAGAACAGGGAAGGCGGAATTGCCCTCCAGATGGTGGCTCTCGCTTCTTCTTACCGGTGGAGCAGCCACCACCCTTCTGATCCTCATGAAGGATACTGTTTCCGGTTATGCAGCGCAGGGTCTGCTTCCGGGACTTTCTGCAATCGCAGTTTCAGGTCTTATCGTTATGGTTGTTTCCATTGGTGTCTTTCTCACCTCAGGTGGAGGAGAGATCAGGGAAACTGCACTGAGAATTCTCAGGCGTGACCACTGACCCTCTGAAGAGATCCGTCTCCGGAGCTCCTGCTCTTCCAGGGATTTACAGGTTCCTGGACCGGAAGGGGAAGGTTCTCTACATAGGAAAAGCAAAGAGCCTGATCAGCAGGTTAAGGGGGCATCTCTCGAATCCTGGGGATCTCAGACACCGATCACTTCTTGAAAGAGCCGTCACTGTAGAATGGACGGTGACAAGGAATGAACTTGAGGCTCTTGTGCTTGAGGCAGAGCTTATCAGGATGCTGAAACCCCCTCTGAATGTGGATCTGAGAAGCTCCAGCAGGTATCCATGGCTGGAAATGACCACTGACGAGGAGTATCCGCGACTTGTAATTACAAGGAATCCTGACCGATCAAGAAGCATTCCCAGATTCGGTCCATATCCCGATGCAGGCAACCTTAAATCCCTTGTGGCATTCATCCAGGAGCTATATCCCCTCAGGCGGTGCAGAACAGCTTCACTTAAAACCAGACAGAGACCCTGCCTCATGGGACAGCTTGACAGGTGCCCCTCGCCATGCTCCAAAGAGCAGCAGGTGGAGTACCGGAAGCGTGTGGACAGAATACTCTACATTCTCAGAGGTCACTGGGAGCAAGCCAGAAAAGAGATACTTGAGAGGATGCAGCTTGCATCAAAGGAGCTGGAGTATGAACGGGCAGCTACACTGAGAGATCTGCTGAAAAGGCTTGATTCCTTCGGCTGGCCTGCACCGGAATCCCTCAGGGACAGGATTCCCAGAGACATAATGGCAGTCTCGGAGAACTGGGGAATAATCATTCAGGTAAGAGGGGGCAGGTTCATGGGCAGCCTGAGGCTTCCTTTCAGCTCCAGGTGGAAGCTCGCTTCCAGAGAGGAAAGAACAGCTGTGATGCTCAGATCCTATTACAGTGAAACTGGAGACATACCCAGGCAGATACTGCTGGGATGTGAGCCTGAGGACATAGATGTTCTTGAAGGCTGGCTCAGGGAGATAAAGCAGGGAGCGGTTGATGTTCTGGTTCCGGAAAGGGGAGACCTCCGGTCTCTTGTAGAGGTTGCTGAAAGGGATCTTAAGCACTTCCTGGCGAAACTGGAGTGGAAGCATCCCGCAGGAAGAGGAGAAAGGATAGAAGCCTCTCTTGAGGCAATTGCAGACATCCTGTCTCTGAAAGTACCACCTGAATGGATGGTGTGTCTTGATGCCTCAACAATACAGGGCCATGCATCTGTCGCGGCACTTGTAAGCTTCAGAAAAGGGAAGCCGGACAAGAACGGTTACAGAAGGTTCACCATGCCCGGGGAGATAGCGCAGAATGATCCTGCCATGATAGGAAATGCGGTTTCCAGATTCGCTTCCCATCTTGAGGATGAACACCCGGATGTAATTCTGATAGACGGTGGAATAACTCAGCTCAGATCCGCCTGGGCAGCAGGAGGCTCTCTGATGCCCCGGACGAGATTCATTTCAATTGCCAAGAAGGAGGAAATCCTCCTCACTGCACCTGAGGAGCGTGAGATTAAACTCCCTTCCGATTCTCCTCCCATTCTCCTTTTGCGTGCCATGAGAGATGAAGCTCACCGGT
Organism: uncultured bacterium; assembly: GCA_964386635.1. GTDB lineage: Bacteria > Fermentibacterota > Fermentibacteria > Fermentibacterales > JCC-6 > Sabulitectum. The sequence continues at coordinate 1,297 of CAYLRO010000055.1, read as the reverse complement.
TTGTCATCACATTTCACAGAAAGCGCAGGGCGAAGAGCCATTTTCATTCAGCACTTGATGACATCCCGGGCATTGGCCCTGCCCTTAAAGCAGCACTTCTCAGCCGGTTCGGAAGTGTGACACGCATAAGAGCAGCTTCAGAGAAAGACATCGCCTCAGTTCCCGGAATCGGCAGAAAAAAAGCTGTACAGATACTGAAAGCTCTTGAATGATCGCCACTCTTCTATTTGCTCTGCTTTCACTTACTCCTGTCACAGAACCTCTTTCCTGCGGTCTTAAGACAGAATTCAAACTGATGAACGGTATTGTGCCCATGGCAGAATGGTCTTCAGTACCCGGCCTGCCTTTCAGTGACAGCGGTACATTCTCAGAGGTAACTTTTCACAGCGGCACCTCAAAGTGTTTCAGAGCACTTTCCTCAGGAGCTACAGCAGGCCTGCACCCCTCTATCGGCTCCTATGTGAACAGCTCGGGCTATGCAGGATTCTTTCAGGTAAAGGGTATACAGGTAACTGTATGCGAGTTTCAAAACGGGTTTAACCCCGGGATCTCGTTCAAAGGTGTTTCAGTGGAAGCAAGAGATGCCCTTAGTGAAGATCCATCGTTTTTTGCAGAATATTCATCACAGCATGTTCTTCTCGCCGGGGGAGAAACCGCTTTCGCAGGAGGTTTGCAGCTGGACCTGACAGAGAACATGTCGGTTGGTCCGGCATGGTGTCAGGACAGAGAGATATCCAGATTCTGGATCTCCTCGGATCTCGAATTCGGACCACTGCGGCTGCAGAGTGGAGGAGCAGTTCTTGACAGCACCTTCAGACGCAGGGCAAACGCCTCTGTGAGCACACCACTGGCTGAATTCACAGCAGGTTATGATGAAGAGGACATCTTCGGAAGAGCAAAAGTTCAGTATGGCCCTGCTGAAGTTTGCATCAGTCTTCCTGACTGGGGATTTCTTCTGCTGGTTATCCCTGATGACTTTTTCCTCTTTTCCCTCTCTCACACCGAGGGAGGATCTTTACTGGGAGAAGTTCAAACCCGGTTGCATGGAGTCGTTGCAGGTGCCTCAGTGAACAGGTATGACAACGGTGAGTGGAACTGTGGATTTACTTTCGGAATATCTTCCGGATCAAGAATTACTGGATTCTCTGCTAATTAGTATATTCGGTGCGTTAACACATTTGCTTGTGCCGGAATGGTGGAATGGCAGACACAGCGGACTTAAAATCCGCTGCCCCACAAGGGCGTGAGGGTTCAAGTCCCTCTTCCGGCACCATTTGTAGCCTCTGGCTACAAATGG
>CAYLRO010000054.1:0-14495 GCA_964386635.1 uncultured bacterium | reverse complement strand
TCACAATATGTCATCTATGCATAATTTGTAAATTCTTACATGATCAGCCTGAGGTTAGGTTAACAGCAGAATCCCTGCAGCATCAACATATGGTCTAACTAGTTCAATTGCTGCATCCTTCAGGTTCCTTCGGGCAACCCCGAACTTGCCGTCTATGTCCCTGCGGGTCGGTTTAGCCTTCCTGAGGAACCCGTTATTGAACAGCTTCTTCAAGCTCATCATCACCCCCGATCAGGTACAGTCTTGGCGATTCCATTACATTCTGGATGAAGCCGGTATCCTGCTTTTCCCTGAACGATTCCAGCGTGTAGAGGTTTGGGTTTACCTCTCTACCTGACTTTTCCTGTACCTCAAGGAGTGCTTCGACGAGACCCTGGAAGCTGATCTTTCCTATTACCATCAGGTCGATATCACTGTTCGACCGCATCTCACCCGATGCATAGCTGCCGTAGATGAAGGCGAGTTCTATTTCTTTCTGTTTTTCCTTTAGTGCTTTTATAAACTGGCTGGGTACTCCCGAAGTCTTCTTCAGAAAACCATGCAGCTCTTCATATACCGGTGAATCTTTGTTTGCCTGATACCTGGTCTGGTTTGCCTGTTTGGTAAGGGTAACAAGCCCAGCATCCACAAGATTCGCGAGTTCCCTGTGCACGGCACCGGAACCTTTCTGCAGAAGGTCGCGTATTTCCCTGAAGAAGTACGAGCGGTCAGGGTTAAGGAGCAGCAGTGAAAGAAGGCTCTTCCTCACCTTGCCGAACAGGGCGTCTGCTTCATCGGTTCGTTCTTGTGTTCCCATATCGGGAAATATGTTTCCCTTTTTGGGAAAAGCAATAGCCTCTTCTGTCATTGCTGTCTTTGTGTCTTCTCAATGAGGTGGTCTATTGCATGCAGACGAGATCTTTACCTGCGAAGCGGAAGTCCAGGGAGCTTTTTCTTCCAGGCTTCAATGGACGGGTCGGGGCTGCTGTCAATCGATTGCAATGCCTGAGATGTTGAAAAGCTGTAGACTCCATCGCCTATGAGTGAATCGATGTATTCGGAAAGCAGCTTCAAGATGACCAGAGAACTACTCCAGAGGTTAGGTTTTCCCAACCCCCCCGGAAGTTGATTAATCAGAAATGCTTAATTGCGACCCTTGTGATACAGGCGATTTCCTCAGCAACAATTCTTCTGTGGCAGATTTCCGGGTTTGCCTCGAAGCACAGCAGAACCACACTGCTGCCCGTTTCAACCAGATCTGCAATTGCCTTCAGCTCTTCCTGCCTTTGGGGCAGGGATTCAGTGCGGTACCAGTGAAGGAGTTCCAGGTAGTCTTCCCTGCACCTGAGGTTCCTTCTCAGTTTCGATTCAATGCCCAGTTCCGGTATGTGGATGTACCCGATACCCGTTTCTTCCAGAGCGGCCTTCAGGGCAGTTCCGCTGAAACCCTTCTTCCGGCTCATGGGGTTCCTGCGAACATCAACGAGGATGCTGATTCCTGTGCTTTTCAGCTTTCCCATGAACTCTTCAATTCGTGTGCCCTGGTAACCGGCTGTTCTTATGGTGCGTGCCATATCATTCCCGTGGAGGATCGGTATTCAGGCCGTTGATTCGCCTGTAGCCCAGTTTTCAAGCTTAAGACCCCTCACTCTGCTGAACTCCTTGGCATTCGCGGTAACAAGTATACCATCCCTGGACAGAACAGTTGCCGCGATAAGCATATCGTTCGCTCCGATGGGAGTGCCTCCTGTCTGGAGCTGAAGCCGCAGAGCTGCATACGATAAGGATGCCTTCGAGTCGAATGGTATGATCTGATAAGGAGAAAGGAACTGGCTCAATTTCCTCTGATTCATACTTTTCCGCATGCTTTTCTCAACGCCGAATCTCAGCTCAGCTTCAACAATGGCCGGAATCTTAATGTCTGAAGGATGCTTCCTGCAAAGGTGTTCCGTTATGCCCGGGTATTCACCCTTGAGGAAATAGATACATATGTTCGTGTCGAGGAACCACATCAGAACTCAGCCCGCGGTGATGCGTTTACCTGATAAGGCTCTTCCGGCTCGGAGAAGGAGGCATCGTCCACCGAACCGAAGAGCTGGAAGTAACCTTCCGGCCAGTCTTCCCGCAGTGACCTCTGAATCTGCTTCCTCACCCACTTCGAGACGCTGGTTCCACTGAGTGAAACGGCCCTTTCAAGAAGCGTTGCGGTCTCTTCATCGAGATAGATTGACAACTGGGGCATTTTCCCCTCCTTTCACATATGTTATATAACATGTTTGTTTTCTGAAGCAAAACCGCTGAAACGCCTGTGAACGGACAGTGGATAAAGGGCTATGAAACTTCTGAACCGGGACCAGATTGATATACTTGCCCTTGATAAGCAGCTTAAGGCAACTGCTCTTGCAAACAGGGTTGAAATACTGAGACAAGTCAGGCAGAGCGCTTCTTCTTTATGGTAGGTTTGTTTGCGAAGAGATGCTGCAGCGAAATTTTTTTCTGAGACCCTCGACTGTCATCTCCTCAATGTGCCTTTTCATTATAGCGGTGAAGCAGCACTTTGCGGATTTGCCGGGGCAAGGTGCGAAAAGCTTTCAGATCTCCGGCCAGAAGCTGTTCTGGAACCAGATATCCTCCATCAGTGCCCTGTCCATGGAAGCCAGAAGTTCCAGATGACCATGTTCCCATGTTGCCAGCCAGTCGAAGAGCTCCCTCTCAACAGTGGATTCCGCGTTGTCGCGCTTTTCCAGATAGAACCTTTCGGCTTCCTTCTCAAGGGCTATTGCAGCAGCTATTGCTGCGGCCTCATACCCTGCTGCCTTTATCTCTTTCCTGACTTTATCTGTAATCATTTCTTTTGTGTGATCATCAACCTGGCCAAGCTTGCCGATGGCAGCCAGTTTACCGCTGCTGACAAGTGAAGAGTAATGCACTGCGAGGGTTTGCTCGTGCTTTTCCTCCTCCTCGGCCATTTTAATGAATATGTCGCGAACGGTTGCGCTTTCTGTTTTTTCCGCAACGCTTCTGTAGAGAACCTGGCCACGTTTTTCCAGCAGTATCGCTTCCTTGATCGCATTCAGGGTTCTTTCGTTCATTTCATGCTCCTTTCATTAGCTCTCCGGATCTCAAATTGCCATCTTACTGAACATTAAGAGTAATCATTTTGAATGCAAGGGCCGTAAACAAGTTCCTTCCTTATTTAGCTGGAAGGTTCTCTGTTGAATTGGGATTCATGGAAAAAACCCGGGGTGCAGTGCCATTATCTTCAACTGAAGGTGAAACGTGTCCTTCCTGCTGGTGAAGGGAGCTTGTGCGAGAATGGCTTCGGGCCCGATACCTGCTCAGGAAACTCTCCAGGGGACATTCGTTTTGTCCTGCTCATTTCGCTTTCAGCGGGTTTGCCCTTCAGGGTGGCAACTGGTAACAATTCTTTCCAGTTTTTGACCTAAGCGGTAATGTTTGCACCACTACTCAGGCGTAACACTCCAGGAGGTTTCCAGGGTGTCGGTTTCAGTACTGCCGCCCTCTGTGCATACCACCCAGGAGGTGAGCTCTCATGTTACGTGGTCCGGTGGGTCGAAGGTACCAGTCATGTTCAGGCCGAATTCCCAGCTGTCTTCTCCGCTGATATCCTCGTACTGGAACTGGTTGTCTGTTACTTCCGTGTTGAAATTACATGTAAGGGTGGAGTTGGAAAGATGTCCGGACAGTGTTCTTGAGTACTGCTCCGATACTTCCGAGATGCTGGAGAATTTACTGTAAAGGGCAATTGCTGTTTATCTGCATTCTGCCTTTGCTTCACCAATGGTTGCTGGAAGAGCAAAGCTTGCTTTAACTCCTGCCCAGCTCAAGGGCTCCAGAGCTTGTGCGCTCTCACTGTACCGGATGTCCATTCCTCCGAAGCCTCCGGATCTTCCAGAACCGTAGTAGATAGTTCCTGCCATCATTCCGCTGTTGTTCATAAAATCAGGGGCCGGTTCCGTATACAGTGTATCTACCACAGATCCCATATTGGTTCTTGCGGCCAGGGTATCGCCGCTTACGGTTAGAGAGTAGAGATCTACAGACCCGTATCTACCGGGGCCTGAGGAAATGACTACAATTTGCTGATCTGAATCGGATATCCATCTCGGAGAATCGTGACCCTGGGTGTTCACCTCTGAACCGGCATTGAAAGGCTGGCTCCACTCATCTCCTGTTTTTCTTTGACTTATGATGAAACATCAGCAACACTTCCAATATGGAAATTTACATCTGACAGGGAATGCCTCATTTTTCGGAAGATTTCTTAACGCTGTGAACAGCCTGCTGCGATACATCATCTGAAAGTGATGCAGATTACCGTTCCATGTGCTGCTTTGTATGCCTAAGTCTCTTCCCTGAGCATGTAGACCACAGGGTACATCTCCGGGTTACCGGGGTCTGCAAGAACTCCATTTGGAGATGCTCTGATGTTCCAGGCTTCGCAGTTCTGCCACTCAGGTGCTAACAGACGGGCGTTGAAGAGGAGATTGCCCTTGGCATTGAATATCTGTGCTCTGTCTATGTAACGCTCTCCTGTGACCCAGAGCCTGTCTTTGCTGTCTATCTGAATGGATGTAACAGGGTGCCAGTAGAGCTCAGGCTGGTAGTCGAATCCCTCTTCAGTGCCGTAGTAGGCCATGTAAAGATCGAGAGCTTCTTCTCTCATTTCAGCAAGGAGTGAGTCGCTTCTGAGTACAGGTTCATATCTGTGGATACCGAAGGTGAAGAGGCTGTCTCCTTCCTTTGAATAGCAGGTAATCTCGTACTCTTCATTTGAGTAATCGGAGATATACACCCTGCCGTTTGAAGCCACGGCGAAATCCATTCTTGTCATGCTTCGTGCATCCAGCCCGGCAGAAAGCGGCGCAGTGCGCCGTCTGTAGATCAGATCAGGTTGAATGGAATCGGTGAAGAGAGCTACCTCTGTGGTAATTGAATCACTGCCTGTAACAATCATCATGCTCATTACAAGGGCTGTATCAGTTGAGAGGCTGATTCCGGAAGCGCCTCCCCTGTCATGTGAAGTGAATACAAGCTCTCTGACAAGATTGAGATCACTGTCATAAATACATATTTTCTTGTCGGCAACGCTTGCCAGGCACAGATTGCCCAGAGCATCAAGAGACATACGGTCCACTGACAGAAATTCCCCGGGACCGTTGCCTGCAGGAATGAAAGAAGAGAGATATTCACCTGCTTCACTGTAGAATCTCACTCCTCCAAGGGTTCTGTCCAGCACAGCAATTCTGTTGTCAGAAGTGTAGGCACAACCACCGATCCTGCCGAACATCATTGTGCTGTCTCCATCTTCAACTCCTATTGAGTCGCAGGGCACAAGGAAATGGATCATTCGGCTGGACTGGGAGGAGCTCACATCTGGTGTGCGTTTCCTCTGACCGCAGGAAAGAGCAATGAAAAGGAAAGAAAACAGCATCAGACTTTTTACAACACAGAAAAGGAATTGCCGGTGTTTCACCATTTGCCTCATTCTCCCTTGATTCATGCTCCGGTTAGCCGGATGTGCTGTTGCGGCTGATCAGTCTATCTGTACTTCTCTGGTAAAAGTTATTCTTCTTTTATTCAAGCAGATGCATTACTATTATTAACTCTTAAGGCCTGTGCATCAAGCTCCCGGGTATTGTGCTTCATTAGTATGCTTCAGGCTCCTTCCAGCGGTAGAGTCTCAGGGAATATTCCGTGAATCCGTTATCCTGGATCCGGCAGATATGAATACCGTCAAACCAGCTCTGAATAATCATGTAATTCACATCCAGGATCCCTTGTATACCTCTATCCTCCAGGAAGATGGAGACCTGACTTCTGAAGTGGAGAATGTCTCCGGCTTCAGGTACTGCGGCTGTATCTCCCATTCGCCTCCTGCCGTAGACCGCCAGACCAGCACAGTCAGTCCCCGGCCTTGAATCACACCTCCCGGCGTTGCTCCCTGTGCCATTATGAACGGTGTGCCGAGAAGCTCATGGAGATTCCAGTGAGCAGCTTTAAAAGGAAAGATCAGGCTGCATTGTTCACAACCCTCAACTGAGATGGTGCAGGGAGTTGTGAAAGAGGATTATTCCCCCTGCCGGGCCACTTGATTGATAAGATGTATTCCCGGAACTGCAGCAATGGCTGAGATCATTCCAGTGAATTCCAGCCTGCAACTATTATCTCGGAAACGCACAGGTCTTCAAATTCCTCACCGGGAATGTTCTCGCGGAAAATGATTTTCAGGCTCTTCACCGGATACCACTCACCGCGGTTGAACACCTCTCTGTAAATATCCACTGTGAAGCCCTCCTGGATTGTCTCCCATGAGATTTCTGCAACATCAGAATCCCAGGTTTCAGGGTATGTTCTCTCCTGGTAAGTGATCTCCACATCAATACCCTGCGGCCTGGCGTTTGCGTAGTAGGTGTATTCGCTTTTCATATACCCGGGTGCTATTCCCACCCAGGAAATACTTACGCTCCGATCAAATTCAATGAGAATCCACTGATCACCGGTTCCATCAGCTCCTTCGCTCCAGGCTGTTGACAGGTCACCATCTGTAAGATTGGCTGTACTGTATTCAGAGCCAAGACTGGACGAAGTGGTAACGGTGTAATTCTCAGGCGATATTGTGTATTCCTCCAGATAATCTCCAGCTGAGGCCAATCTGGATTCATAGGAGAAGTACATCGGGGAAGCAGACTCCAGCTGATAACTGCCTGCCCTGATCTCATAGATGTCATCCTGAACCCATTCACCTCCATCAGGGACTTCCAGCATGGTGCCGCCAACTGTGTGAAGAGGACCTGCGTCAATCACCATGAAGAAGGAACCTGCGGCTCCGTCTCCCCACCAGGAAGCGGGAGCAAGATCATAGGTGAACATCCGGTCCTCATATGATGGAAAAAAGTTTTTTGTTGTTTGAAAATCCTCATAGGTTGCTCTCAGAGAATAACTCACCTGAACCACTGCTGTGTCACCGGACGCGATTTCAAGATCCGTTGTATAGAGATGTGTTGATACCTCCGCGCTGTATCCGTAAGGAATTGCCACTGATTCCCTCTCCCCTGAAAGAAACAATTCAACAGGAAGTTCCACACCGTTCAGGGTGATTGTGAAATTCTGTACATCGTACTCAGGGTTGAAGTTCTCAGTGTAGGAGTTTTCATCAGGTGTGTTAAGAGCAGTAACGGGAAAGCAGTAACCTGTTTCCAGATTCTCACCGCTGTTGTAAAGAACATAACTGACATCAACTTCTACAAAGCTGATTCCCGGAGTGAACACCAGCTCCTCTGAGACCAGTACAACATCCCTGTGCACATAAAGATCAGGTCCTCCCTCACCGGCTCCGAAAACTGGAGACGTTTCTATTGGACCACCGTTGCCGAAAGCCAGCTGAACGGGCACCATCAGTGTAAATATGAAAACTGCCTTTTTCATTCCGCCCTCCATGAGAGATTCTGCCGTTTTGAATTCTTCAGCTGAATATGGTTCATATGAACAGAAAACACACACTTAGTTTTCCTCTGTTATAGCCGGTGAATTGACCTGATAATTAAACAAAACTATTTTCATGTTCGGCTTTTGTTTTACACTGGAGGGGTGTTCATGAAATACTTTCCATTACTTTTTTTCCTTGCATGCTCCGTCATGGGTTCCTGGCACGATCAGCTTGTAAACACTTCTGATGCAGGGTATACAGACCTGGCAATGGATAACACAGGGAATCTGTACATTTCACACGGCACATACTGGCTGTACTGCGATTACAGCACCTACTGCGGGTGGTACAACTGGGAAATGAACTACGATCCCACCTATTTGTACACTTCTGTTGCTGTCAACTCCCCTTCTTGCTTTCACCTGAGCTGCAATCACAATGAGCAGCTTGCATACCACAATGGTTACGATCTGCAGGTGCTTGACTCTGCCTGCCACGGCAACACAAGCCTGGCTCTCACCAGTGGAGAACTGCCTGCAATTGCCTACTACGGCGACTCTGATGTGAAATACATAAGCTGGGACGGCAGCCAGTGGAATGCTGAGACAGTTTGCAACAACATTGGAGGCTCTGTGGTGTCTCTTGCATTCAATTCCCAGAACCAGCCGCAGATTGCTGTTGCCAGGTTTAACTGGCTGGGTTACGCTGCATGGAACGGCAGCCAGTGGGACATAACAGAAATAGATTCAAGCTGCAGCTTTCAAAGTGAAGGAATTTCTCTGCAGTTTGACAGCTCCGGCAACCCTCACATTGCCTGCCGCAGGGATGATGATCTGTACTACTATTCCTTCCACGACAACCAGTGGAGCTGGGAGGTGCTGGATTCCGGAAGGTTCAACGCTCTCACATCTGCAACCCTGGTACTTGATACGGACGATAACCCCCACGTTGCCTGCAATGCCGTTACCGGAAGCACTTCCACAATAGTTTACCTGCATAATGACGGCACCGGGTGGAGCATTGAAGACCTGTCATCCGGCTCTTACCCCTCGATCATTATTGACAGCTTTGGAGACCCGGCAATCGCATACAGTCAGGATACTAATTGTGTAAGGTATCTCTGTCATAATACAGTTGGCATTTTTGGTGACCCTGTTGAAACTGAACTGACCTGCAGCGTTTTTCCCAACCCCTGCAGAGGATCCGTGAAGCTTCAGGCAACTCTCCCTGAGCCAGGTAACGCCGGAGTAATCCTGCTGGACCTGTCAGGAAGGATTGTTCACTCCCGGGAACTGACTGACCTGCCTGCCGGTGCAGTAACCCTGCAGGTAGAACTGTGTGACGTTCCTTCAGGCATCTATATCTTCCGGATGACCACCAGTGAATACTCTGCAGAATCTCTTCTTACAGTGCTCAGGTAGTTTCTTCCTGCATAAGGTACGCCGCCAGAGCATCTGATATGGGCTGGCCAGTTGCCTTCTGGTGCAGACATGTCAGGGTTTGACCAGGCAGGCTCCCGGATTCTTTACCGGTTACCTGAAACAATCTGTTACACTCCTGTAACTTCCCGCTTATTTTCAATCCTGATTGTAGGGTTTGCAGTTCTAACAACAATGGGAGGATTCTGAATGAAGCTGTTTTTTGAGACCGTGGTGGTTTTCCTGGTGCTTGTACCGGGTGTTGCACTGGGAGCACTTGAACCTGCTGATCATCCATTTTTCACCGAAGGAGAAGTGCAGGAAATACATCTTACCTTTGATGATCCGGATTTCTGGAGCACAATGGAATCCAACTACTCGTCGGAGACTTATCTCACCGCTGAATTTGAGTGGGAAGAGTATCAGTTCGCATCGGTTGGAGTACGGTTCAAAGGCGGGTCCAGCTACACTGCCAACCCCACTATGAAGAAATCCTTCAAGATAGATTTTGATGTGTTCGTTGATGATCAGAATGTTGAGGGTGTTTACAAGATCAATCTGAACTGCAACTTCAACGATCCTTCCTTCGTCAGGGAGGCTGCAGCTTACGAAATAGCCCGGGAAGCAGGAATCCCCAGCCCCAGAACATCTTTCTGCGCCCTGTACATCAACGACACCTACTGGGGCCTTTACACTCTTGTAGAGCAGTTTGACAAGCACTTCATCGACGAAAGATTCGGAAATGGTGAAGACGGCAACCTGTGGAAGGGTGATGATTACGGATCACTGGAGTTCCTCGGTTGGGATCAGACTGATTACTACGCAAACTATGAGCTGAAGACCAATGAAACTGCCAACGACTGGACATCTCTTGTGGAGCTCTGCTACTACCTTAACAACACAGAGGTATCCCAGATCCCGGACACCCTTTCATCGGTGATGGATGTTAACACAGGTCTGCTCCTCATGGCTGTGGACAACCTTGTGGTGAATCTGGACAGCTACACAGGCAGATGCGTTAACTACTATCTCTACCATGCTGACAGGGATGACAGATTCGTTTTCGGTGAATGGGACATGAATGAATCCTGGGGTGTTTACAACTCATGGAATTACTCCATAACAAACCTCCAGCAGCTGGACTATTACTGGACGAATCCTTCAGGCGGCGAGGAGAGAGGGCTGGCAGATGCGCTCTGGAGTATCGATGAGTATCGGAATGTGTATGAGGGTCACTTCCTTCGAATTCTTGCCACAACCGCCCACCCGGATGTACTGATTCCCCGCATGGAGGAATACAGGGACCTTATTCGCGACTATGTTTATATGGAGTCCTCTCCCAGAAGGCTGTTCACTTCAAGCCAGTTTGAGCAGGCAATGGACACCAATGTGGAAATAGCACCAGGCAGATATGCCCCTGCTCTGGGCACATTCGTTGAGAACAGATACAGCTACCTTTCAGGACAGCTTGGTACATGGGATCCTGTTGAAGACCTGATCCTTAATGAACTCATGGCCGGTAACGACACAACCATTGCTGATAACTACGGCGAGTATGATGACTGGCTGGAGATAACCAATACAGGAAATTCAGCCATTTCACTCTCCGGCTACTACCTCACAGACGACATGGCTTTCCCGGAACTGTACGCCTTCCCGGACACAGTGATACAACCTGGAGAATACTGGGTTATCTGGGCTGACAAGGATACCGATCAGGGACCGCTGCATGCAGGCTTCAAGCTGGATGGCGATGGAGAAGAGATTTACCTGATGCAGGGCTCTGTTATTGTGGACTGGATCAGCTACCCGGACATCGATGATGATGTTTCCTGGGGAAGATGGCCTGACCTTGAAGACTTCTGGGCATTCCAGGCTTATCCCACTCCAGGTGCACCCAATACTGACGAAGAGCCACAGGGTGCAGAGGAAGACGTTGAGTCAACCAGCCTTGGAATTTTCTGCTGCAACCCTATTCGCTCAGCCTCTGTTGAATTCACACTCACAGGAGGCTCAGGTTCTGCCCAGCTCAGTGTATACGACATGAGCGGCCGACTTGTAGCAACACCTTTCCAGGGTGAGCTTGCCAGCACACAGAGTGTTACTCTGGACACCTCCCCTCTGGCCTCGGGAGTTTACATCCTGCGGCTTGCACAGGAACAGAGTGTTGTCTCTGAACTGGTAACTGTAATTAAATAGGAATCCTCTGACTGAAAACAAAAAGGGCTCCCGCAGGGGAGCCCTTTTCTCTGTTTCTATTACGGATTTCCCGTTTACTGAAAAGAATACTCTTTGAGGGATCGAACCAGACATAATAATAGAGTATATTCCAGCAATGAAAACAAACACATTTACAGTTAACAGCAGAATCAGTTACAATCAGGTTGACCCATTTGGAAGAACCCGCAACATAGCCCTGATGGGTCTGCTGGAGGAAGCCGCGGTTGAGCATTGCTTCGCCATTGATCATGATGTATTCACTCTTCTGGAACATGGGTTCGGATGGGTTCTGCACGCAGGTGTCCTGGAATTTTATCACTATCCCCGCTACAGAGATGCCATAAGAATTAAAACATGGATATCGGAGTGGCAGAGAATTCGCGGGATTCGCGAATTCGTTATTGAAGACTGCAATGGAAATTCACTTGTAAAAGCCTCCACGCAGTGGGTGTATCTCGATATAAAAAGACGAAGGCCCATAGCTGTTCCCCAGTTGTATAAAACCAGGTGGCCTGCAAATGGTAAACGAACCATGGAAACCATTTTCATAAAAAAGGCATTGCCACTTCCTAAACACTACACAACAGAGATGTTTGATGTGAGAAGACACGACATAGACAGTAATAACCATGTTCATAATGTACGGTATCTCGAATGGATACTGGAAACAGTACCTGAGGCATTCTTTCACGGAAAAGTACTGGACACCATCAACGGAACATTTGTTAGAGAAGCCGAACTGGGAGATCAGATACTGGTTCAAGCGGGTATTGCAGGCGAGAACAGGCTTATTCACAATGTTGTTAGAAGAGCAGATGGCGAGGTTCTTTCCACAGGTTATTCATGCTGGAGATATCATGAATAGCTCACCTGCAGTGCTGCTCCAGCCTGGCAATTAGTCCACCTTCTGAATCAGATATTACCATAAGCTGCATGAAGAGCTCAGGTCAGGTGACCCGAACCTGACCGTGGGTCTGCTCATGTTTCTTTCGATTTAAAGGATTCGCCTCAGTGTGAGCACTTCTTTTCCTCGTATTCCCTTCGGGTTTAAGGCATTCATTCCCCTGGAAAGTGAGTGAAACAATCTGTTACACATCTGCAACTTGCCGAAGACATTCACAGATGATGTTCAGCCTGTAATATGGAAACGTCTTTTTCTGGGAGGATTAAGGAATGAGATCAGCTGCAGGGATTGTTGTAATTCTATTTATTGTGATGCAGGGAGTTGCCCTGGGAGCTCTTGTTCCTTCGGACCACCCGTTGTTCGCTGATGGTGAAGTGCAGGAAATACGTCTTACCTTTGATGATCCGGATTACTGGGATATCCTTGAAGACAATTTCGAAGATGAAGAGTATCTCTCCGCCGGATTCGACTGGGATGAATACTCTTTCTCATCAGTAGGTGTACGGTTCAAAGGCGGATCCAGTTACAGCGGAAATCCCACCATGAAGAATTCATTCAAGATAGATTTCAACGTGTTTGTTGATGATCAGAACATCTCAGGTATTTACAAGATTAACCTGAACAGCAACTTCAATGATCCTTCGTTCATTCGGGAAGCTGCAGCATATGAGATAGCTTCTGCTGCAGGGATCCCCTGCCCCAGGGCATCCTTCGCTGCTTTATACATCAATGATACCTACTGGGGTCTCTACACCCTTGTGGAGCAGTATGACAGTGAATTCATAGAGGGCAGGTTCGGCTCCGGTGAAGACGGTAACCTCTGGAAGGGTGATGACTACGGCTCACTGGAATTCCTGGGATGGGATGAATCCTCCTACTACGGTGATTACGAACTGAAAACAAATGAATCCGCTAATGACTGGTCTTCTCTCGTGGAGCTCTGCTACTATCTGAACAACACACCAGTTGATCAGATGCCTGACACGCTTTCATCGGTGATGGATGTGAATACCGGTCTTCTCCTGCTGGCTGTGGATAACCTTATTGTGAACCTGGACAGTTACTCTGGAAGATGCGTTAACTACTACCTGTATCACGCTGACAGAGACGGCAGGTTCGTATTCGGTGAATGGGACATGAACGAGTCCTGGGGAATATTCAACTCCTGGGATTACACTACTTCATCTCTTGAGAACCTTGATGAGTACTGGACCAACCCGTCCTCTGGAGAGACAAGGTCCCTTGCGGATGCGCTGTGGAGTGTTGAGGAGTACAGAAATGTATATGAGGGTCATTTCATTCGCCTTCTTGCAACTGATGCTCATCCGGATGTGCTGATCCCCCGCATGGAGGAGATGAGGGATCTGATACGGGACTGGGTCTACATGGAAGAGTATCCTCGACAGCTGTTCACATCAGATGAATTTGAAAACGCCATGTATCAGGAAGTGGAGATAGGGCCACAGAGATATGCTCCGGCACTGGGCACATTTGTTGAAAACAGATACGATTACCTTACTTCAGTTTTCGGGACCTGGGAGCCGGTTGAAGATCTTATTCTGAATGAGATGATGGCAGGCAACGACAGCACCATCGCTGACGGTGAAGGAGAGTATGACGACTGGATCGAGATTGTGAATACCGGAGCGTCTGATATATCCCTTTCCGGTTTCTCCCTTACTGACGACATGGCTTTTCCCGGCCAGTATTCCTTCCCGGACACGGTAATAGAACCGGGCGAATACATGATAATCTGGGCAGACAACGATACAGAGCAGGGAGCGCTGCATACACCATTCAAGCTGGACGGTGACGGAGAAGAAGTATACCTCATGCAGGGCTCTGTGATAGTAGACTGGATCAGCTACCCTGATATTGATGATGATGTTTCCTGGGGCAGGTGGACTGATCTTGAAGACTACTGGGCGCTGCAGGCATATCCCACTCCAGGTGCTCCAAACAGCGACCAGGAACCTGAGCAGGAAGAGGAAGAAAATCCTGAACCTGGAAGCCTTGGAATTCTCTGCAGCAATCCTCTCTATGCAGGATCAACTGAATTCACACTGACAGGCGGCTCGGGAACTGCACAGCTCAACATGTATGATATGAGCGGCAGGCTTGTTGCAACCCCATTCCAGGGAGAGCTGGCCAATCAGCAGAACATTACCCTGAACACATCCGCTCTTGCTTCAGGAGTTTACATTCTGCGGCTTGTGCAGGAACAGAGTGTTGTTTCTGAACTGGTGACTCTTATCAGGTAATTTCCGGTGCACGCCTTCTGAAGTAACTGCAGGGGTACTCAGGGCACAAACTGCATGAATCAAGCTGCTTCTTCATGGCGCAGTTCCGTTTTGAACAGCTGACACAGGATGCTGATATCATCTCTGTTTTGCAGCCGGTACACTTCAGGTTCAATGGCAGGGTTCCCCACTGTTCGGCCATCTTCCTGAAGTAGTCCTCGTCACCGGTCTCTGTTGCAATACCCACCGGACATCCGGAGCAGTCAATGCCGCAGTAGCTCTCA
>CAYLRO010000053.1:0-15255 GCA_964386635.1 uncultured bacterium | reverse complement strand
ACAGGGAGCGGGTAATGAGGCGTCAGCATCATCCCCGCCAGTTTTTTGCACAGCAAAAAACTGGCGGGAACGTGTGGGAATCGAACCCACCCAGGGTGGTTCTAGCACCCGACGTCGGATTTGAAGTCCGAGAGGAACACCAGCTCCCTTCCGCTCCCGCAGACGCTCTAATGTTTATAAACACACTGGAATTGTCAAGTATCGGGAGAAGTAGTATACATTGTTTCAGTCGCTGGTTCAGGGAGGGGTCCATGGACGCTGCAATAAAGGGGCTGATATCTGCTGTTTCTTCAGCTCCTGATTCCAATACTCGAGTTGAAGAGCTTCTCGGAAGATTGCCCGAGGGGCATGATGCCGTCAGTATGCTTGTGGAGATAGACCGTAATGCAATTTCTTCACCGGCATGCTGCCTTACCTTCTATACCATTATCAATGCTAGAAGTTTTGCAGACAAGCTTATCAGAATGAACTATGAGCAGCTTCTGGTGGAGACTTCTCCATTATCAGAAGAGCTTGTAAAGCTCTGGAACACTGTTGACGCGCTCAAGGCAGACCAGAAATCCAACTTCTTCGCCGGAGCTTCGCTTCTTCTTGAAGCTTCCTGCCTTGCCTGGCAGGACTCCAGAGACTCAGCCAGAGCTTCCGGTTCATCCATTCTTACTCAGATCTGTGCGGAAGAGGAACTTGGCTCACAGATTCTCAGAACAGAATCAGGTTACTGGCCCCGGGGGATCTGGAGCAAGATGGAAGAAGTTCTGGAGGAACTTGATTTCACCAGAGAGAAGGATCTCAGCTGGAAATACCGCATAGATCTGGACAGCAGGGAACGGCTTGTTTCCGGGGGGAACATAAAGGCTTATGTGAAAAGCGGTGTAACCACTCTGTCACCTCTGGCTCTTGCCCGGCTTTCTCAGAATCTGGTAACTCGACTCAGTCTTCTCCAGAGAACAGTGAGCATGTACCCTGCAGACCATCCTACCATCGGTCCAACGATATCAAGTTTCATCGAGCTTTTAGGCTCTTTCGTTGACACTGAAGCCGGTATGGTGGCTATCACCATTCTTGGCGGAGAACTGATGGTGAACAATGTCAAGATAAAATCCAGAACAAAGACTGTGCAGAATTTCCTGAGTCATCTCACAGAGCGCAGAATTAACAGCATCTCTTTCCAGTCCGGTGTGAACCCTGAGGAACTGTTCACTTTCGTTGAACTGATCAACCGCAAACCCGCTCAGATACGTGACAGGGGCGGTCTTATTGAGATGTGCCGTACCAGGGGGATTGTGAATATTTCTGTGGACGAGTTCCGGTATGCACTGGTGGCAAAGGATGGCAAGCTTGTAGCTCAGACTGTGACAGGGGCTCTGGACAGCACTCTGGAAGATCTGGTTTTCAAAGAATTGATAGACAGACTTCAAAAGGGTGATTCCATCAAAGATATTTCTCATGAGAAACTGGGAGAAGCCCTGAGCAGGATACTTGAAGAAGCAGCATCAGGATCCGGGAAATACAGATCCATGCTTGCTGATTTTGTGGCTACTCTTGACCCCACCATTCTGGAAGAAGGGGTACTTGTCAGCAGAGAGTTGCAGAAAACCCTTGCATGGACAGCTCTTAGAAAAATCATAGACAAAAATCTGGAAGATCTGTCAAGCGGAGATCAGGACAGGGTTCTGGATGCGCTGGACAAGCTTAATCAGCTGGGATGCATCGGGGCTGAAAGAGGTAAAACCCACACAGTGATGCATGTGGTAGACAACATTCACGGTCTGCTTCTTGCAGGAGAGTTGTCATCAGATGCTCTCTTTGCCGGGATAATCCTCATGGGTTCTATATGCGAGAGACTCATCTCTTCAGGAAGACTTGCCAGTGCTGCGGAACTGGTAACAATTGTTTCCGGCTGCAGGTTGCTTCAGGTGAATTCTCCCACCCACGCCAGCGCACTGAGAAGAGGTCTTTCAGAGGCTTTCAGAAGAATTGACACTCCGGATGCTGCAGATGTGATTCTCCAGGCATTCATGGACTCTGACGAAAGCAGATATCACGCAGCAGAGAAAATTACCGCGGAAGTGATGTTCAGGAATCTTGGAATGCGTCTTGTTGACCTCTTCCTTGAGAGAAAAAGAGAGGTCAGAGCCAGAGCCTACTCGGTACTTAGAAGATTCGGTGCCGGGTACCTTCTCATGTTCCATTCACGGATCGATGAGATAGAGCGGGGAGGACTCTCTGTAAGAGACAGGGAAACAGGAAGATTCTCCAGCCAGGACTGGTACATTCTCAGGAATCTTGTGGCTCTTCTTGGAGACCTTGAATCACCAAGATCTCTTCCCATTCTTGAGAGACTGTGTGATGACTCCGATGACCGGGTCAGGAAACTTGCCCTTCTTTCACTGATGAAGGTGGAGAAGGAAAAAGCGATTTCATTCGCCTCTAACATGATCGGTGATCCTTCTCCTGAAGTTGTTTCTGTGGCTGTGGATATTCTTGCCAGGTCTTCAGAACCTGACAGGGGTCTGATTCCCTCAATGCTGCGACTCATGCATACTCTTCCAAGTTCCAGGAAAGCTCTTATGAGGTTCTTTATGAAGGTGTATGATGACGACCAGGTGCGACAGCATCTCCGGGGTGCCATTGCTCATGCCAGAGGGATTCCATTTGAAAATGAAGATCTGCTCCATGATGCACTTGCCATTATGATAAGATCCGGCAAAACCGAAGAGCTTAAAGCTCTGAAAACCTACCTTGACAAGAATTCCGGTGGTGCGCTTAAAAGATCAACAGCGCCGGATGAAATCATAGCTTCAGTCTCGGCAGCTGTTGATATGATCCGAAACTCCAGCAAAGACTGGTCCGGAATTACCACCTGAATTCCCCACCTATGAAAATGTGTCTGGCAGGCGAATAGGCATTGGGATTCCCCGCAGGTCCTCCTGCAATGTGGTCAGGTTGTCCATCACCATCCTGGTCTGCTTCCCACCAGCTCACATCGTAGATCGTATCAACATTCCTTCTTCCGAAGAGGTTGTAAACATCCATATAGAAGTTGAAAGCGGTTTCTCCCAGCCAGAATCTCTTTTCCACTCTGAGGTCGGTGTTCATTCTCCAGGGATATCGCTTCTGATTTCTGAAGAAAGGGTGTGATCCGTGCGATGCATTGTCGTAGGGAATACCACTTCCATAAGATGTATTGATCCTGAATCCGAATCCTTCAAGCCAGTCCTGCCCGAGAAGCCTGTCACCTCTTCCAACTGTGAGACCGGCTGAGCCGTTGGCAGTGTGTCTCTGGTCCCAGTCCAGGTAAACATCGTCATTGGGAACGGGATACTGGCTGCCCCAGCCGTAGGAGTAGTTCTCCGAAGGTGATGACTCTCTGCCCTTGGCAACGCTGTAGGAATAGTTCAATGCAAATGAGAAATACCTTGAAGATCGCCTGAGAAGACCGAACTCAGCTCCCCAGACAGTTCCGGTGCCGTCACTGTTCACATACTGCCAGAATTCTTCTGTTGTTTCATCCAGCGAAGTAGAGACAAGCCCGGTAATTGCCTTGTTGTAAGCAACTACTTCCAGAAGGGTATACTGATCGAACATGTGCTTCATGCCCAATTCCCATGCCACAGTTTCCTCAGGCTCAAGGTCCGGGTTACCTGCAAGCGGGTCTCCTGAAGAAGACGAACTTGACTGACTGTCGTAGTACATGAGGCTTAAACCCGGGACCTGATAATAGTGGCCGTAGCTGGCTCTGATCACATCTCTGGTGGATATGGGATATGAGACTCCCAGCCTGGGACTTATCTTGTACTTGGTTTCTGCGTTGTCTGCATTTGGATCTATCACATCCATTCGAAGCCCTATATTGGCAATCAATCCTGCAGTGTACTCAATTCTGTCCTGCACATACAAACCGTGGAATCTGGGCGATCCCTCCCAGGAGGAGTAGGTGCCGGTGTGCAGAGGGGGTGCAATGATGCTCCATCCCTGAGACTCAAAGTACCGGCCCTCGTAGCCTGATTTCAACTGGTGGTAAGCATCCAGCTGGTTTGTATAGTCTATCCTGGCTGTTGTTACATCTGTTTCTGATTCATGTCTGATCCAGTCCACATGTCCGCTTCGCAGAAAATTGTCTCTGTCTGTGAATCTGTAAGGGGCTTCGTATTCAAGCCATTCCTCCACTGTGAAATCATCCCCGATAATGTTTCCTGTTGAATCGGTTATTCCATGATTCTCTTCCGTGTGGTAGAAGTTGAGTTTCAATTCAAGAAAGCTCTCATCGTTCAGTGTTGTGGTGAGAGCAAGGCCAGGGGAGAAACGGCTCTGTTCCCTTGTTGGAAGGGCCCTGTTGTTTTCTCTGGAATAGTACAGGGTGTCACCGTCATTGACGTAGTGCTCTGTAGTTCTGGACCAGAGCCAGTCCCGCCATCCCTTTTCAGCATTCGACATATAGAAATTGGTCACAAGCCTGGTTGATGGAGAAGGGCTCCATGAAATTTTTGCAGTACCGCTCAAGCTCTCTATTGTACTGTTGTCCCAGTTTCCTCTGCTGTCTGCGTAGTTGAATCCACTCTGTTCGTATGATCCGGTTAGAAAAAATCCGCTGCTTCCTGGAAGCCCCAGCGGTCCACCCAGGGCACCTTCACCCTTGTAGGCGTCACCGTGGTAAATCTGGTTTTCCCAAACAGAGTGTTCAACGGTGTTTACGCTTCCATCACCTGATTCAGAGAATGCTCCGCCGCCGCCGCTGACTGATGCCATGAAGCGGCTGGCAGCGTCCCTGGTGATGATGTTCACAATTCCAGACTGAGCTCCACCGTATTCTGCACTGAAACCGCCGGTTGTGATTGATACTTCCGACACGGCTGACAGCGGGATGTTCATGGAGAACTGATTGGTGGCGGGGTCATTCATGGGGATTCCGTCAACCATGTAGACAACCTCACCGGACCTGCCTCCCCGCATGTGCATGTCGGCGCCTGCCATGACTCCACCTGAACTCATTGAGACGATTTCCCTTATTGAAGTAACAGGCATGGAATTAATGTCATCTGAATCTATAACGGAAATTGATGCAGTTTCATCAAAAACAATGAGCCCTCTCTGATCTGTTACTGTTATTACAGTGCTTCCTGAGGCTTCGTCTCCCAGCTGGAAATCAATTCTTGTGGTAAGATCTGCGGATACCCTGACTCCCTCAACCGACTGCTGGGATTTTCCCACCATTCTGGCCAGAAGTATGTATTCTCCAGGATTCAGGTTGTGGATAAGATATTCTCCATTACCGTCTGACATTGTTCCGAAATCGGTTCCCTGGATCAGAACGGTAGCACCTGCAAGAGGTTCTCCATCCTGACTTCTGACCACTCCGGCTATTCTACCAGTGGTACCTGCAGTAGCAAACGCGGAGATTGCCAGCACACATCCGAGAAGATTCCTCATTCCTTGTATCCCTCCAGTTTGTTGATTACTATATATTGCCACAATAAATAGAAAGGGGTAGTCTTGCAATTCAATCGTTTTTCAGCGCTTATGGTCATTTTATTGATGTTTGCAGCTTGCAAGGAGATTAGCCCCGCGGGTATAGCCGAGTACACTAATCCCGATTATCCGGCACAGGAAAAGGGTTTTTTCTTCTGCGGTGATGACCCTTCCGACTGCTGCTTTGCTCCACAGTCAAGTGTTGTATGGATTGCAGTTCCCTCTCTGAACTCGCTTATCTATAAAGATGTTTCAGAGGCTGTTGTGAATCCCATTGTCAGTGATACACTGTATCTTGGTTTTTCTCCCAGCCAGCTTATTTCGCCTGAATCGGGTCAGTTTCTCTATGCCTCCATTTCAGGAAGTGGAGACATCTATAAGATTGATACAGAGTTGTATACATACAGGAAGGTGTATTCCTGCATTTCATCGGTTTATACAATGGAGCTTTCACCTGGAGGAGATCTCCTCTACCTTGGCAGCCAGGGAGCTCCATGGCACATTGAAGCTGTTTCCACAGATTCATGGGAGCAGGTTGCATGGCTTTCCACAGACTGGCCGGTATATCGCCTTGAAGTGTCGCCTGACAATTCTCTTGTGGCAATCGGGAATTCCGGAAGGAAGGAAATAACTATTCTCGAGGCAGAAACCCTTGTACCAGGGGATACCCTTTTTATGCCCATGAGAACAGGAACTATGGCGTTTACAGATGATTCTCAGGCCCTTGTGGTTCTTGATGCTTCACAGGTGAATCCCTGTATGATGAAAGTAGATATTCCTTCCGGTGAGGAACTGTACCGGTCCAGTCCATACAATTCCTATCTGACCAACTGCCGGATACAGGGTTCGAATACACTGATTCTACCAAGAAACTCCGATGAGCGTATTTCTATTCTGAACATGGGTAACATGATCTTCGCCCCGTCTGTGACACTGGACTTCAGACCGGGAGAAACCTGCATCTCCCGGGACGGAGAGTATATGGTTACCATCACCAGAACTACTTCCCCGGGAAGAGCAACAGTTTTTCATTACGGAGAGTGACATGAAAAGGTTTTTTGTTTTTCTGGCTGTCTGCTGCTTCTTTCCTGCTTGTATGGATCCTGTTGAACCTGAGGGTACAGCCCAGTATGAAAACCCCGACTACCCGTCTGATCTCTTCGGGTATACGCCGGCTCCAACAACGATATCGGACATTTTCTGCACTTCAGGTCGAGTCTATCTTGTTGACAGAGGTACTCAAAGCCTGATCTCTTTCAGGGCTGATGATCCCAACCTGACACTGCCGGACAGTCTTGTTCCCTCTGACACCCTTTCCCTGGGATTTTCACCGGGCAAAGCCGTATTTGATCAATCCTCTGATGTTCTCTTTCTCACTGATAGAGTAACCAACTTCGTGTACAGGCTGGATGATATAACCTCTGGCTCCCCTGAGCTGATCAGTTCATCCGAGTTCATTGTCACCGACTTGTTCCCTGTTGATCAGGGGTCATCTCTTCTTGTCTGCTTCCTTGGACCGGAATGGCTGGTAAGGAAGTTAAACGCAGAAACCGGAGAGATCGAAGGGGAGTATTCAACTGACTGGCCAATAACAAGAGCTGCACTGTCAGTCGGAGAAGATCACCTGCTTCTAAGCAATTCAGGATTGAACTACCTAATAGAAATAGATGCTGCAACTCTCCAGAGAACAGACTCCATTCCTCTTCCGGAGAGACCGGGCCCGTTTCTTTACAACAGTTCAGGCAACATCGTGCTTTTTAATCAGTACGTTATCCATCCTGTGATTTACCTGTTTGATGGTGAATCCGGAGAGCTTCTGAATAAAATGGAGAGCATTAATTCCTATAAGACCTGTTCTCTCCTCCCTGGCACGAATACGGTTCTTGCACCCAGAAGGTCTGACAGCAGGATTTCAGTACTGAATACGGAAACAATGATCTTTGCACCTTCGCTGTTCTGCTTCAGTTATGCTGAAAGGGCCATAGCCACACCGGACGGGCAGTTAATAGTCGTGTTTTCCGACAATCCCGGAAGAGTTTACATCTTTTTCAATCAGTGAACCACACCCGGTTTCACCGTTTAAGTTCTAACTGTCCGGTGCTTTATTGTCTTTCGGATAAAGAGCTCTGGAGCATTCGTCACAAAGGCCGTGAGAAAAATTGGCCTCTGTGTGTTCAGTGACATACACTTCTACAAGCTGCCAGTATCCCTTGTCGTCACGGATCTTCTTGCAGGAAGAGCAGATCGGCACCAGTCCCCTTAGCGTTTTTATTTTCTTATTCGCCTCTTCCAGTACCTTCATGTTTGACTCGATGGTTTTTTCGTAGTCATCTCTCAGAACTTCATAGTGACGCAGAACCAGCGAAACCACCAGAAAGGAGGCCATGAACTGCCTTAATTCTACAAAGGAGTACGGCACATTGACCTGGAAGGATTTACTGAGAAACATCATTACAACTGCTTCAAATATGATTATCCCGGTCCATAACCAGCCTCGTCGCCGGCCTTTTATGAAAAAGGCTGCAACCGGGTATGTAAACAACCAGAATATCCCGGTTTTAGCAATACCGCCACTGAAGAAAAGGTAGGACATCACCAGGGTGAGATTAAGAAGAATCTGTGTTTGAGCCCTTTCTATATTACCTGAACTCCGTAATTGAACAACAATAAAGATACCGAACAGGCTGGGGAAAAATTCGAAAGCGAAACTCAGATACTGCTTTGCCATAAGATTAAGCAGACTGAACAGAAGAAGAGCGGCAATAGTGGTGAAGGCAAAAATATTCGTGAAGCGAATCCTTCTTACATGTGCGCTGAATTCATTTTCGGACATGCCGCAGGATAACAGATTATCCAGACATGTCCTGATAGTGCTGAACATCTTCCGATCAGGTTGGTCGTCAGTTAATTTCTCAGTTTTAACAACAGGCATAATCTGTTCCTATTCTCAACCCCCCCGGGATGTGAATACTTCTGAACAGAGTATCGTGCTATTTCGGTTCTCGGACAACCCTGGATTGCCAGTAAGATTAAACTCTATTCCCACCAGTGAACAAGGCCTGGTTCTACTACCCTTCCGTATCTGGGATGTGCAGGCAGTACTCTTACAGTATAGCCGAACCTTCCCGCCTCGGTACACCTGATCTCTCCTGTGAAGAAAAGCACTCCACTTTCCTCTCTTTGAAAATTGAGTCTGGACTGGGCTCTTTCGTTCAGCCAGCCATCCCCGGAAGCGGAGCCGAACTGGATTTCTACTGACAGATCTTCAGCACTGAGACCGGGAGCTCTCAGTCTTGCTGTGATGCCTATGGTGTCGCCTACGGTAAGTGTATCATTCAGCCCTGTTGAATCCACTCCCTCTATAAGCACTCCGCCCCATTTTTCCCTGACGGCTTCCTTCCAGTTGGCAAGTTCCCTTACTCCTTCCAGTTCATCATCTGCAATACTCCGGGAGAAATCGAGTGTCGGGATGTAGTAATTTTCTGTGTATTCTGCTGCCATTCTGCCTGTGTTGAACTCCGAAAGAGCCATGTGCATTGCCTGTTTCATCACGGCTGTCCAGCCTGTAGGAATGCCTCCATTGCTTCGGTTATGGAAAAGTGGAGCGATCATGTTCTCAAGCAGGTCGTAAAGAGCTTTTGCCTCTATGCGGTCCTGCAATACATGGTCATCATAGGTTTCTCCGTTACCGATTGCCCAACCTCTGCCTGGTTTGTAACCCTCTGCCCACCAGCCGTCCAGAACACTGCAATGGGGGACACCGTTCATGGAAGCTTTCATTCCACTGGTACCGCTGGCTTCCAGGGGAACTCTGGGAGTGTTCAGCCAGACATCAACACCCTGTATCATGTATCTGGCCATGTCCATGTTGTAGTCTGCCAGGTAAATGACTTTACCATACAGTTCTTTGCTAAGGCAGCCATGGAATATTTCTCTGATAAGGTTCTTTCCTCCGCTGTCATGTGGATGAGCTTTCCCGGCAAAGATCACCTGGACAGGTTTGTCTGCGCTGTTGATCAGTGAGATCAGTCTGTCCATATCATGGAACAGAAGTGAAGCTCTTTTGTATGTAGCAAATCTCCTGGCGAAGCCGATGGTGAGTGCCTCAGGGTTCAGAACTGTCATATTCTGCTGTGGAAGGCCCCTTATTCCCATCTCCTCCAGCTGTTCAGCCCACTTCTTCCGGGCATAGGCAACAAGCCGTGTTCTCAACCGTTCATGGGCTTTCCATAGTTCCGAGTCAGGAATTCTTTCAATACTGTCCCAGAATCCTTCACCCAGAGGGTTAACCGGAGTGGTACTTCCAAGGTATCTGGTGAGAAGAATTCTCATTTCCCCTGAAACCCATGTGTCCTGATGCACCCCGTTTGTCACATGGCCTATTGGTACTTCAGACTGGGGAAGCTGCGGCCAGACATTCTTCCATATCTTTCTGGAAACTTCACCATGAAGGCGACTGACGCCATTGGCCATTCTGGAAAAGTTCAGAGCGAAAACTGTCATTGAGAAAGTTGATGAACCTGGACATGATCCAAATCCCAGGAAGCTTTCATTGTTAAGGCCCACTCTGTCCAGATAGGGTCTGAGATAGCGTATTACAAGCTCCTGATCGAACTCTTCATTCCCTGCAGGAACAGGAGTGTGGGTTGTGAACACATTCCCTGCGGTGATCATTTCCCTGGCTTCCGCGAATGAAAGGCCGGTTTCTATGAGATGAGCAAGCATTTCAACGATGAGGAAACCTGAGTGTCCTTCATTTATGTGCCTGACAACAGGGGTAAGTCCCATAGCCCGCAGGGCCATGATTCCCCCGGCCCCAAGAAGGATCTCCTGGCGGATACGCATTTCCTTGTCTCCGCCGTAAAGCTGACCGGTAATCTCCCGGTTCTCCAGTTTGTTTTCAGGAAGATTGGTGTCCAGAAGGAAGAGAGCTATCTTGCCCACATTGATCTGCCAGATAGCAGCAAGCACACGTTCACCATCCATGGGAACCATTATGGTTACCGGTTCTCCTTTTTCGTCCAGTACCCGCTCAACAGGCATGTTGGAGTAGTCATTTACTGAATACTGTTCCTGCTGCCACCCGTCGCTGTTCAGGTACTGGTTGAAATATCCCTGCCTGTAAAGCAGAGACACGCCTACTACAGGCAGGCCCAGATCACTTGCGCTTTTCAAGGTGTCTCCGGCTAGTATTCCAAGACCGCCTGAATAGATTGGCAGACTCTCATGGAGACCGAATTCAGCAGAAAAGTAAGCTATAACCTCTTTTTCTGCTACTTTCCCTGCAAACCGGTTCTGGAACCATGAGTTCCTTGAGAGATAGTCATCCATACAGCTGATGACTTCCTCCATGGCAGAGATGAAAACAGGATCTTCAGAAAGCCTGGAAAGCCTTTTCTGGCTCACCCGTCCAAGAAGCAGAGTCGGATTGTGTCTTGTATCCTCCCACAGATCAGGGTCTATTGATCTGAAGAGACTGATAGCGTTTCTGTTCCAGCTCCACCAGGTGTTTCCGGCAATTCGTTTAAGACCAGTGAGTTTTTCCGGTATTCTGGGGACAATCCTGAAGATCATTGATTTCAAGCTCAGCTCTCCCTATTCTTCCTTAGCGGAATCTGAGGAATGATGCAGGATTTCCTGCAACAACTGCACCGGCAGGCACATCCTTTGTGACAACTGCTCCCGCTCCGATCACAGCTCCTTTGCCAATGGTTACAGGGAGAATGGTTGCGTTTGAACCAATACTGACACCATCCTCAATTACTGTTTTCTTCCAGTCTGCAGGATCAGGCTGTGGAGGATACACATCATTGATGAACATTACACCGTGACCTACGAAACAATCATTTCCAATTTCAACCAGCTCACATATGAAGGAATGGCTTTGAACTCTGGTCCTGTCACCTATGTTCACACCCTTCTGTATTTCACAGAAACAGCCGACCATACTGTCACGGCCGATAGTGCACCCGTATATATTAACATAATTCCAGATCTTTGTACCTTCTCCGATATCACAATTGTTGATTATCTGAAGGGGATTGGCATCCTCTTTGTCTGAAATCTGGTCCTGCTTTTTATCCCTCTTGAAAATAGGCATTTTGATCTCCCTCTCCTGCTGTTTGGAATGACCTGTGACTACCAAACATATTACACATCAACATTGGAGGAAAAACTTGCAGCAAAACATACGCAACTTCTGCATAATAGCTCATATCGATCACGGTAAATCTACCCTTGCGGACAGGCTTCTACAGGTGACCGGCTCAGTTTCCCAGCGTGAGTTTCATGATCAGATGCTGGATTCAATGGATATCGAACGTGAGCGCGGGATAACGATCAAGAGCAGTGCAGTCACAATGTACTACGAATCTGGTGACGGCGAAAAGTATCAGTTGAATCTTATTGACACCCCTGGCCATGTGGACTTCAGCTATGAAGTCAGCAGGGCTCTGGCATCATGTGAAGGAGCCCTTCTGGTTATTGATGCTGCTCAGGGTGTGGAAGCTCAGACGCTGGCAAACCTGTATAAGGCTGTTGAGCAGAATCTTGAGATTATACCGGTGGTTAACAAGATAGACCTGCCGTCTGCAAATATAGAAGAAACACTTTACGAGATTGAAAACGAGCTGGGTCTTGACCGGGAATCCGCTGTTCTTGTCAGTGCAAAAACAGGTGAAGGGCTTGAAGGTCTTTTAGAGGCCATTATCAAGGGAATTCCAGCCCCTTCAGGAGACATGAAGGCTCCGCTTCGCGCCAGGGTATTTGACAGTATTTTCGACCCCTACAGAGGTGTTATTGCCTACTTCAAAGTTGAGGAAGGCATTATGAGCCAGGATCAGGACATCCTTCTCATGGCAAAAAACCTTGAGTACCGCATTGAGGAGATAGGCCATCTGGGTTTGCACAGAAAGAAGTGCAAAACCCTTGATGCAGGGGATGTGGGATACCTGATCGCCGGTATCAAGTCGGTAGGTGATGTGAGAAGCGGTGAAACAGTTACAACGAAGACAGCTCCGGCTCAGGTGCCCCTTGACGGATTTGAAGAAGCCAAGCCCGTTGTTTTCTCAAGCCTCTTCCCGATTTCCAGCGAGGATTACAATGACCTTGCTATTGCCATGGACAAGCTGAGGCTGAATGATGCTTCACTTACTTTCGAGAAGGTGAATTCAGTTGGACTGGGTTTCGGGTTCAGATGTGGCTTCCTGGGTCTTCTGCACCTTGAAGTGGTTCAGGAACGGCTGGAGAGAGAGTTCGGAATGAGCCTTGTTCTCACGGCTCCCACGGTGCTTTACCGAATAACTCTCAGCAATGGTGAGGTTAAGTACATAGATAATCCGAATCTTTATCCTGACCCTTCACAGATCGAAACAACAGAAGAGCCATATATCAAGGCATCTGTGATAATGCCTGACAGATATATTGGTCCGGTTACCACACTGCTTCTTGACAGAAGGGGGCAAAACTACTCCAATCTTTATGTGGGTGCTAAAAGAGTTGAGATCAAAGTGAACATGCCTCTTGCTGAGATTGTCTACGATTTCTATGACAAGCTTAAATCAGTAACCCAGGGCTATGGCAGTTTTGATTACGAACCTGCTGACTATCGTCCCGGCAACCTTGCTAAAGTGGATATCCTTGTGAATCATGAGAAGGTGGACGCGCTTTCCATGCTTGTGCACAGAGACAGGGCTCTGAGCTGGGCAAAAAGGGCTTGTGAAAATCTTAAAGAGGAGATTCCCAAGCAGCAGTTCAAGATCCCCATCCAGGGAGCAATCGGCGGATCCATTATCGCGCGAACTACCATCAGCGCTCTTCGAAAAGATGTTACAGCAAAGTGTTATGGCGGAGACATAACCAGAAAAAGGAAGCTTCTCGAGAAGCAGAAGGCAGGCAAGAAGCGCATGAAAATGGTGGGCAGAGTTATGATTCCACAGAAGGCTTTCCTGGCTGTTCTTAAGAGAGACGACTGACATGAAGTTTGATTCCCAGATTACTTTCTGTTACACAGAGAACATGGATGTGTGCCACAGTTTTTACAATGGCATTCTGGAACTGCCAATGGTGCTTGATCAGGGTGGTTGCAGGATATACAGGGTGGCAACAGATTCCTATATTGGTTTCTGTACGAGGAAAAGGAGAGAATCTGAATCCCATGTGACACTGACTCTTGTAACAGAGGATGTGGATATGTGGTTCAAGAAGGTTAAAGAGGCCGGCTGCGAGGTTATCAAGGAGCCGGCATTTACACCTGAGTACAACATTTACAACTGTTTTGTGAAGGAGCCTGCCGGTTACACCCTGGAAATTCAGAGATTTGAGGACCCGAGATGGCCGCCGAAGGAATAGGTTTATACATTCATGTACCGTACTGCCTGAAAAAGTGTGCATACTGCGCTTTTGCATCGGTCAGGAAGCCTGACGACATATCAGGTATGGCAACTGCCCTGAACGCTGAGTTTCTGCAGAAAACAAAGAACCGGAATCACTCTTTCAGAACTTTTTATGCCGGTGGTGGAACTCCCACTCTTCTTCCTCCGGAATTCTGGAGCAGGTTGATCGGTTACGCCTGGAACCCTGATCTGCAGGAAGTAACTATCGAAACCAATCCCGCTGTACTTGACGGCAATGGGTATTCTGCACTTCTCATTGCAGGGTTTAACAGAATCAGCATGGGTGTTCAGAGTTTCAACGATAAGGCACTGGAGAAGCTTGGCAGGGTACATACTGCCCACCAGGCAACAGAAGCACTTAAGCTTGCAAGAAAAACAGGATTCAGGAACATCAACAGTGATCTGATTTACGGCCATCCGGGGCAGACTATTGAGGAACAAAAAAGGGATATTGAAAAGACGCTGAAGTTCATGCCCCAGCACATATCAGCTTATGAGCTCACCCTTGAGAAGGGTACACCAATGGGAGAGGCAGGCCTGAAGGCCTCAGACAGCCTTTGCAGAGACATGTACTACCAGGCTCATGAAATGCTTACTGCAAACGGCTATGAACACTATGAAGTATCCAGCTATGCCCTTGGTGAGAAGTACAGATCAAAACACAATTTGTCTTACTGGAAGAGGATTCCCTACATAGGAATCGGACCTTCCGCCCATTCCTTCAACGGCAGCAGACGCACCTGGAATTTCAGTGACTCCACCAGGTATGAATCTGCAGTGGTAAGAGGAGAATCTCCCACAGAATCAGGAGAAGACCTGACCCGTTTGAATCAGGCTCATGAGCTGCTTGCTCTGGGCTTCAGGCACACTGATGGCTTTAACCTGGAGGTACTTGAAAAACTTGGTTACAGCCTTGACTCTACAGAGCTTCTTAAAACCGGAATGGTAACACTTGAGAACAACCGTCTCATTCCTGATGAAGGCGGAATGCTTTTTGCAGATACCCTGGCACTGAAGGCATCCGAGCTTCTTGAAGAAGCTTCCGGGTTTGACGAACAAGAGCTTTGACTGCATAATTGCCCTGCTTCACGCCTGTGCCCCTGTAGCTCAGTTGGATAGAGCGGCGGTTTCCTAAACCGTAGGCCACACGTTCGAGTCGTGTCAGGGGCGCCAGGTGTTTTTCCACTCCCCAGAACGTTCGCAGTTCATTTGAAACCGCCTTCAGAGCGGCGGTTGCGCGCTTCGCGCGGTCTTCGACGGCCTAAACCGTAGGCCACACGTTCGAGTCGTGTCAGGGGCGCCAGGTGTTTTTCCACTCCCCAGAACGTTCGCAGTTCATTTGAAACCGCCTTCAGAGCGGCGGTTGCGCGCTTCGCGCGGTCTTCGACGGCCT
>CAYLRO010000052.1:0-15643 GCA_964386635.1 uncultured bacterium | reverse complement strand
AAGCACTTGTCATGGCAATAAGAAAAGCAGGGCATATAGAGAATCCTGTAAGTATTCCCAGAAGAACAGGACTCTTTGTGAATTTCATCCATCGCGGAATATCACAGCCGCTGCAGGATTTGTTTACCCGGAGAACTGAAACAACCAGATAGATCGAAAAAAGCAGATAACCGGAATAGGCAAGGGGAATTCTAAGGGATGACGGCACATACCCGCCCACAAGCCCCATAACTGCTCCGAAGCCTGCGTATGAGACAAACCTGCCCAGATTGAGCATGAGTATAGTCACCAGAGATTGTCTTCCGGAGCGTTGTTCACTAAGAAGATAGGACAGGTAGATCGGTCCGCAGGATGCCAGACAGGAGATACCTGTTGCGAGTCCCAGTCCGATTCCTTCGGCAAATCCCGAAAACATTAGAAAAACTCCCTGTCTTTAAAAAGAATGCCACGGCTGTTACCTGTAAGATAACAGCCGCGGCAATATTTGTTCACGGTATCAGTGAGAGGCCGGATAGAATCCTATTCCACCGCGGACTCTTCCCCACACTTCAT
Source organism: uncultured bacterium (assembly GCA_964386635.1). Classification (GTDB taxonomy): domain Bacteria; phylum Fermentibacterota; class Fermentibacteria; order Fermentibacterales; family JCC-6; genus Sabulitectum. The sequence goes on along the minus strand of CAYLRO010000052.1, from coordinate 15,091 downwards.
TCGGCTCAAGGTTGGAAGCTTCACGTTCGTAAACGACAAATGTGTTCAGCCCATTGTCCATTCTGAACTCGAGGCCTCCTCCGATGATCTCCCTGGTGCGGTATCCTCCTGTGTTCTCCACGGAACTGGGTCCGTACCAGAGTCTGCCTGTCATCAGGGCTGAAAGACCTGAGTAGAGGCTTAGTCTTCCTTCTATCTCACCAAGTCTGGTTGTTACAGAAGATTCAGTGAACTGACCTCCCACTGTAACAGATGACGGAACATCGCCCCAGCCTGCAAACTTGAATCTGGTGCGAAGAGCACTTTGAAACGGTCCGAAGGCAGTTTCATCTTCGTAGAAATCGGCTGCCTGTGAAAAGGTGATATTGAAGGTAAGGTTCTGAGCCAGGTTCTGAACAGCCCTTAGTCTTGCTGTAAATCTGTCCGGCAGGCTCATTCCTGTGTAGTCCTCGCCAGTGTAGAGAGAATACTCGGCCTCAGTGGTGATAACTGTTCTTGTTGGGAAGCGAAGAGGCTGATATCCCGCGGCAATGTCCACTCTTGACCAGCTTTCATCGTATCCGTATCCATCAAGCTTTGTCTGGTGAGAGAGACCGCCTACTGCCAGGTATGCTCCTGCAGGAGTATTCCAGACAGCCTGACCGCTGTAGCGCATCTCGGACCATTCACTGTCCATGTCTGAACCCAGAGCAGCCACATCTCTTACCCAGTATCTGCCGCTGCCGGTTACCTGAAGAATTCCAGGTATTGAATAAACCAGTGACATGGCAGGCTGGAAGGAGGAGTTTCTGTAACCTTCCGCCAGAGCAACGGGCATCACTATTTCTGAACTGTCCATATCCAGGTCAAACTGAATTTCAGGATTAACGGTGAATCTTCCGAAGTGTACTCTGCCCTGAAGGCCGGACTCTATTCTGTTTCTGTAGAATCGCTCAAGAACAGAACCTTCACCGGCAGTAACCCAGTCCTCTGTCAGTGTTACGTCCCAGTTACTGCCTGTGAGCCTGAAACCCGCTGTAACATCTTTTCTGAGACCATCTCCGTACACGATGCTGTCGGAAACGAAATTGACCTGGGCATATTCTTCAAAAGCAACAGCAAAAAGTGTTCCCGCCGCAAGAAGCAATACTGCTATAGTTTTCATCAGTAGATTGCTCCTTCCGGGCATGCTTCTATGCATCTGTTGCACTGGTGACAGAGTGTCGGGTTGATAACGGCATCACCGTCAATAACCTCGATTGCTCCGTACGGACAGACCTCTTCACATTCACCGCACCCTACGCACCTTGCAGTGTCTACAGTGAGCATGGCACTGGCCAGGGGGCTTGTGCATGCTGCGAACACTGCAGCAACAGCCAACCCGATCAGAAGAATCCTAGTGGATCGCGTCATAGGTACACACCCCCTGACAAAGTCCGCAACCGATGCACTTGTCAGGGTTTATGTGTGAGACCCCGTCTTCGATTGTTATTGCATTAACAGGACACACCATTTCACAGTCGCCGCATCCGCTGCATTTTTCCGGTTCCACCCAGTACCTTGTGCTTGCAGCAGCAGCTGCAACCAGCAGAAGAACCAGGATCAACATCCCCTTCTTAGCCATCAGTCCTCCTCAAAACTTTCCTGGAGAAGGGTTTCGTTCCCCTCGGCGTCAATACCGTAAAGCTGGCACATGGCAGGGGTGAGAGCTTTGATGGTTCCAACAGGGCATGTTCCAGCGCAAATTCCGCAGTTGATGCAGAGTTCGGGATCAATAACGGCTTTGCCGCAATCATCCGTGGAGATTGCCTGCACCGGGCAGGCGTTTACACAAAGCTGACAGCTGATGCAGCCTTCAGGAGCCACATAGTATGAGTCTTTCAATTCAACAGTTTCAGGGAATATCCCGTCCTCTGCTTCGATAACCGCAAGGATTGCACCTTCAGCTCTGAATTGAAGCTCAGTGAATTCACCCTCGACCCCTTCAAGGTTCACAGGGTAAACCCCTGCAATAACCGTGAAGGCACATATCAGTATGGTAATGGCGTTATTCATGAACGCTCCTTTCTTACAGGTTTCTATGGTCTGTCGGGATACTCAGGTACCCAGTCTGCGGAAACAACTCGTCTCTTGAAGGATCTGAATCCGGTGTAAGCGTTCGGATCCGGGTTAATCCGTTCCTGGTAGTTCCAGCACTCAAGAAGACACTGACCACAGTTTATACACTCATCATAATCAATGTATATCATGTCCTGAAGGTCACCTACAGGTAAAGTGTCCTGCCAGATCGCATCAACCGGGCATCCGTAACCTGTGAATACAGTTCTTTCTTCATCTTCAAAGTCATTCAGAACGTAACACCCGCCGTAGCAGCCAAGAGAGTCAACGCTTTCAATACACCGCTGGCACTGCTGAAATCCCGGATCAGGACCTATTGTGGAATGAGCATTGAAGTAGATCAGTCTGTATGCGCCACTGGAGCTGAAGACTTCATCAGCCGGATTGCCCTCTCCGTAAAATGCTCTGATTCCGAAGAAGTAATTCTGCCCGAAGCGTGTTCCGGTGATGGCATCAACCGGACACACATCCTGGCACTGTCCACAGGCAGTACAGAGGTCGTAATCTATTACAGCAACTCCTCCCTGTACGGTAATGGCATTCATGGGGCAAACCTGCTCACAGAGTCCGCAGCCGATGCATGGTTCAGACTGAACCTCAACCATTACTTCTACATCGGCTGTATCAGCAGGTGCCTGAATAATTGCCATAGGAACAGCATCATTCCAGTTTTCAGTGGTAATAGCTTCTTTCGAAGCACGCACTTCATAAAATGAAGCGGCGGAATCTTCAGTCCACCTGAGAGTGAATGTGGGAAATTCTCCCAGCCTGTAGCCCCAGATCGGGACAACAATTCCGGAAGTGAAGCCTTCGCTTACTGTCAGGTTCCCCTGGGTTACTGCCGAAGGGTTCATCGGGGGATCGCTTTCGCTGAAGCAGGCAGCAGCTGACGCAAGAAGCACAATTCCCAGAACTGTCCATATCTGTTTGGATTTCATTATAGCCTCCTGGTAGAATAGTTTTTACCTTTACACTGTACCTCGAGCTAGAATTATGGTTCCTTTTCAGTGAAAAAACAACTGTTTCTGGAAACAAGCAGTCCGTTAAGGAAAGGCCCTGTTCCATGGCTATTCTGGTTTTCTTTCATTGAAGAAGAGATATTCAGGTATGACTAAAATTATCACTGTTCTCTCCCTGCTTTTCCTGGCTTCCGGGCCGGTTAACGCAGAATCACTAATTCTGTCCTCTGACAGCAGTTGTGAATCGTGGCAGAGAGAGAGCACCGGATGTCTCTATTCTCTGAATTCCGTTGCAGCGGATCTTGCCAGCGGCAGAATCATCGCCGCAGGGGACAGAGGAACAATCCTTCTCAGAGATGAAGAGGGTAACTGGATCGATGTTTCTCCTGCGGATCTGGAATCTGACCTGAATTCAGTTGCAGTTGGTGTAAATGGAGTATGCATGGCCTGCGGTAACCATGGAGTGCTTCTGTCATCGTTTGACCGCGGTGAAACCTGGAGGAAATGGGAGGAATTTGACTGTTCCGGTGCAGATCTGCTGTCAGTTAATTTCGATCCTTCTCATCCATCTGATTTCGTCATTACAGGCGAAGACGGGTTCGTGTTCTCCTCACAGGCTGGAGGAATTGTTGCTACAGGCTCAAGCAATTCCATTATTGGCTCTTTTGTGAGTTTGTGCTCAGGTTTTCCCGCTTTTGCAGTTTCTGCTTCAGGAGAGGTGTTTTCCCTTTCAAACAGCATTATTCCCCAGGCAGATTCACCGCATCACATAAATGGGGGAACAGTGCTGGTTTCCGGAGGCTCTCCTTTTTCACTTGCAGGCAATAACGGTTTGATCCTTACCATGGAAGAAGAGTGGAAAACGGCATCTGTTCCGGTTGCTTCCAATCTGAACTCAATTGCAGCAGTTGAGTTCGGATCTGTTCTGTGTGCTGTGGGCCATGGCGGAGTGATAGTTGTGTCACGGGATAATGGCAGGTCCTGGGAGTCTGTTTCCTCGGGAACGTCCAGAAATCTGAACTGTGTTACCGGTAACGGAAGGGGCATGGTCTGGATAGTGGGAGATGCTCTGCTTCCCGGGGTGCTCTTTCCTTGAACCTTCAGGAAGTGTACAACAGGTTGTTTTCAGGATTTGGTCCACAGGGCTGGTGGCCCGGAGCTGACTCATTCGAGCACTTTGCCGGTTGTATTCTGGCTCAGAATACCAGATGGGACAGGGTGGAACCAGTTCTTGCTGAATTGAGAAAGATGAACCTGCTGCCGCCTTCAGAGTTCCTGAAACTGAAGGAAAGTGATCTGGCTGAACTGCTGCGGGGCACCGGGACATACAGAAGAAAAGCAGAGTATCTTCAGAATGCCGGCAGGTACATGCTTTCCCTGGGATGGGACGGTACACCGGAATCAGTTCTTTATCCAACAGAAAAGATCAGGGAAGAGCTTCTTGCCCTGAAGGGAATCGGTCCTGAAACATGCGACTGTATTCTTCTGTATGTTCTGCACAGGCCTGTTTTCGTTGTTGACGCATACACGAAAAGAATTCTCAGCAGGCATGGTCTCTGCAGGGAGAAAAGCTCTTACTCCTCTGTGCAGCAGATATTTTACAATGAATTGAACGCAGATATTGAAGTTTTTCAGGAGTATCACGCTCTGCTTGTGGCCTGTGCTAAAGAGTACTGCAGACCTGCAGCAAAATGTCAGGGTTGTCCCCTGCAGGAGGAAGGGTTTGAATGATAATTCGCAGAGAAGGAAAAATGACCATGAGCAGGAAGCTCTTCGGAGGGAAAGGCGAAGTGGTGATTGAACCGCTGTTCATGCAGGACGAATTCACAACCCCTGTAAGGTTCTGTGCAAGAATAGTCCTTGTGCCCGGTTCCAGTATCGGCCTGCACACCCATGAAAATGAGGATGAGCTGTATTTCATTTTGTCCGGTTCAGGGATAGTTAAAGACGAAGAATCTGAAACCTGTGTTTCGAAAGGACACTCTATTCTTACAAGAAGCGGTGAATCTCATTCTCTGGAGAACACAGGAACAGAACCAATGACTCTGCTGGCTGTGATACCACAATCTCACACCTCCTGAGCCATTTCCATATATTTCCACTCCCTGCGGAGGGGTGCCGGAGCGGTTGAACGGGGCGGTCTCGAAAACCGTTGTCTTCTTTTTGGGGGACCGTGGGTTCGAATCCCACCCCCTCCGCCAATCACTGCTCTTGTTTCAGCGGCAGCTTGTTCACGGTCTCTTTACAGACTTAAGAACTGACTGTCAGATCAGTCCCAGAAGAATTGCGGCAAATGCAGGACCGTTCAGCACACCGTGGAGGATGATCCCCGGCCATGTACTCCGGGTTATCCGGGCCATTCGCGGAAGAGCGAAGAACACAGGAATCACCATCAGAATTGTTCTCAAGCCGAATGGAATGTGGAAAATAATCCAGAGCAGGCCATTCAGTATCCATGCTTTATTTCCGAACTTTTCTTCCTGTCTGGGAAGAAGATATCCTCTCCAGAGAAGTTCTTCTCCCATGATGTTGCAGAAGAACACAGGAAGCCAGACCAGGAAGAGCAGAGCTCTGTTCTGCCCGGGAATCACAGTTCCCTGAAGAAAATGGGGCATCATTGATTCAGCCGGTCCCATAAGGGTATTCAGGAGAAACCATATAACTCCTGTTCCCGCCAGTGTGATTATTGTTGTTACAGCAGTGGTTTTAAGCTGAGTTTTTGTGAGTTTGCCCAATCTCAGCCTTTTCAGTCTGTTTTCTTTTCCAGCTGCTGTCCAGGCTGTGACAAGCATTCCCCCCATTAGTGTTCCACCACAGATGTACCAGGAATAGAGCCCGTGAATTCCCGATCTGATCAGAAAGGGGATAAGAAGCCGTGTTCCCGCCAGAAGAAGAAGGGCGGGTATTCCAAACCAGATGATGGAACCTGCAAGACCAAGCGGTTTCATCTTCATTTCAGATCTGCCTTTCTCTGCTTGTGAAAAAAAGAAGTGACACTTTCGGGAACAGTGCAGCATGTTGAAGACTATTTCTTCCAGTGCCTGAGAATAATTGAAAGGAGACAGCATGGCAAAAACAAAAACAACCCTTCTCTCTCTTGCAGTCTCACTGCTTGTAACAGGTCTTGCGGCGGGAGCAGTGAGCTCTGCTGATCAGATCACAGTTGTTGACCCCAGGGGAATGAGTGATCTCTTTGCGGATATTGCACAAAAGGTGGGTCCCAGCGTTGTTACCATAACTTCAACCACTACTGTTACCGGTCCGGCCAATCCGTATTTGCCTTTTGGTTTTGGATATCCCGGCGGCGGGGGAACCAGAGAATACACTCAGGAAGGCCTGGGCAGTGGAGTGATAATAAGCAGTGACGGTCTTATCGTGACAAATAACCATGTTGCAGGTGATGCCGATGAGCTTCTTGTGGTGTTGTCCAGTGGCCAGGAGTACGAAGCCAAACTGGTTGGTGCAGATCCCCGGAGTGATATAGCACTGATTCAAATAGAGGCTGATGCAGACCTGCCTTCAATCAGCATGGGGTACAGTGATGATCTTCGCGTTGGTGAATGGGTTCTGGCAATTGGTTCTCCCTTCGCTCTCAGTCAGACTGTTACCCAGGGAATTGTCAGTTATCTGGGAAGAGACGGAGTGGGGCTTGCCGACTATGAGAGTTACATACAGACTGATGCGGCAATCAACCCCGGCAACAGCGGTGGAGCACTTGTTAACCTTGATGGAGAATTGATAGGTGTGAATACCGCCATAGCTTCAAGAAGCGGCGGCTATCAGGGGATCGGTTTCGCCATACCTGTAAGCACAATAAGGTCTGTTACAGAAGACCTGCTGGAATTCGGTGAAGTGCGTCGGGGCTGGCTGGGGGTGAGTCTGCAGGAAGTGAATGCTGAACTTGCAGAACAGTTCGAACTTCAGGACGAGTCAGGAGTGCTTCTCTCGGAGGTCTTTCCCGATTCTCCTGCTGAAGAAGCAGGGCTGAGAAGGGGAGATGTAATAACTGAAATTCAGGGAGTGCAGTTCGAATCGCTTAATGATTTCAGGAACAGAATAGCTGATCTTGACCCGGGAGAGGAAATAGATCTTACAGTGGTGAGAGACGGCAGAAACAGGTCGATATCTGTAACCCTGGGTTCCAGGGAGGAGGACCGCGAGTCTGTCTCCATGGAGATGGAAGAACAGTTTGGGTGGCAGCTTTCAGAGCTGACTGATGAACTGGCATCAAGACTTGGAGCTGAAGATGTTTCCGGTGTGGTTGTTGTTTACATTGCACCGGGCAGCCCTGCTGCAATGGCAGGGATTCAGCAGGGAGACATAATTCTCGAGGTGAACAGAACTGCAGTTGAGTCTCTGGACCGAGTCAGGGAGAAGCTTGCCGGAACTGTAGGAGAAGCACTCCTTCTCATATGGAGAAGGGGCAGAACTATCTATATGGTTCTCTGATCTTTATCTTAAGCATCTGGCTGAGTGGCCGCGAGTCTCAAATGAACTGCAGGAAGGGAACGGATAATGGCGGAAAAGGAAAAAACAGAGAAATCTCCTGATTCCAGCGGGAAGAAGTATCAACTGCCGGGTCTGGTACCGGTTGAAACTGCTCATGAATCTGTTTGCAGAACTGGAAAGCTCAGATACATTGCCACAGCAGGAGTGCTTCCCCTCCAGGATGCAAATGGTGAAACTGAGGCAGAGGTGTTTTTCACCTCATACCGGCTGAAAGACATTGAGGACACCTCTTCAAGGCCCCTGACATTTGTGTTCAACGGAGGTCCTGGATCATCTTCAATATGGCTTCACATGGGAGCCCTGGGCCCCAAAAGAGTTGCCATGGAGCCTGAAGGATGGATGCCTGCCCCGCCATATCACCTTGAAGACAACATGGATACCTGGCTGGACAGCACAGACCTGGTTTTCATCGATCCGGTGGAAACAGGGTTCAGCAGGGCTGTGTCAGATGAAGTAATAGATAAGTTCTGGGGATACACCGGAGACCTTGATTCAGTAAGTGAGTTCATCCGGATCTATCTCACCAGATACAGAAGGTGGAATTCTCCTCTATACCTTGCCGGTGAAAGTTACGGAACAACCAGAGCTGCAGGTCTGGCAGGACATCTGCTTGGAAAGGGAATCGCTCTAAGCGGAATAGTGCTGATCTCAACCGCTATCAACCTGAGGCCTATCTTTTTCGAGAAGGGAGATGACCTTCCTTTCCAGCTGTTCATTCCTACTTATGCCGCTGCTGCGTGGTATCACAGAAAACTCTCTGAAAGACTTCTTCAGATGGAGCTTGCCGATGTTGTGAAAGAGGTTTCAGCCTGGGCGGAATCCGACCTGACCGTGGCATTGATGAAAGGGGACAGGCTCTCTCAGGATGACCGTGAAAGCATTTCCTGGAAGCTTGCTGAATACACAGGGCTTGATGAAGAGTACGTGAAGAAAACCGATCTGCGAATCAATATCCACCGGTTCTGCAAGGAACTGCTCAGAGATGAGAACCGCAGTGTTGGAAGGCTGGACAGCCGTTTCAAGGGCATCGAAGGTGATCCTATTGATGACATGCCCGGGTACGATCCCTCAATGACAGCTATAAAATTCCCCTATGCCACAACATTCAATAACTACCTGAAAACTGAACTGGGTGTGGACTGCGATCTTCCATACAGGTTGATGCAGCACTTCAAGGACAGGAAGTGGAAGTGGGAGAACGGCGCTCTCCCAAGTACCGGCGAGATACTGAGAAGCGCCATGTCCATTAATCCGTTCATGAAGGTTCTGGTGGCGCAGGGATACTACGATCTTGCAACTCCATCATTTGCCACCGAGTACATGATTTCGCACATGAACATAGATTCGGAGATAAGAAAAAACCTGTGGATAACGTATTACAACGCAGGACACATGTTCTATCTGGATGAAACATCTCTTGCGTCATTCAGAGTTGATGTGGAGGATTTCCTGAACAGAAAAGTCGAAGGGCCGCCTCAGGGCAGCCCTTCCTGAAAACTAGCGGTTTACAACAACGCAGTTCTCAAGACCAACCATGTTGAAGGACTCGTCTGCAACAGTACCGCGGATCTGAACCCCGCTTCTGTTTTCAGACATGGCTGCAGCGGTATCTTCAGGAATCTCTTCAGCCATTTCGCAGGCCACCATTTTGTTGCCGGTGTTGTCCGGATCTGACAGATCCACTCTGATTGTTACTCCGTAGTCCGTGGTGGAGGTTGTGGTTGAGTTGTAATAACCCTCAACAACCACTTCCCTGCCTGTCCAGGTGTTGTACAGTGTACTGAACTGATCAACTGGAATCGGTTCACCCTGGTAGACATAGGGGCTTGTCTCTATCCACTGGAGATCTTCAGGCGGGTCCACGAACCTGGCACTGTTCAGCTCGGCGCCGAACCATTTTGCTTCAAAGGCTCCCGAAACTGCTATGATCTCACCTCTGTAAACTACTCTGTCCTGGAGTTCATCAAAGTTTACCCTTGCAAGATCATCGGTGCTTTCCGGTTCCAGAACAAGCTTCAGCTCCGTTTCAACAACTGCGCTGTCTCCGTACCAGATGTAAGGATATGCAGCAAGGGTTATCTCCTGCCCTTCCCATGCGTAGAATGAACTGTTCAAAGCAGTTGCAGCAATTACCGCTCCTGGCTCAACTGAAGCTGGATCAATGGTTCCTTCCGGATACAGAACAAGCTCCTCTACAATCTCCACAGGTTCATTTACCGCATCCTCGTGAGTGGTTTCCTCAGATGGGGCTTCTCCACCTCCGCATGCAGCAATAAGAAGCAGCGAGAACAGTAATATCAGCGGTGTTTCTTTCACAGTTTCCTTCCCTTCCGATGTGGTTGAATAAGGAAGAGTATAGCTTAAGAGTGTATGAATTTCCATGGTCTGCCGGCTGATTGGTGTTAAGAAGCCCCTGGTTCAGAATGGGTGAAACATTAACAACATTCAGGGTATTGTTCTGTCTTTAGAACCAGGGGCTGAATACACTTAATAATACCAAAGAAGTATGATTTTGGTTCCAACCGCTGCTCTCCCTTTTCTGTTACATGTTTAAAGTTCGATAATAGGTGGTGGAGTAAAAAACGTTTTCAGCACAAGGGGGATTTCCATGATAAGTCTTGTTGCCTTTGCCGGAAGCACCCGAAAAGGGTCCTTCAACAGAAAGCTTGTTCGAATAGCAGCAGAAGGGGCCGGGAAAGCCGGGTCTGATGTGGAGGTTCTTGAGCTTGCAGATTATTCCATGCCTCTGATGAATGAAGATCTGGAGGCAGAGAAGGGCATGCCCCCTGGAGCGGCAGGATTTAAGCAAAAGCTGCTTGAAAGCCGGGGGTTCATAATCTCAGCACCTGAGTACAACGGATCATTCTCTCCTCTGTTAAAGAATGCACTGGACTGGGCCTCCAGAACCAGTGAGACAGATGAGAAACCACTTTCTGCCTACACGGGGAAAGTCGCTGTTCTAATGTCGGCATCTCCAGGCTCTCTGGGAGGAATGAGGGGCCTTGTCCCTTTGAGAATGCTCCTGGGAAACCTGGGTGTAATGGTGATTCCCTCATACAAGTGCATATCAGAAGCTTATGATGCTTTCAATGAAGACGGGACGCTGAAGAGTTCCAAAGACCACAGGGCAGTGCTGAAACTGGGAGCGGAACTGGCCCTGACCGTTGAAAGGATGAATAATGGAAAAGGGTGACAGAATTCCGGAATTCAGCCTTCCTGACCAGGATGGCAATTCAGTTTCAAACATGGAATACGCAGGGAAATGGCTGGTTCTTTACTTTTATCCCAAAGACAACACGTCAGGATGCACCAGGGAAGCTCAGGATTTTTCAGCATTGAAGGAGGAGTTCAGAAAGGAGGGTTGCAGCATCCTGGGCGTAAGCCCGGATTCAATTGAATCCCATGTAAGGTTTCGCCTGAAGCACAGCCTGACCATTACCCTTCTGAGTGACCCCGAGAAGGTACTTCTGACTGAAACCGGAGCCTGGGGAATGAAGATGAACTATGGAAGAGAGTACATGGGGGTTATCAGGTCAACGTTCCTGATAGACCCCCATGGAACCGTTGCAGAGGTTTGGAGGCAGGTTAAGGTAAGAAGAAAAACCAGAACCTGTGAGATCCTCCATGCTCAGAAGGTGCTTGAAAAGCTCCGGGAATTAAAGGCTGAAAGTTAAACCGGCAGTTGCAAAGTTCACCAGAGTGAAGTTGTAGACAGTCTCTACGTCTGCACCGCCTTCAACAATTCTGTACCCGGCCCTGGCATTTATCCTCTCAGAGAGAGAAAATTCCGCGCCTAGAAACACATCTTCCGCCCTGCCTACAGGACCCACAAGAGCATCACCTTCCAGGAGAAGAGTGAAAGAGTCTGCAGGAAACCACCTGAGTTCAAAGCTCAGCAGCGGAACAAAACCTGTGTTTGCGGTGCTGGCGGTAAGCTGTTCAGACTGGATTTTTATCTCCGCATCCCTGATTTTTGCTGTGAAGCCCAGTTTGAAAAGGAAACTGGTGTTGTCAACAAGGAGATATCGCCAGGTTGCCCTGTAGGAATCAAACCTGTACAAACCTTCCACTGCTTCTCCCTGCTGGAAAGTTTCACCTGCAAACAGGATCTCTTCAGGAAGAGTTCCCGCAGCTTCCAGTTGAAGAGGTGCTGCAAAAAGAGAGAATGTGTTCCTGCCTGTTTCGTAACCGACCCGAAGCCTGTAGATAAACTTGCTCTCTATGTCCAGAGCTTCAGATAAAGAGAATCTGGTGCCGGTAGAGTCATTTGGTACCTGAACATCATTGTAGCCCGGGAATGCCATGCCGAGTTCCGTATCAATGAACCAGCCATTTCCGAAACACGGAACTGCAAGAACAGAAAGCAAAACAACAGTATTCAGCAGAATTCTCATATGCAACATCCCTTCATCGGTTTGATTATGAGACTGTACAAATACAATAGAACAGAGAAATTGGCAATTGTTACATTCAGTTACATTCATGTCACAATAAAAATCCAGCCGGTTTGTATTCTCTCCTTCTGCAATCACAAAGAGGAGTAGAAATGAAAGTGGAATTCAGAAAGTGGCTGGGGATCTCGGGAGTTTTAGTCCTTTTGTCCCTGGGGTTGATCTCTCAGGAAAGTTCAGGATTTACCTACATCATACCGGATACCAACCAGGAGATTTTTTACGATTCGGTAACAGCAATGGAACCTCCTGACCCTGGAGACCCATTCTTCGGTCAGGATGCAGAATACCAGGGCCTTCAACAGGCCTACCTGAATAATGGTGACGGAACCGTGACGGATCTGGTGACAGGGCTTATGTGGCAGCAGAATGCTGCAGATGAAAAAATGTCGTGGGATGAAGCCATGGCAGGGGCTGATACATGCAGTACAGGAGGATATGCCGACTGGAGACTGCCGGACATCAAAGAGCTTTACTCTCTGATTCAATTCAGCGGTACCGATCCCAGCAGTGGTTCAACTGTGAATCTTGTTCCTTTCATTGATACTGACTACTTTCAGTTCGAATACGGAGACACTCTTTCCGGTGAAAGGCTCATAGATGCACAGTACTGGTCTTCAACGGAATACACAGGAGAAACAATGGGAGGGAATGAGACCTCTTTCGGTGTGAACTTCGCCGATGGAAGGATAAAGGGCTATCCCAGTCAGGAGCTTGGCCCACCTGAACAGACCTTCTTCATGACCTCTTTCGTGAGATATGTCAGAGGAACCGAATCCTGTGAAAATCAGTTCGTGGACAATGGGGATGGAACAGTTACCGACCTTGCCACAAATCTCATGTGGCAGCAGTCTGATGACGGCACAGGAAGGAACTGGGAGGAGTCGCTGGTGTATGCTGAGATTCTCACAACAGGAGGATATTCTGACTGGCGTCTTCCGAATGCACACGAACTGCAGAGCATTGTTGACTACACGAAATCCATGCAGGGTACAGGAACGGCAGCTATTGATCCTGTTTTTTCCTGTACTCAGATAACCGATGAAGGTGGAAACCCCAATTATGGATTCTACTGGACTGGAACCACCCATGCAGGATCCGGCCCTGAATACCCGGGAGGCTGGGCGGCCTATGTATGCTTTGGCGAAGCCCTGGGCTGGATGACCACTCCTGACTCGACCCTGGTACTTGATGATGTTCATGGGGCAGGTGCGCAGCGTAGTGATCCCAAGTGCGGTGACCCGGATGACTATCCCTGGGGAAATGGTCCTCAGGGTGATGTGGTAAGGATATACAACTTCGTTCGATGCGTGAGAGACGTAGACGGTACAGGTATAGAAGGGACAGAGACCATGGCACCTCCAGAGCTTTCAGTTACAGGAAGTAATCCCTTCAGCAGGACTGTTACAATGGAGTGTGTTCTTCCTGCTGCGACACCGGTGCTTATTGATGTGTTTGATGCTTCAGGCAGACTGGTTTCAACTCTGGCAGATGACACTTTCTCCTCAGGGGCACATCAGTTCTGCTGGACTCCTGCAGAGAGCATCTGTTCAGGGATATACCTTATGAGGCTTTCAACCGGTTACGGACTCTCTACCGCAAAAGTAGTGTTCTCCATGAACAGGTAGCAGCCCGATACTCTGTTAACTGATTGAATGTGACCATGATAGTATTCTTGATATATTAAGATTCAAAGCTGTCATGGTCACATTGTTATGAACAGAATAAGGGGAAGTCATGAAGATCACAGTTCTGAATGGAAGTCCCAAGGGGATGCAGTCTGTAACAATGCAGTATGTAAAATATCTGCAGAACATTTACAACAAGTGTAATTTCACCTTTTTCAGTGTTGCAAAGAATATCAGTTCCCTGGAGAAAAACCCGGAGAAGCTGAGAGAGATATCAGCTGCTGTGAAATCTTCCGATCTGGTGCTCTGGGCATTTCCACTTTACTACATGCTCTGCTGTTCTCAGTATAAAAGATTCATTGAGCTTGTGTTTGAAAAAGAGGCTGAGAGTTTCAGAGGGATCCCTGCCGCTGTACTGACCACATCCATAAAATTCTACGATCACACTGCCATTAATTATCTCAGAGGAATCTGCCACGACCTGGAGATGCCATTCTGCGGAGCATATTCTGCAGAAAGCTCCGACCTTTTCCAGGGAGAAGAGCAGAAGAGGCTCTGCCTGTTCATGGAGTCAGCGGTGAATCGGGTGGCTGAAGGAGCTTTTCTCAGCAGGATGAACAATCCGCTGAAGCCTGTAACTCTGAAGTACGAGAGAGATCTGCCTGTTGAAGCCGTTTGCAGCACAAAGGGAAAATGGCTGGTTATGGCTGACCTGAAGGATGCAGGTGACAACCTGAAGCTGATGATTTCGGAGTTCATTGAGAGCACAGGGAATGCTGCTGAACAAGTTGATATTTCCTGTATTGACTTCCCGCCATGTACGGGATGCTGCAGATGTGCCTTCGACAATGAGTGTATTTTCGGTGATGACGCTTACATTAAATTCCACCGTGAAAAGGTGAGAGAAGCCGATGTAATAGTTATTGCCGGTGAGATAAGGGACAGGTATCTGTCATCCATATGGAAAAGATTCTTTGACAGAAGCTTCTATGCAGGGCACACCCCCAGCCTTGCAGGCAAGCAGGTGGGCTACCTGGTAAGCGGTGAGTTGCGTAGCCTGGTGAATCTTCAGGAGATACTTACAGCCTGGACGGAGTTCCAGCACTGCAACCTTGCCGGTTTTGTTACTGACGAACTGGACAGCTCACGGGAATTAACCCTTTCCATCCGAAGTCTGGTGAAAAGCCTGGATCATGGCATGAGAACAGGATACATCTCTCCCGGCACCTTCAGACAAGTTGCCGGCTTCAAGCTTTTCAGGGACTGCATATGGGGACCTCTCCGCCCGATATTTCACGCGGACCACAGGTACTACAGAAAGCATGGCTATTACAATTTCCCCCAGAATAATCTGGCTACCAGGCTTGTGAACATCTTTGTTACCCCTGTTCTTCATCTCACGCCTGTGAAGAAAAAAGTGAAGAACATGATGCCGGGAGCCATGATA
>CAYLRO010000051.1:0-15881 GCA_964386635.1 uncultured bacterium | reverse complement strand
ATTCATCACCCCAGTCGAAGAGGTAGTAGAACTTCTGCCTGGGCTTCAGGCCAAGTTCGCCCATGGTTATATCTACGGAACTCCCGTCGTTTCCAAATATCATAGTGTCATTGTTTACTGGTGGGGATATGGCGGGTGATTTCATTATAACCCGCTTGGATGTTGTGGGTTTCCTGGGAAAGAAGAAAGTGTAGAGGTGCTCTTCTTCCCGGTCAAATGCGTCGAAGATGGCGTTGTGGAGTTCATCCAGGGTCTGTTCGCTTCCGATGGCTATTTTCCTGTAGATTTTTTTGTCGTGCATAAGTGAGACCTTGATGAGGAGTACACTGTCATTATCCTCAGGCTTCATTCCCCGTGCTGTGGAATCACCCAGGATGGATTCCCAGAAAGAATCGATCAGTTCCGATATCGGTTCAGGATCTTCCACTGTTTTCACCGGGAATGGGAGACTCCCTGCTCCCATTTCTTTTATCAGTGTATGAAGCTTGCCCCCTTCAGGCACAGTGAGCTTCGGCGGTTTCAGACTCAGTTCACAGAACTTTTGCAGAAGCAGACTGGGAACAGACAGTTCCATTTTTCTGAGAGTGGGGTCGGGGGAAATCAGCTCGTGGATTGCGTAGCCGTCTTTTTCGTCAATGATCAATAAAAGATAGGGGAAGACACCCCTGTTATCCTCCGAGGCGTAGGGAACAGGCAGCATGCAGAGTTCCGCCTGGAAGCCATGGCTGTGTACGGGCATCTTCCATAAAGCCTTCAGAAGCGGTTGGGGGATTTTGCTGCTGCTTATTTTCCTGGGGTCAGCGGGGACGGATTCTATTGAATCCAGCCATTGGCCCATGAGATTTGTCCGATAGAGGCATTTGCCAAGGCTTTCATCAAGATTGATGAAGTTTTCTGTAGTTTTTCTCTGCAGTACTTCAAGAGCCTGAAGCAGGTACTGATAAAGCTCATCAGCTTCGGAGGCTGACGCAAGCCATGGAGTTCGCCCTGGAACGTGCGATGTGAAAGTGGGAATCAGCTGCTTTCCGCCTGTTTCAATAATAGCTTCGGATCCATCGGGACGCAGATAGTCGGGAAGATCGTCTGCGGAATCGGTATAGGAGAGGGCGAGTATCCGCAATTCCGCAAAATCTCCTCCGGAACGAACTGTATGTAGCCGGTGGAGGGATTCTTCACCGATTACAACCAGTATTCCCAATTCCATCTCCGCCTGACCGATTATCTGAATGTAGGCTGACTCCACTGAGCCCGGAAGCCTGACGCCGAAAAGTAGATTGGGTGGTACGAATTTCCAGGGCTTGAGTTCGGCCATACGTTTTGCAAGCCTGTGCAGGTTCATTACCTGTTTATCGGTGGGGTCCTCTTTCTGCATGGATGCTCCTTCGATTTTTGTGAATCGAATATAACCATTGTCATGGTCTGATTCACTCGCTGAATCAGCAGCACAGGTTGTTTCAGGATTTCGTGCTTCCATTAGGATCGATCATTGCTCCGTAGACAGTTCCCACTACCAATACAGTTGCTCCTGCCAGGGGATTTCCGTAATTATCGGTAACCCGGCCGATAATGGTGTAGTTATGTTATTCCGTTTCAGCGTGAACTGAAAGGATCAGGATAAGAGTGAGTGATTTCATCGTGTAACCATACTGTGTACCTTTGATTAAAGCAATTACCGGGCTGTTTCATGTCATTCAAGTTGATTCTGACAGTATTTGTCAGCAACCGCCGGGTACCGGTTTCAGAGAGTTCCGGTTACCATTTTCGCTGGATTGTTTCCTTGTGCTTCAGGGAGATGGCCTTGAAGAACCAGGTTTTCCAGCAGTTATTCGCTGTCAGACATGAGGTTCAGTTTTACACTTGTTGTTGTTTCGTTCGTTTTACAACCGTTGTCCGGCAAATACCACAGAAAAGACCCGAGGCTTAGTTGGCTCCCGGGTCTTTCTGGTTTGATGCCGGTTGTTCAGCGGATGATGTCCACAGGCTGTGCTATAACCGGTGTGGGGTTTTGCAGATTGTCCTCAACAGGGCAGCGATCCTGCATGAACTCAGCGAAGTCGTAGACTTTTTCAGTATCTGAATCGGTCTTTATGTGCAGGGTGAAGCGGATTTCATGGAAGCCTCGGCGTATGTCAGGAAGGCCCTTGATGAAACCGTCAGGGTCAAGATCACCTTCAGTTTCAACCCAGATTTCCGAGTAGTTGATCTTCTGCGCTTTAGCAAAGGCAGCGCCCACTATGCACTGGCAGGAGCCCAGTGCGCAAAGTATTGCTTCAACAGGGTTCATGCCTGAGTCTGTGCCACCAAGTTTCACAGGTTCATCCATGGTGACTTTGAACCCTCGTGTTTCGTTCTCCACCGCTAGACCGCCGGGCAGTTTACGGGATGTTGCTTTGAAAGTTACTGAAGCCATTTTGTGTCTCCTTGCTGGAGTGAGCAACTGAAATCGTGAATCGTATCACAGTCGTATTCTATACCAATTTAGTATTGTTGTCAAGAAGACGGTGGCAAAAGGGATATCTCTTGTTAACAAATCCTCCCGGTATATGCCAGAACAGTGCTTTGTGAGCTATAAGCTGAAACACTTAACAGCAGAAGATATGTTTTCAGAGGCAGGTGGCTGCACTGCAGGTTTGCTGGCTGATAGTACCATGGCGGTTATGTTCAGGAAGCGGAGAACACGGTTTCGGTTTCAGCCGGAGTGTGTTTTCACTGTATGTCGGTCTGGTCCTGGAAGAACTGCGTTTCATCAGCGGTTAACGGTGTTTGCCACTTATCAGAATCAAGCATCTTGTTCAATGAGGTAAGTAATTCACTCTCAGACGGCATGCTGTAGACTTCGTCTCTCCATGTGCATTGAAGTGTACAGTATTCCAGATAGTCTATTGCCTGTTCGGGTAATCCCCCAAGCATGTATCCGCGAACAATGAGAAAAGGAATGTTCTGTACAATTTCGATTGGTTCTGCTGGCCAGTCATCGTAGGTTGTATTGCCTGGAAACACTGCTCCACCCATTAGAGGTCGACGCATTTCTCCGTCACTTTCAAAAAGCATGCGACAGAGAATTATCACCTTGTTCTCGTTTCCATCAATACCGCAGCATGATCTTAGAACAGAGACTGCTGAGTCCTGCCCCATGCTCTGTAACTGGATTGCTGCACTAATGTATGGAGACACCTTGTATGGTTCATACTGAAAATCAGGACAGTTCCGGATTGCTTCACTGAAGCTTTGCCCGTGAGCTGCACATACAGTTAACAGTGAAACTGCAAGAGGTATCAATTGCTTGAAATTTGTCATCATACTCCTGACTTTCTATAGGGATTCCTTTCAGGTGATACATAACACATCTGTTTGTATTCCTTTTTCCGGCAGGGCGTGCTGATTCTATTGCAGCAGACACGAGTTACTCAATAAGGCAATATGATGGGGGTCAGGAACCCCTGACTTCGCTTCGTGAGCTTCCTGACCCATAGTACAGCAGGTCAGTCAAGCTTCAGACACTTCTCAATTTTACAGTAACCGCAGGCATCAAGTCTTACCAGATAACAACCACCTGGTGTTCCTGGTGCCGGAGTCCATTCAGCTGTGTGAGAACCGGATGAGAGCAGCCCACTTACCAGAATTTCAACCAGACGTCCTGAAAGGTCCAGGATTGCCAGTTGTACCCTGGTCTGTTCCGGTATGCTGTATGTGATATTCAATTCTGATGTGAACGGATTCGGACATGCCGGTGCCAGAGTTACCGGAGAAGGCTCTATGGCTTCCTCTTCTATTCCAGTATCAGGTCCCAGTTTAATCAGATAGACATCGGAGCTGCCTGATCCATAGGAAAGTGTTAATCCCCCCACAATGCAGCCACCATCCATTGTCTGCTGGATCGAGTTGCAGCGATCATATTGGGGTCCTCCGATTGTGGTTGTCCAAATAGGGTCTCCATCAGAGCCGGTTTTAATAAGATAGACATCAGAGCTGCCTGCTCCGCTGGAATATGTGAATCCTGTGATAATGTATCCACTGTCATCAGTCTGCTGAACAGACTCACCTGTGTCATTGGCGCTGCCCCCGAAAGTTCTTGCCCACAGCGTGTTACCCTCGGAATCTGTTTTGACAAGGTAAACATCGTTGTTGCCGGCGCCGTAAGACCTGGTATATCCAGCAACAATATATCCTCCATCATCTGTCTGCTGGACATAATAGGCACTGTCAGATTCAGGACCTCCGATAGTTCTTGACCACATAGTTTCTCCGGTGGAGTCTGTCTTTATCAAGTAGACATCACTGCCACCGGCACCGGAGGATTCGGTTGATCCAGCTACAATGTATCCTCCATCTGCTGTCTGCTGGACAAATGCTCCAATATCAGATTCAGCGCCGCCGAATGTCCTTGTCCACAACGTGTCCCCACTGGAACTCGTCTTTATCAGATATACATCCTCGCTCCCGGAACCGAAGGACCTGGTGTATCCAGTAATGATGTATCCGTCATCGTTTGTCTGCTGCACTGCATAGCTTTCATCATCATCAATTCCTCCCAGTGTACCCGTCCATTCCGTGTTACCGGCATCATCTGTTTTTACTAAATAGATATCCCTGCTTCCGGCTCCGCAGGACCCGGTAACGCCTGAGATAATGAAACCGCCATCCGTTGTTTGATTAACACATTCACCCCAGTCATCAGAAGCACCTCCGAATGTAGTCGTCCAGAGTGTATCACCACCGGCATCCGTTCTTACAAGATAGATGTCTGCGTTTCCTGAGCCGAATGAAACAGTAAGTCCAGTTAGAACATACCCGCCATCTGTCGTCTGACGGACGGAATATCCTTCGTCAGAACTGTTTCCACCTACTGTTGCTGTCCATTCAATATAGGGGTCCAGAGCATTTACGCTTCCTGTAAAGCAAAGAATCACAATTCCTGCAGCAAGTAAGAAAATTCTCATATCCGTTCTCCTTTTCCGGGTCAGTTTTTGTTATCGGTGTGCTCATACATTTCAATCTCAGCATAGACTGATACCCTTCGCAGCAGGTATTCTCAGAGAGCATTCCAGCGCTGATATTCTGTAGCAGATATCCTGCCATTGTTAACAATGAATATCATTCCTAACAATACAATCAATTCACATAGAGTCAAGTGGAAGGTTGATACAGCTTTCTAACATGTTTATAGACAGCGATATATGAGTCAATGCAGTTGTTGTGGGATTCAATTGCTTCAAGCGCATCCTCGCTGTATGATTGTATTACTTGTGTAAAAGGGTATTTTATGAAGAGGTAATAATGGGCAAGAAACCACCGGCGGATCTTCCAGAGGGATTCACTGATATCTGGAATGCAATTGCTAAAGCTGACGAAGCGGCGGCTTCGAGACAGGCACTTGCAGGGCAACTGGGCATATCCACCAATACGATTCAAAGAATTCTGGTGGATGGAGCTGTACCTGATTTCACCATAGAGACAAGCAATCGTATCCTTAACTCCTGGACAAGAATAGTAACAAGACTGGCTCTGTATTTCAAGCACGATCCCTTCCAATGGGTAATAATGGTAAACATCAAAATGACAGACAGGATATCGGAAGTTATCAGCAAAGAGATATCAAGGAAGACTGCTGCAGAATCCAGTATTGATGATGTTGTTATTCAGAACACCGTTCCGGGAACCGATTATGAATGTGAAAGTTCTTTCTTTGAGAATCTCGGCAGGAAAATGCTGGAATCAATAGCTCTGGAATTGAAGGCAAAGAATCTTGCTAAAGAGGAATTGCTGAAAAGTATTGAGAGCGCTTTTGAAGAATCAAAAGGCCGGAGAAGCATTCCAGGGAGTAAAGAGTCGAAGAAGGGGAAATACTGTCTTTCATGTCTTGCACCTTTGAGCGACGAACATAACGCCGGAGCGTCAGAAGTATACTGCCGCTACTGCTCGGATGAGAACGGTGCTCTGCTTCCCAGAGATAAAGTTCTTGAGATAATAGCAGAATGGTTCAGGAACTGGCAGAAGGACCTGACAATTTCAGAGGCACGAAGAAGAGCAGATCATTACATGCGTTCCATGCCGGCCTGGAATCAGGTTACAGTACAATCAGGAGACAGTAACTGAATAATACAGAAATCAAATTTCTGAGTTGGGAATACCCGCTGGTCTTTGATTTTAAAAAACCGGCATACATGAATAATACACAGGCGTTTTGGCCGGTTGCCCGGTCTTTCCTTTTGCTTATCTTATGTATGTAAAATCCAGAATACCCTTACCGGGGAAGGCTAATCACTTGGAAGATATAGATATAGAAAACAGATATCAAATGTTGTTTGAGAACATGATAAATGGATTCGCATTCTTTGAAATGTTATTGGATAAGAACAAAAAACCAACTAACTGCATATGCCTGGAAATAAATTCTGCATTCGAAAGAATTACAGGCATAAAAGCAGAAATGATAGTTGGGGTAGAAATGAATAGGATTCTTGATGCAGCAGGCATAGATCATGAAGCATTCATTGAAAAGTTCACAAGTGTTGCTCTTCATGGTGAGCATTTAGAGTTAGAGCATCATTATGAGAAGGATAACAGATATTTTTCTATTCATGCATTTTCACTTGAAAAGAACAGATTTGCCGCTATTATCATGGATGTTACCGATCGGGTAATTATCAGGAAGCAAATGGAAAAAAGAGACTGGCAGTTGAAAACCATTTTAAACCACAGTAATGAAGTGTTTTACATACATGATACTCAGGGAAACATGGACTTTGTAAGTGATCTCTCCACAAACATTTACGGCCATTCTCTTGAAATTCTCAGGGACCGGTGGGAAAAAATCGCCACTGATAATCCCATGAACTTTGTGGGAAGGGAAAAAACTAAACTGGCGCTTGAGACCGGAGTGAAACAGGACCCGTATCTTCTGGAAATCAAGGACAGTAATGGAGAGTTGAAGTACGTTGAGATAAATGAGTCTCCAATGTTTAACAGCAGTGGTGAAGTAATTGGAATCAGCGGAGCAATCAGGAATCAAACTGACAGTGTTATTGCTGAAAGGGAACGAAAGCTTTTGCAGAATCAGTTGCTTCAATCGCAAAAAATGGAAGCTGTAGGCAGGCTTGCCGGTGGTGTAGCGCACGACTTCAACAATCTGATGACTGTTGTCACAGGTTACTGTGACATTCTGAGAACAAAAGTTAAAGGCAGAGATGATATCCTTGAAGATATAGAAGAGATAAGCAATGCTGGTACACGTGCATCTCAACTTACGCGGCAGCTCCTGGCTTTCTCGCGCAAGCAGGTATTGGACCTCGAGGTGTTCAATATTGCTGATGAAGTCAGTAACACTCGAAATATGCTCAGAAGGCTTATCGGGGAAGACGTAAAGCTGAATGTCATTTGCAAAGGTGAAGACCTTATTGTCAGAGCTGACAGGGGTCAGATTCAGCAGATTCTCATCAACCTTGCTGTGAATTCAAGGGATGCAATGCCGGATGGCGGAGAAATTACAATAGAAATTTCTTCCATCTTCATTGATGAGGCTTTTCAACGGACACATTCCTGCACAGTCTGCGGTACATTTGTTCTAATCACTTTCAGCGATACCGGGGTTGGAATGAGTGAAGAAATTAAATCAAAAGTGTTTGAGCCTTTTTTTACAACCAAGGAACTGGGCAAAGGTACCGGGCTTGGGTTATCCACTGTTTATGGTATTGTGAAGCAGCTTCAGGGAGGAATTGATGTTTACAGTAAGCCTGAACATGGTACTGTGTTCAAGATCTATCTTCCGTTTGTTCAAGGCGAGGAAGAACTGATTCAAGAATCAGTGCATAATTTGCCTGAATGCGGCAATATTACCGTTCTTCTGGCAGAGGATGACCATGAGGTCAGTGAAGTGGTAAAGGCAATGCTGGAAAGCTCTGGACTTAGAGTGTTAGAAGCCAGTGGGGGAAAGATGGCAATCGAGCTTTATAAGGCAAACAGTTCAGAAATTGACCTGTTGCTCACTGATGTGGTGATGCCTGGAATGGGAGGTGTTGAACTCGCGGAGGAAGTCAGGAAGTTCAACTCTTCAGCAAAGGTTCTTTTCATGTCCGGATATACCGATAACGCAATACAGTACAAGGATGTAATCAGGGACGGATTTGCTCTTATCAGAAAACCATTCGACATTAACGCTCTAAAAACCAGAATCTGCGGTTTGATGCGGGATAAGTCAGTCTGACACAATCTACTGGTGAATTTGCAGGTTAAGCATCAGTGATCCATTCAATGTGCATTTGATTGAGATCTGTTTTGAATTCTGCTGTGTCCGTTTCCTGCGGGGCTTCACTTTCGTATACTTTGTTCAACTGTAACAGAAGTGGAGGAGTTATGGCGGAAGAGCACAAGCCAAAACAGCTGGATGCTGATATTGAGTACGCGAAGAAACCGGAAAAGACCGATAACAACTCCAGCAGGAAAAACAGGGTTCTGCCCTGGCTTCTGGGTGTACTGGTACTGCTGGGGGTTTATGCTGTAATCGACTCTTCAGGGGAGAGCGCAATACAGACCGAACTTACTCCGGAACAGGCACAGACTGCTGAAACTGTTACGGAAACTGTCAACAGTTATGTTGAAGAGAATGGCATTCCGTCTGATCCCCGGGATATTGAACTCCCGGAAGGCTCCACAATGGTTGTCAATGACGACGGCTCATGGATTGTGAGTACCGCTGAGGGTCAGCTTATCTCTTCCCCCGGGGCTCTGATACCTGAATAGTACAGTCAGTCCCAGTTAACGAAATCACCGAACCATATGTACCCGTGGTTCAGCCAGCACTCGGCACCTACTCCCCATGAGCAGATCATGTAGTTGTTCTGGTACGGGTACTTGTATACTGCAAAGGCATACTTGACCTTTGCTGTCTGACATTCCATGCCCTGAGGAACATATCCGTCCAGGACAGGGTCCACCCATGTGGCTGTGTTCAGAACAGGGTATTCACCGTTGTTTTCAACCATGTAAATGTTGAGACCCTGAACAACAAGTCTCTGATTGGATCTGCAGGCACTCTGCCTGGCGCTTTCAGAAACATTGTTGAATTTGGGAATGGCAATTGCTGCCAGGATTCCCACTATCACAATAACGATCATCAGCTCAATAAGAGTGAATCCCTGTTTCATAGACCCTCCAGTTATTTTGTACTACAGATTTTAAGCGGGAAAGACTGTGATGGCAAGGGTATCAACCGGCAACTCTTCTGACTCTTTCTGTGCAGGTAGAACCTGCATGTAATCTGAGATGCTATATTAGTCCCGGGAACTTACTGAAAAGGAGGCGATCATGGCTAAAGGGCAGGATGCGAAAAAGAACACCAAGAAGAAACCTGAGAAGACCCTGAAGGAAAAGCGCAAAGCCAAGAAGGCTAAGAAGGAAAAAGCATAGCAGGTATTTGCTTCCTTTTCAGCTGTCTTTTGTTCAGTTTCTTATACGGTGGGGCATTTCTTCAGGAAGTACCAGAGATAACTCAACAAGACCGGCTATTTCACCGGAAGAGTCTCTCCAGGCACTCTGATATACGAGTTTTCTTACACCGTTTTTTTCTACTGTGTAGATATTGCTGCCACCTGTTGCCAGCAGATTCTTGATGATTGTTATTGAGTTCCGGTTGTGACAGGAAAGCAGATCTTTCCCTATCAGTTCCCTGCCGCCTTTCGATTGCCAGGTTTCAGCGGCTGCGTCATTCATGTAAATAACTCTGTGGTTCTTGTCGGAGACGGTTACCGCTCCTGGAAAACCTGTTACCCAATCGGGCATTGCCGGCATTGTATCCTCCCTGGTCTACCGGATGAACTGTACTCCCTGTTCAAAGTCATCTCCGCTTGCGGAAGCTGCTTTCGCAGTGTCCAGATCGATCCTGCCTGCTTTATAAAGTTTCATCAGATGCTGGTCGAAAGTCTGCATTCCGTACTGGGCTTTACCGGATGCAATCAGGTCCCTGATCGTGTCTGTTTTTGCCGGATCTTTTATGCAATCCTCTATGGCAAGAGTCTGCCTCATTATCTCGAAGACAGCGGTTCGCTCTCTGGTGTCGCATCTCTGCACCAGACGTTGTGAGATTACCGCTTTCAGGGAGTCAGCAAGTCTGATTCTCAGGAATTTCTGTTCGCTGAGATCAAAATTGCTTGAGATGCGCTGTATGGTTTTCGGGGCATCCATGGTGTGGAGTGTGGAAAGCACCAGGTGCCCTGTTTCTGCTGCTTTAAGTGCAATGTCTATTGTAACTTTGTCCCGCATTTCGCCTACCATTATCACATCAGGATCCTGGCGCAGGGTAGCTCTTAGCGCCTTGCCGAAGCTGTTTGTATCTGTTCCCACCTCCCGCTGTATCACAGAGGCCTTTTTTTCATTGTGAATGAATTCTATGGGGTCTTCAATGGTTACTATCTTGCATGGTTTTGTTTTGTTCATCTGATTAATCATTGCAGCCATGGTGGTGGATTTGCCACTGCCGGTAACGCCTGTGATCAGTATCAGTCCCCGTTCTTCCCGGGCAATGTCATCTATGATCTCCGGAAGTCCGAGCCCCCTTATGGTGGGTGCTTCAAAGGGAATGACCCTGAGAACTATGGAAAAAGTTCCTCTCTGACGGCAGATATTCACTCTGAATCTTGATATTCCCATAAGGGAATATGAACAGTCATAATCCCTTAGAAGATACATGAAACCGTTAAGGTCCACTTCAAGAACATTTCTTGACTTCAGAATAATGTGTCTTGCTATGGCTTCTGTCTCTTCAGGCTCAAGAGGAGGGAGGGCCTTGATAGGTATTATGTCTCCGTTTAGCCGATACTTCCATGGTGTTCCAACACACAGATGGATGTCTGAAACCTTCATATCCCTGGCCTTTTTCAGAACCTTGTCGAATACTGCAATGATGTGATCCATTCTGGCCTCCATAGAGAAATTCACTCTGATAATAACGGTTTTCCCTCTCACCGGCAGTGGAGACATGCTGCAGCATTTCAGAATGTTTATTCATCCTGGAGCACTCTTCTTTAAATAAGCAACATTTTGACGGCATATAGAGCATTAGGGGTCATTGATACTCTACATCACTGATTTAACAGTTTTCATCTCTATAAAGGGGAAGGTTTTGTTATGAAACTCAGGAAAACAGAAGCATTGCCTGAGGTTCTTATAAGAAAGATCAGAACAATCGAAGTTGCAAGAAGAGGGCTGCCGGTTGAACTTACCGATCTGGAAGCTGGAATAGACGAGGCAGATGCGTCAGGTGCTTATACCGCAGAGCTGACCAGAGAGATGGAAAAAGAAATCGACAAAGAGAGAGCAGTCATCAAGCAGGCCAGCAGAGAGTATTCAATGATCAGGAAACAGGCTGTACCAGTTACAGGTGGTAGTGATGACAGAGGAATTGTTATCTGCACCGCAGGATCTCTGTTTGCCGATGGTTACATAAAGGCCGGTGTAGATGCCAGAGCATATGCAGACATACAAACCGTTGTAACTGTGGGAGATAATGTTCTCATGGAGAACTGGTTCCATGTGGGTTTTGAAGAATCCAGAATCTGCCCCGCTACCGAATACTTTACCCACTATTTGGAGCCTGCGGACTTTTCTGCAGAATTCTGGGCTACCGAAGGTCAGGAAGTCCGGATATCCATCAGGTTCCCTGGTTGCACATGGACCAGTGGGAAAGGGGATGCCGAGGTTGAAGTTGACTTCTTCGGTGTACTCTGCAACACAATAGAGGAAACGGATGTGCCAGTTGTAGAGAGCTGAACTCCCGCTGAAGTTTCATCTCAGACAAGAAGCAGAAAGGTCTGGATGTTTACCGGTATCCCATTCCGGAAAGAACTGACACCAGTCTGGTAAATTCCGAATCCATGACCCTGTAGAGAACTTCAGCATTGGCCAGATCTTCACCGCCTGCCAGTTTTTCCATCCTGGCTGCTGCCTCACTGAATACTCCTGCTCCGATGTTCAGTGACGATCCCTTCAATGTATGGGCCAGGATCTTCACTCTCTGGTGTTCCCCGGTTCGGATAGCGGACTCAATTTCCTCCATGTTTCCTCTTGCGGTGTTCAGGAACAGACGGAGAACTTCCCTTACCGTATCCATGTCTCCATCAAAGTCCTCCTCCAGTTTGGTTCTGTCGAAAACACCTTCGGTATCCAGAACCGGAGGGTCTTCTGAGAGAATTCTGGCAGACCATTTCTCGATAACCTCGGATACTGACGCTGGAGTCACAGGTTTTGATATGTAGTCGTCCATTCCGGCCTGAATACATTTCTCCCTGTCTCCCTTAAGGGCATTTGCCGTCATTGCTATTATCACCACATGGGGATTTTTCACCAGATTTTGCTTCAGTCTTATCTCTGCAGAGGCTTCATAACCGTCTTTCACCGGCATCTGACAGTCCATGAAAACGATCTGGTAGGGAATTCTTGAAAGCGCTTCCACAGCTTCCGCTCCGTTGCTTACCACATCTGATCTGTATCCGAGCTTTTCAAGAATTTTTGTTGCAACCAGCTGGTTAACAAGGTTATCCTCGGCGATAAGAATTTTCAGGGAAGCCTTCCGGGACTCCTTTAAAGTATGCCTGGTGATCAGGGGTACTTCCTTCTCTTCCAGAGTCATACCGTTAACCTTTGCAAGGCAGTCGTAAAGCTGAGACTGCTTCACAGGCTTGGTAAGGTAAGCTGAGAATCCCAGCTTGTGCAGTCTTGCTGCATCCCCGCGGGTTCCCATTGAAGACATCACCACCAGTTTTGGTGTGATGATGTCTTCTGCATCGATGATTCTTCTTCCCAGCTCTTCACCATCCATCTCAGGCATCTGCATGTCCAGTATTGCTATTTCGAAGGGTCTGCCTGAAGCTGTTGCTTCCCGCATCTGTTTCAGAGCGGATCTGCCACTTTCAGCAACTGAGTAGTCGCTCTTCCAGGAGTCCAGAAGCAGGGAAATGAGCCTGCGGTTTGTTGTGTTGTCGTCTACTGCAATGATCCGGGTGTTTTCAATGGACATTACCCTGATTTCCTCAGGGGCTTTCTGCTGTACTTTCAGAGTAAGGGTGAACCAGAACTCTGCCCCGGCTCCCTCTTTGCTGAGAATCCCGATTTTGCCGTTCATCAGCCCAACAAGCTTTCTGCATATGGTCAAGCCAAGCCCTGTTCCGCCGTACTTTCTTGTGGTGGATGAATCAGCCTGACTGAAAGCACTGAAAATCTGTTTCTGCTTTTCAGCGGGGATTCCGATCCCGGTATCTCGAACGGAGAAACGGAGGTGTATTGTTTCATCCTTCTCGTACTCGGGTGTTACAGAAACAGTGATTTCTCCCTGGTGTGTGAACTTCAGTGCATTACCTGTGAGGTTAAGGAGAATCTGCCTTATCCTGCCTGGATCTCCCTTCACCGATGCCGGGATGTCCGGGGCAATCATAAGTATGAATTCAAGCCCCTTCTGCTGCGACCGCATGGCCATCAGATCTCCCACTTCCTCCAGGAGAAGACGGAGATCGAATTCTGTTTCCTCTATCTCAAGTTTTCCCGCTTCTATCTTGCTGAAATCGAGAATGTCGTTGATCAGGGTAAGAAGGGCGTCCCCACTGGTTTTTACAGTTTCTGCATACTCCCTTTGTTCCGGTGTGAGTCCTGTTTCCATAAGAAGGGCTGTCATTCCAATCACACCGTTCAGCGGAGTTCTGATCTCATGACTCATGTTGGCCAGGAACTCGCTCTTCGCTTTGCTGGCTTCCCTGGCTGTTTCAGCAGACTGCTCGGCAAAATGAAGGGTTTCCTCAAGCTGTTTGTTGGCTCTTTCGATCTCGCTCCGGACACTGTTCCGTTCCTGTTCGATAAGAATGTTGTTAATGGAATAAGCCACATCGTCAGCAACTTCCTGAAAGAGTGACATTTCATCCGGCTTCAGGCTGAGTTCAATGGGCAGTTCAGCCGAAATAATCCCGTGAATCTGTCCGTTTACATTGAGAACAGTGGTGAAGGGCCGTGAATCCGGTTCCAGCCCTATAAGAGGGCATCCGCCGCATTTGTCTGCAACATCGTCAATTGTCACTATGTCCAGGTCCTTCATGGCCAGTTCTGCGCAGTAGCACAGTTTGTCAGCCTTAAGATCCTCAGTAAGAGCCCTGTGGTTGGCCTCAGGGATTCCCGCAGAGACAGTCTTGTAGAAAAAACCGTTTTCATTGTCAAAAAGCGAAATCCAGGCCGAGGAATACCCTCTTGTTGAAATAAGGGCATCACAAACTCCCTGCACCATGGCGTCAAGATTTTTTTCCTTTGTTATAAGACGGTTTACCTGACGTATTGCCAGAAGTGCAGTTGTGAGATGTTCCGACTCGCTTTTCATCTCTTCCAGTTCGGAAAGGTCAGCGAACGAGCCGAAGAAACCGGTAACATCCCCGTTTTCATCACAGTTGGGAATTGTATTTGCCAGGGCAGGAAAGGTGAAGCCGTCAAGGTTCTTGAACACTGTTTTGAATACGGTATGGCCTGAATCACAGGCTTTCTGGAAAACCGATTGGAATTCTTCTCTGTATTTTTCCGGGACATGGTTAAAAATAGGAACTCCTATCAGTTCCGTTCTGCCGCCATATCCCAGCTTGTCAGCCAGGAAAGTGTTTCCGTAGGTGATTACTCCATTGGTATCGATCTCTCCAATACCCTCCTGAACTGCGTTAAGAATTTTCTTGTAGTAAGATTTTCTTCCAGCAAGAGCTTCGCGGGCTGATATGAGTTCTGTGAGATCAGTGATGTATCCCTCAATGCCCACAGAGCTGCCTGACTGGTCCAGAATGCATCTGGCATTGGTAACGCAGTGGATATGCGATCCGTCCTTCCTGCGGAGAAGACCGGTGCAGCTGGTTATAGTGCCATCTTTTCGCAGCCCCTCCAGAAATTCCTTTTTCATCTGCTCCGAGGGAAAGAAATCTCGGGTAAGGTGCAGCCCCAGCATTTCTTCTTCACTGTCATATCCGAACATTTTCATTGCAGTTCTATTTACGGTAATGATTCTGTTCTCATTATCCACCCGGTAATACGCTTCCGTCATGGAGTCAAATACTCTGCGAAGATCAGCTTCTTTCATTGCACCACCAGTTTCAGGAATAGGATTACAGAGAATGTAGATTTTGAATTTTGATGTAAAGGTGCTCATTTTGTTTACTGAGATTGCTGTGGGAGTGGGCTTTTCTTGCATGTATAACTGAGCTATTATTGTAAACTGAGACTGTTGAAGAATTTAAATTACCACCGGGACCTGCACCTGGGTTATTCTCTGTGCAGTTCACCTGACCGGGATAGATGAGTCGGGAGAGATATGAACAACAACAGATCCCTTGACAGAGCTGAAGAGGAGCTTGAGAAGAAGATCCCTTCGGAGAATGTTAAGAAGATCACAGATGAAAAGCGCTGGAAAAGAGGGAAGCTTGTTATTGCCGTTATCCTCTTTCTTGTACTGGCCGGGTCATCCTGGAACGCATACAGTCAGATAAAGAAAATGAATACACCTCCTCACCTGTCCAGAGAAACTCTGCTGGAGAATATGGGCGGATACCTTTTTGTAACCGTTTCCAAGTTGAATGCATACATTGATAGAACCGGTGATGTTCCAGAAACAGAACTGGACTTCCTGGGATGGGACGACCCTTCAATCATTTATTCATCTCAGGATGGAAGCTACTCAGTATCGGTTCAGAGTGATGATACAGTACTTGTCTGGAATTCCGGGGAAGATGTTTCAGAATTTCTTTCGGAAGAGGCTCTGCGGCGGATGGGTGTGTCAAATTAATGGAACACAACAGTCTGAAACAGTTTTTGTCTCTGTTAGTGCTCCCACGGCAATGCAGCTTTGATGGAGGTTATCAATGAAAAGGGGTTTT
>CAYLRO010000050.1:0-16872 GCA_964386635.1 uncultured bacterium | reverse complement strand
TCACACCATGCCAGAAAGGTGTCTATAAGGTCATAGCCTCTTTCAGTTGTGAAAAGTTTCCAGTGAAGGCACATCCTGATTGAGTTGCATCCGATTTCAGCGAGGTACTCAATGTCCTCTGCAGAAGCGTACTGGAATGGTGCTTCAGGATCCTCCTGCACTCTGCCGTAGTTGAGATCCATGTTTACTCCCCGGAGAAAAACACAGTCTCCATATTCATTCACGATTCTCTCACCGGAGACACCCAGCAGGCTAAGCTGGCCGAAACAGATCCCGTGGACCAGAAAGAGAAACGGAAAAAAGAATTTCATCAGAAAACACTCTCCAGAAAGAGGAAATCCTTGTGTGGTACTCTCTATTATGCTTAAAAACAGTGGGAACCGGACCACTCTCTGGAGAAAACTGCGTGTCCGGCTGTTTCATAAAAGCCTGCTGCGGCTTCCTGCAGTGCAGGCTGTGCTGGATCAGTGAAAATGAATTCTGTTCAAGAATATCAGGAAGATTGACTCTTAGGTTGAGAGGAAAATCTTCCCTTTCTTAAGCATGGTTTCCGGAGCGGCGATAATTCTGCCCGAGGCCCGGATTTCATACGCTTCATCAAAAGGTCCAACGGAGCATAAAACAACAGTGGCTTTGTATTTACTGCGACCGCCCACTGAAGTGAGACTGCAGTTGTGTTGAGCCATTATCAATCTGTCGATACCGAGGGAAGACAAATAGCCAATACCGGCCCTTTCGCTGAGCAGTATGTGCTTTCCTGAAAGGCACTCATAATCAGCGACAAGCTGGTAGTCATCCTCACCGCCTGGGTATTCAATCTGGAATTGAAAGCACAGATTGTATCTTCTTCCCGGACGAGTTACTGTTCCAAGTGTCCATTCGGAATCTGTATTTACTTCTCTTTCTGCAACTGGATGACCTATTTTTTTGCGTATCAGAAATAGTACCAGGAAGGTCATCAGCCCCATGAATATCAGTGTGGCTATAATGATAAAGAGTGTGTTTTCTTCCGTTATCATGACTTCCTTTCAGCTGTTATCACTATTCAACTTACTTGTAAAAGTATAGTAAATTCCTGAGCTGAGTGTTCTGTAAGAATCAGGTCCTGAACACTCTTGCATGGCACTGGACTTTTTCGCATATTACAATATTGTAACTAACTGTTGATATGATTCTATCGTACTGGAAAAATGTTTGTTGTCTCATGTATGGGATAGCGAATGCCGGTCTTTATCCTGGAGTATTGCGGACCCGGAAACAGACAGTCTTAGCTCAGTTGCACAAATAACAGATTATTTTTTTATACAGCGGTGTTGAACTCGGGGGGCAGGTCGTAAGAGCCTCCTTAAAGCCACAGGACTATCCTGAAAGGGCAATGTCAAAAGGAAGTAACTTGGAAAATGAAACAGAAATGGCAGTATCGATGCTCATGAAAAAGAAGTGAGGTAGTTAATGGCAGAGAACCTGGGAAAAACCGTAAGGGAAATCTGTGATCTCTATGCTGGTGATCATACGCGGATGATGGATATCGTCCGTGAAGTTCAGCAGTGTTTTGGTCAGGTTTCCGGCGAAGCGATGGACATAATCGCGGATGCTGTGGATTCTCACAGGGTGGAAGTGGAGAGTGTTGTCTCCTTCTATTCCTTCCTTTCCGAGAAAAGGAAAGGCACATTCGTTATTCGCCTGTGTAACGATATCATCGACAAGATGCATGGTTCTGACAAGGTTGCTGATGCATTCAGAGAAGAACTCGGCATAGAATTCGGTGAATCAACTGCTGACGGAAAATTCACTCTTGAGTGGACACCCTGTATCGGTATGTGCGATCAGGCACCTGCGGCACTGGTGAATGACAAGATGATGACCAGACTCTCAAGTGACTCTGCCAGAGAGATCATCCGGTCTCTAAGGGAGAACGGGGATGAAAATCGTCTTACACATTTGCTGGGAGACGGAAATAACGCTGATCCTCTTGTAAACTCAATGGTGTCAAACAATATCCGTGAAAGAGGCCCGGTGATCTTTGCCGAGCTTGAGACTGGCAAGGCCCTTCATAGGGCTCTGGCCATGTCTGCAGTAGAGGTGATCAAGGATGTCAAGACTGCCCGTCTTCGCGGGCGTGGAGGAGCTGGATTCCCTACCGGTATGAAATGGGAGTTTACGCGGGGAGCTGACGGGGAAGAAAAAGTTGTTATCTGCAATGCAGATGAAGGTGAGCCTGGAACTTTTAAAGACAGAGTCATTCTCACTGAAAGACCTGACCTCATGTTTGAGGGAATGACAATCGCCGGATACGCCATAGGCGCCCAGTACGGTGTTCTGTACCTGAGAGGCGAGTATGCTTATCTGAGGCCTTTCCTGGAGAATGTTCTTGCTGAACGTCGCCAGGCTGAACTGCTCGGTAAAAACATTCTGGGCAAAGCCGGTTTCGACTTCGATATCAGAATACAGATGGGTGCAGGAGCCTATATCTGCGGTGAGGAGACAGCTCTCATCAGCTCTTGCGAGGGCCTGAGAGGAGACCCTAAGAACAGACCTCCTTTCCCGGCTCAGAAGGGTTATCTGGCGCTTCCCACATCGGTGAACAATGTGGAGACTTTCTGCTGTGTTGCACAGATTCTCGACAAGGGAGCCGGCTGGTTCGCTGAAATGGGCTCTACAGGCTCTACAGGAACCAAGCTCCTGAGTATATCCGGGGACTGCACAAGACCCGGTGTTTACGAACTTCCATTCGGTATCACTGTAAGCGATATGCTGGAGAAGGCCGGTGCAGAGAATCCATACTCAGTCCAGATCGGCGGTCCATCAGGTCAGCTTATCGGGCAGAACGAGTTCAAACGGACCATCTGCTACGACGACATAGCTACCGGTGGTTCTGTAATGATATTCAGCCAGAAGCACAATCCTCTTGAGATAGCACATGAATTCATGGAGTTCTTCTGCGAGGAGAGTTGCGGTTACTGCACTCCATGCCGTGCCGGCAATGAACTGTTGAAGGAACGTCTTGAAGTAATCATCAGAGGTGAAGGCACCCCTGAGGATCTCGACTATCTTGAACAGCTGGGTAATACAGTGGCACTTGCAAGTCGTTGCGGTCTTGGACAGACGTCCCCGAATCCCATTCTTTCATCTCTGAAGAACTTCCGGGGTGAGTATGAGAAACTGGTCAGGGAAAACAGTGACGGCAAGCAGCGCACCTTTGACATTCACAAGGCGCTGGCCGCTGGTGAAGAACTTCAGGGACGCAAGTCCGTGATCTATGCTGACTGAAAAGGGGATAAAATGAAAGAGAAAATAAAGTTCACCATCGATGGAGTCGAGGTTGAAGCAACCCCTGGTCAGACCATCATGCAGGCTGCTGATGACGCCGGAATTTACATTCCCCGTCTTTGTGCGCACAAAGATCTGCTTCCATTCGGAAGCTGCCGTGTCTGCACGGTGATGGTAAATGACAGACCCCAGGCTGCCTGTACTCAACCTGTTGCACCTGGAATGTCTGTTGAGAACGATACGGAACAACTGCGCCAGGTTCGTGTTAATATTGTGGAGATGCTGTTTGTAGAGGGCAATCACTACTGTCCATTCTGTGAGAAGAGTGGAAACTGTGAGCTTCAGGCTCTCGGTTACAGGCTGGGCATGCTGGCACCTAAGTATCCTTACATGTTCAACGAGCATGATGTGGATGCCAGTCATCCTGATATCTACATCGATCACAACCGATGTATTCTCTGTGGAAGGTGTGTTCGATCCTCAAAGGAACTTGACGGCAAGAATGTTTTCCAGTTCGTTGGACGTGGAATACACAAGAGAGTTGCTTTCAATTCTGACACGGATCTTTCGGCTACCGATGTTTCCGTGACTGACAAGGCCATTGAGAATTGTCCAGTGGGAGCAATTCTTACAAAGGGTGTCGGTTATGCCGTACCTATTGGAAAACGTAAATATGACACCCAGCCTATCGGGTCAGATATTGAAGCCCGTAAAGCTGAAGCCAAGTAAGGTCGAGGTTATAGATATGGCAAAACCCAAAATAGCTACCGCATCGCTTGCCGGATGCTTCGGATGTCATATGTCTCTTCTGGACATTGATGACCGTATCCTGACTCTGGTCGATCTTGTGGATTTCGACAAATCTCCTGTGGACGACATCAAAAAATTCACAGGCCGTTGTGCAGTTGGTCTCATTGAAGGCGGATGCTGCAACGAGGAAAATGTTCATAATCTTCAGTATTTTCGTGAGAACTGCGACATACTGATCTCTGTAGGTGAATGTGCCATCATGGGAGGTATTCCTGCCATGCGCAACAACATTCCCCTGAAGGAATGCCTGGATGAGGCATATCTTAACGGCCCCACCGTTTACAACCCCACTGGCAAGATCCCCGGTGACAAGGAACTTCCTCTGATACTGGACAAGGTCTATCCCTGCCACGAAGTTGTTAAAATGGACTATCATCTGCCCGGCTGCCCTCCAAACGCAGACCTATTGTGGCAGGCACTGGTCGCATTGCTTGAGAACAAGCCAATGGACCTTCCCTATGAAGTCATCAAATATGACTGATGTTAAGGAGGATCACCTTGGGTTCAACTAACAAGGTTGTCATTGAGCCAGTGACCAGAGTCGAAGGACATGGTAAGGTCACCATTCTTCTGGATGAAGACGGACAGGTAACAAGAGCCCGTCTGCATATTGTGGAGTTCCGCGGGTTCGAACGGTTCATTCAGGGACGGCCCTACTGGGAGGTTCCGGTTACCGTTCAGCGCCTCTGTGGAATTTGCCCGGTGTCTCACCATCTTGCAGCAGCCAAGGCTATGGATGTGATAGTCGGTGCGGATCAGCTTACTCCCACAGCGGAGAAAATGCGTAGACTGATGCACTATGGCCAGACTTATCAGTCCCATGCGCTTCACTTCTTCCACCTGGTCTCTCCTGACCTGCTCTTCGGTTTCGATGCCGATCCTGCTGTCAGGAACGTAATCGGTGTTATAAAGGAATTCCCTGAACTTGCAGTACAGGGAGTTATGATGCGCAAGTTCGGCCAGGAGATAATCAAGGTTACCGCAGGTAAAAAAATCCATGGTACAGGTGCTATTCCCGGCGGAATCAACAAGAACCTTTCAATAGCGGAACGCGATTCACTGCTGAAGGATATTGATCAGCAGATCGAATGGTCCCGCGGTGCCTTGAAGATTGCGAAAGACTACACCATTGAGCATCTCGGGGAACTGGCGGATTTTGGTTCATTTGATTCAAACCATCTTTCTCTTATCAGAGAAGATGGTGCCATGGATCTTTATGATGGCGGAATCAGAATGATCGATTCACAGGGTAACAAAGTTATCGATCACTTCAATTACCAGAATTACTCAGACATAATTGCGGAAGAGGTGCGGGACTGGTCTTACATGAAGTTCCCGTTCGTTAAGGAACTTGGTACGGACAAAGGCTGGTACCGGGTGGGTCCTCTTGCCAGGATCAACACAGCTGACTTTATCGATACTCCCGAGGCTGAACTTGCCCGTCAGGAGTTCATGGCTGTAACAAATGGTAAGCCCAACAATATCTCAATGGCCTATCACTGGGCGAGAATGATCGAGATCCTTCACTCTGCTGAGAAGATCAGAGATCTTCTCAACGATAAGGATCTCCAGGGCGAGGACCTTGTTGTGAAGGGAGAAAGACGCTCAGAGGGTGTAGGTCTTATTGAAGCACCAAGAGGAACGCTTTTCCACCATTACAAGGTCAACGAGGATGATCAGGTTACAATGTGCAACCTTATTGTCTCCACCACCAGTAACAATGTTCCCATGAACCTTGCTGTTGAGGGTGTGGCAAAGAAGTATCTCTCCGGAACCGAGATAACTGAAGGGCTTCTCAATCATGTTGAAGTGGCCATCAGGGCATACGATCCATGTCTCTCCTGTGCTACTCATGCAATGGGTAAGATGCCTCTTACAGTGAGTGTTGTGGATCATTCCGGACAGACTGTGTCAAAGAGATCTACCTGATGACCGGAAACGGGAAGAAAGTTCTTGTTTTCGGATATGGAAATCCAGGCCGTCTTGATGACGGCCTGGGTCCGATATTTGCCGGCGAGCTTGAAAAGATGAAGCTCCAGGGAGTTACAGCTGATTCAAATTATCAGCTGTCCGTTGAGGATGCAGCTGTTATTGCCGAGCATGATTACGTGGTGTTCGTTGATGCCGATGTGTCGGGGCCAGAGCCTTTCAGCTTTCAGCGGGTCATACCAAAAGCTCACATGAGCTTTTCTTCTCACAGCATCAGCGCTGAAGCTCTTGTGGCAATGGCAGAGGATCTGCTGTTCAGCAAGGCTGAGGCCTTTATTCTCGGCATCAGAGGATATGAGTTCAATGAATTCGGAGAAAGACTGTCGCCGAAGGCTGAAGAAAATCTGAACGAAGCCCTTGCTTTTCTGAAAAAGGCCCTTGCAGACGGCGATCTTTCACGGTATACCAATGGGTTACCAATAGAAAATCGGAATGAAAATGTGCCCTTTGAGTGTACATATCGAAGTGAGGACAAGTCATGAAAGATGGAAAAAACGTAGTTCTTTGCGTGGATGACGATTCTGACATGCTGGACGCAATACAGATTCTCATCGAGAGTCTCGGCTGCACAGCTGTTTGTGCATCCAGTGCAGAAGAAGGACTTAAAAAATTCAAGTCAGAGAGTCCTGATCTCATCATCGCCGACCTGATGATGGAGGAAGTGGATTCCGGCACGGGACTTGCCCGTGACCTGAAACTTGCAGGATGTACTGTACCTGTGTACCTTCTCAGTTCCGTTGGAGATGCTCTCAGAAACAATACCAACTACGCTGACCTTTCGCTTAACGGAGTATTCCAGAAACCGATAAAGCGAGATGTTCTGGAGAAGACACTGAAAAAGGAGCTTGGACTCTGACAGAACCCTTTATTCGACTAACAGTCGACCTCAGAGGAATTCTTCAGGGAGTGGGTTTCAGGCCCACAATGGCCAGGGTAATGGCAGATGCAGGGCTAACCGGCTGGGTGAGAAATCAGTCAGGTACTGTGCGCCTTGTTATTGACGGGCCTGCTGATGTCGCAGACAGATTACTGAATTGTCTTAAAGAAAAACTCCCTCCAAAAGCAAGGCTGGAGGGAGTTAAGATTCTAAGCAGAACAGTTATTAAACCTGATGAAGTTGCCCGGACATTCAGAATTCTTGAAAGTGCTGCTGATCAGTCCATGAGAATCTCCATTCCTGCTGATCTTGCCATGTGTTCTCACTGCAGGCGCGAAATCTTTGATCCGGATTCCAGGTTTTACCGTTACCCTTTTACAACCTGTACGAACTGCGGCCCCAGGTACACAGTTGTTGAATCCATGCCATACGACAGGGAGCGCACCGCGCTTAAGGAGTTTCCTCTCTGCCGGCAGTGCAGCAAAGAGTATACTGATCCTCTGGACAGACGTTTCCATGCTGAAAGTATTGCTTGTCCTGTGTGCGGTCCCGGTCTTTTCTGGGCAGGCCCCGGCGGGACAGTGATACAGGTGAATAATCCTCTGGAGGAAGCCAGGAAAGCAATATCAGAGGAGAGAATTGTGGCTGTCAGGGGCCTTGGAGGTTTTCTTCTTGTTGTTGATGCCTTTTCCAGAAAAGGGCTGACAGAACTTCGTCTTCGAAAGAACCGGCCTGCAAAACCTTTTGCTGTAATGGCAAGAAGTATGGATGTTCTTAAGAAGCAGTGTTTTGTTTCAGAAACTGAGGAATTGCTTCTTGAATCATCTGAAGCTCCTATTGTGATTCTGAGAACCAGACCGGAGACTACCCTGCCGGGAGATATTCTTGCTCCCGGGCTGGGCAACCTTGGTGTAATGCTTCCAACTACACCTCTGCATGCCCTGCTCTCTGAAAAAACCGGCAGAGACGATACTGAATCATTCGATTTTCTGGTGATGACCAGCGGAAACCGCAGCGGCGAGCCGATTTGCATAACCAGCAGAGAAGCATTCAACAGACTGGACGGGATAGCAGACTTCTATCTGTGTCACAACAGGGGTATAAATCTTCGGAATGATGATTCCCTTGCAGTGGTGAATGATGGCGAAGTTCAGCTCTGGAGAAGGGCGCGGGGATATGCACCGGAGAGTATTATGCTTTCCCGGCCTCTGGGCAGAACAGTACTGGCAATGGGAGCAGAACTCAAGAACACCATCTGTCTCGGATTTGATGACGAGGCGGTTTTATCTCCCCACATCGGTGATCTTGAAACCCCGGAAGCCATGGACGGGCTTGAGCTCGCGGCAGAGAAGTTTCCGGAGTACTTCGGAAGAGTACCTGAGGTTATTGCAGTGGACATCCATCCTGACATGCACTCATCAAGATATGGAAGGAAAATTGCCGGGGAACTGGGTATTCCTGTTGTGGAAGTACAGCACCATTATGCTCATGCCATGTCGGTGATGTGTGAACACCGGCTTCAAGAGGCCATCGCCCTTGTCTTTGACGGAACAGGGCTGGGACCTGACGGAACCATATGGGGTGGAGAGCTGTTGCATGTCCACAGAGAAGGGTGGAAACGGCTTGGGACCATAGCACCGACTGATCTTCTCGGAGGAGATTCAGCGGTGTACAGACCTGCTCTTCAGTTGATAACCAGATTCTGGCAGCAGGGACTCTCTGTGGATTCAAGATGGATATCACGGCTGGGGGTTAGTGAGTACGAGCTTTCTTTATGGAAAACTCAGTACGAAAGAGGAATCAACTCATTCAGAAGTCACGCTGCCGGAAGAGTTTTTGACGCGTTTTCCGCAGGAACGGGAATCAGCCCCCACAGGATCAGTTACCAGGGCCAGGCGGCAATACTTCTTGAATCAGCTGCAGTGAAATGCAGCAGCAGGGAGCTGCCGGAGCCTGGATACAGCTGCAGTAAAACACATGATCTTCTGACAGTTGATTTTGCCCCGGTTTTTAAAGCTTTGCATACAGCCTGCCCTGCTGTGCACGATGGTCCTGGATGGGCCGCGGCATTCCACAACACAATGATTTCCGCGGCTCTGGAGATGATTGAGTTCGCCCTGGAGAAGGAAGACAGTCTGCCGGTTGTTCTTTCAGGCGGTGTCATGATGAACAGGTATTTTACCACAGGGCTTGTGGCCAGGTTGAAAAAGAGAAATATCGAAGTGTACACCCATAGTCTTGTCCCGCCCAATGACGGAGGAATATCGCTTGGGCAGGTATACGCAACACAAAGGACAGGTTAGATATGTGTCTTGCAGTACCCATGAAGATCATTGAAGTGAAGAAAGACGGAACAGGGATCTGTGAGCTTGAGAGCATCAGGTATGATGTTGACCTTTCGCTGATTGAAGAAGCACAGAATGATGAATTTGTAATAGTTCATGCAGGGTTCGCCATAGAGAAACTGGATATTGAAGAGGCAAACTCCCGCCTGCAGCTATTTGAGGATCTTGCCGAGATGCACAGTGAACAGGCTCAGAAATAGTGAAATACATAGACGGGTTTCGTGACAGCAATGCAGCTTCTATAGTTGTAAGGGATATACACAGACTGGCTTCCTGTCTGGCTGAAAAGAGTATTGAAGCCAGAATAATGGAGGTATGCGGCAGCCATACCATGTCCATTGGCAGGTACGGAATAAGGCAGATGCTTCCAGAGAATGTAAAACTTATCAGCGGTCCAGGCTGTCCTGTCTGTGTTACTGACGCAGCATACATTGATGCAGCTGTGGAACTTGCCGGCAGAGGTGTTCATGTGGCTACTTTCGGAGATATGCTGAAAGTACCTGGAAGTAGTGCAACTCTTGCTGATGCAAGAAGTGCCGGTGCCTGTGTTCATGTGTGTTACTCGCCTCTTGACGCTCTCAGTTTTGCCAGGGAAAATCCTGATAAAGAGGTTGTTTTTCTTGGCATTGGATTTGAGACTACAGTTCCCACGGTAATTTCAATTGTGAAAAAAGCTCGAACCGAATCATTAAAAAACATTTCAGTGCTTACTGCATTTAAACTGGTTCCCCCTGCACTGGAAGCACTTGCAAACGATGAGGATGTAGCGGTGAATGCATTCCTCCTTCCTGCTCATGTTTCAGCAGTAATAGGATCTGAGGCCTACGAAGGATTTGTGGAGAGGCACAGGCTTGCCTGCGTTATCGCAGGTTTTGAACCTCTGGACATTCTTCCAGGAGTTCAGGGTCTTCTTCAGCAGTTTGCAGAAGGCCGCAGCGACCTGGAAAACCAGTATTCGAGAGTTGTTAGAAGGAAAGGGAACCGGATAGCTCTTTCACTTATGGAAGAATATCTGGAACCGGCAGACTGTTCCTGGAGGGGAATAGGAACAATTCCCGGAAGTGGGCTTGTTCTCCGGGAGGAGTTTTCTGATTATGATGCAGCAAAGAAGTACAATGTAAGTACAGTTGGTGGAACACCAGACAGGAGATGTCGCTGCGGCGATGTACTAAGGGGGATAATACTTCCCGGGGAGTGCCCTCTCATGGGGAAAGAATGTACCCCGCTGTTTCCTGTAGGTCCCTGCATGGTTAGCTCTGAAGGCAGCTGTGCGGCTTATTACAGATATTCGAGGTGAACAGGTTGAACATTTCTGACAGGATTCTTCTTGGACACGGCGGTGGAGGAAAGCTTTCCCGCAACTTTATCGACAATGAAATTGTAACCAGATTTGCTCAGAACGGCCCTCTTGCAGGCCTCCCGGATGGAGCTTTGCTTCAGGCAGGTAAAGAGGCAATAGTGTTTTCTACAGACAGCTTTGTTGTGAGCCCTCTGGAGTTTCCCGGAGGAGACATCGGCAAACTGGCTGTTCACGGAACTGTGAACGATGTTTCCGTATCAGGAGCAGTACCTGAATGGCTCTCCCTTGCACTGATTATTGAAGAGGGACTTGAGCTGGATGTACTCCGCAGAATTCTTGATTCCATCAGAGAAGCTGCAGATGAGATCGGTGTTCAGATAGTCACCGGTGATACCAAGGTGGTTGCCAGAGGGCAGTGCGACCGGTTGTTTATTAATACTGCAGGGATTGGAAGAAAGATCGAGTCTCTGAATCTGGGCATCGAACGCATTCAACAGGGGGATGCTGTTATCACAAGCGGTACTCTGGGCGACCACGGTATGGCTGTAATGGCCGCCCGTGAGAAACTCACTCTTAACGAAAAGCTCTACAGCGACACATGTTCCGTTCACAGGCTGGTTGCAGAAGCTTCGCAATGGAGTGACAGTGTGAAATTCATGCGGGATCCCACCAGGGGAGGAATTGCATCGGTTCTTGGTGAAATTGTTGAAGACCGCCAGTTCGGGATTGTACTCAAAGAAGATTCAATACCTTACAATCCTCATGCAAGAGCAATTGCAGAGGTTCTTGGTATTGATCTCATGCATGTTGCCTGTGAGGGGCGGATGCTTCTTATCTGCTCACCTGAGGCAGCAGAAGGTATCTGTTCTGCATGGAGGAAACTCCCGGAAGGTGCAGGTGCAGCAGTAATCGGAGAGGTAACGGATGACCGCGGCAGGCTTATTCTGGAAACCGGGATCGGTGGGCGACGAATGGTGGACATTCCCCAGGGCGAACTTCTTCCGAGGATTTGCTGATGCATGAACTGAGTCTGGCAATGGATCTTGTTGAACAGCTCTCTGAAGTAGTCAGCAGAGAGAACGCGTCAGAAGTCCTCGAGATAAATCTTGTTATTGGTGCAATGAGCGGAGTGCAAAGGGTTCCATTCGAATTCGCTTTTCCTGAAGCTGCTCGCAACACACCCCTTCAGGGAGCAGTGTTGAACATAGAGGAGGTTCCTCTAGTTTTGAAATGCAATGACTGTGGTCTGGAGGAAGAACCTGAAGAACTGATCATGGTCTGTCCACGGTGTAATTCGATTTCAGTTGAAATAGTTAAGGGCAGGGAGTTTCTTGTCAAATCAATGGAGGTAAAGTAGTGTGCCAGGATTGCGGCTGTGAACAGGGCAATGCCCGGGCTTCTTTTGAAAACCATCATTCCCATGATCATTCACAAGAAAACGGTGACTCCGGAGAAATTCATGTACACGTTTATTCTGAGCAGGGGGTGAACATCCCTGGAAACGGGATTCATGTTCATGTTCATCTTGTACAGGGAGAACAGTCGCATGAGCATCTCCACCATCACCATGATCATGATGACCAGAATGAACATCATGAGGCCCACGATCACAAAGATCACGGTGAATCCAGCCGTGAAATAATCCTCGAGTCCCGGGTACTGGCCAGAAATGACGAGTTTGCAGAAAATAACCGGACCTTTCTGAAGGAGAGAGGGTGTGTGGCTGTTAACTTCATCTCCTCTCCAGGTTCCGGTAAAACCTTTCTCCTTGAAAAGACACTTGAAGGTCTCAGAGGAAGAGTGAAGTGTGCAGTAATT
This sequence comes from uncultured bacterium, assembly GCA_964386635.1. Lineage (GTDB taxonomy): Bacteria > Fermentibacterota > Fermentibacteria > Fermentibacterales > JCC-6 > Sabulitectum. The sequence continues at coordinate 4,463 of CAYLRO010000050.1, read as the reverse complement.
GCCGGAGACCAGCAGACCGATAATGATGCTGTCAGATTACAGAGCAAGGGAGCGCCGGTTATTCAGATCGAAACAGGCAGTTCCTGCCATCTCAACGCAGAGCAGGTAGGTGACGCCATCCATGGGGTTTTAGAGGAGGACACCAGGCTTCTTTTCATCGAGAACGTGGGAAATCTTGTCTGTCCGGCAGCTTTTGATCTGGGTGAAAATATCAAGATAGCTCTCCTTTCCGTAACAGAAGGAGAGGACAAGCCACTGAAGTATCCCGTCATTTTCCACGACGCAACAGCAAGCGTGATAACGAAGTGCGATCTTCTGGAGCATCTGGATGTTGATATGAACAGGTATCGTGATTCTCTCAGCAGGATTCACCCCGGAGGAAAAACATTCGAGCTTTCAGCCCTGACAGGAGAAGGCATGAAGGAATGGCTCAGTTACCTGGAGGGACTTGTGAATTGAGGCGCCATCCCTGATCTGCAATATTGCTGAATAATCACTGACCCCCGCCCTGTTTAGAGCGGGGGTTTCTGTTTGTAACATGCCTGTATCTGGAGGATATGGAATGGCTGGTGCCGGTTTACCACTCGCATCAGACTATTGCGGTTCAGCAGGGTAGACTTAAGTTATACAGTAAGGCCATAGCAGCATTTTTTTCAGGCTGGAGTCGCCCTTGACCAGTATTACGGAGCTGGGTAGAGTTTATAGCAGATAGGCAGATAAGAGAAATTTTGTTGACCATCACTCTGAGTTGATTTGTTTTATGGGAGGGGTTTGTAATGTTATTTAAAAAGAACAGACTTTTTAAGTGTTCATTTATCCTGTTAATGGTTTGTTTTTTTCTTTCATGTTCAGACATTACAGAACAGGAGATGGTCTACCAGGCAGGGTTCTACCAGATCGCACCGGGTGATTTGTCAGTAACCGCATCTGTCACTGACGTTTCTGGAGCAAGGTGCCTGATGATTTACCCGGCGAGAGTTTTTGTCTCATCCAGTAACGGTATTGTCAGTTGCTTCGATGCGGAAGATCTCTCGCTTATTGATGAGTACACAGTAGGTGCTGCATCTCCTGCAGGTTACTCAAGCATGGTGTACAGCCCAGGTGAGAACTCTGCCTATCTTATAGGTGCACAGGGGAAAATACTGGAATTGAGCATGCCTTACTGTGAAGTTCTCCATGAGTTCAGTGTGAGTATGTCGGCTGTAGAGCTTGCTCTCACAGACGGGATACCGGGGAATCTCTGGGTGGTTGACGGACCGGAAAACAGTATTCACCAAATAGATCTCAGCACCAACCAGAGCACAAACACTTTGAACTTTACATCTGTTCAGATGATTCAGTGCCTGGAACCCTGCAGATACTACCCTGATTCACTGCTTGTTGGAACCAGTAAAGGTGTGTACAAATTGCAGCTGCTGCCATCAGGCAGTATCCGCAAGACATTTCTTCTTCCCACACTTCCATATTCATGGATTGATCTGTGTTCCATCCCCAATGACTCAAACTTCATAGCAATAAGAACTTCGAACACTTTCGGGGAGTTGTGTCCATATGACACCACGACTTCGCTGGAACCTCTGGATGCTTTTTACAACAAAACATATGTAGAGGGGGATCTCTGGATTACTGCTCCCGGGAATGACAATATCAACATATACGCGCTGGGGTATCTCGGCCAGGGAGTCAGCAGGCTCTACCGCTATTCCTATATCGGTCCCTCCTTCGGGGTTAACGGGTATGCGGATTTTCAGGGTTATCCCCTTGATTTGAAAGTGTCCGATTCAGGGAATATCTACCTGCTCACTATGGAATAGTGAGATGAAAAAAATATTCAAGATTTACAGTGATAGAAAAATCAGAAACATTGTACAGGAATCAGGGGGCTTGGTAATGCCGAAGTATCTGTTAACTCTCATGGTATTTATTGCATGTGCCGGGGCAACAAGCACCGGAATTATTGCCGGTCTTGTGGAAGATCAGGATGGTAATCCTCTGACAGGTGCCACTGTCACTATTGAAGGTACTCCATACGGAGCCATGACAAGTTCAAGGGGTGAATATGTTATCCCGGCGCTGGACCCTGGCGAGTACACTCTTCTTGCAAGAATGGTTGGAAGATCCACCGCCAGGGTGGAAGGTGTAACCGTTCAGAGCGACAACACAAGCAGGATTGATTTCCAGCTGGAGGAAGACGCCAGCGGTACCACAGTGATAAGGGTAATTGAATCCAGGTCACATATTCTGCGAGATGTACCCGCAACCGCATATCAGCTTGATCTCTCAGAAATCAGAACAATGACAACAACCAGAATAGTCGATGTTGTTGCCGCTCAGCCAGGTGTAGTACAACAGGATGGAGAACTGCATGTCCGTGGCGGGAGAGCAGGGGAAGTGGACTATGTGCTTGACGGCATTTCCCTCCGGTCGCCGATGGACAGCAGATTCAATTTCGATGTTCCCATGTCCGCCGTTTCCGGGGCTACCCTGATGACAGGTGGCCTCAGTATTGAGTACGGTAACACGCTTTCCGGAGTAGTTGACCTGATCGGCAGAGAGGGGGGAGACAGATTTGAGGCTACGGTTACAGGGAGAATGGGAGACATGACCTCTGGAATGCTCTCTTCCGGGGAGCAGGTGTTCATGGAGAGCATCGATGTGGATCAGTGTCGAACCGGACTTCAGAATGTTGAGGCAACCCTTTCCGGTCCTGAACCGCTTACCAGTGCCATCCTTCCCGGTGAAACATTCATAAGCGCATCAGGTCAATTCTCTACAAGTGGTGAGGACAATACTGATTCTCGCGGGAACTGGTCTTACAACTGGTTGAATGACGGTTCAGGTATTGTTAAGCTGACCAGCAAACCGGTTCCTAGAACAACCATCTCCATAAGCGCACTGGGATCATATCGGGAGCATGGCTGGAATCAGTGGGCCTGGAACCACTATGACGAACTCTCCTTCGTGGATGGACACCTGATACCTCCCGGTTCTCAGGATTACGGCATACCGGCGATGTTCAGTCAGACCGGTGGGCTCATTCTGAATTTTTCACAGCTGATCGGGGATAAAACCAGCGTTAACCTCACTGCCGGCACAATTCTCTTCGAGAACTGGAACCGTATATATGATGAGGAAGGCGGGTTCGTAGGAGAAGGCACCAACCCGATTTACTGGCTCTCTCAGTATTCTCCCCCCAGTCTTATAGAGGACACTCTCGGTTTCTACTACAATGGACTTCACAGAAATGTGTGGCATGATTCAAGGGCCACTGTCAGTACAGCCATGGCCAATATTGACTACAACCCCAACCCCAGAGTCCGGTTTAAAGTCGGGCTTTCAGGTAACTACTATGACCTCTATCAGTTCAATGTGTATCACCTCTCTCCGGGAAACTCATACATTTCTCTGTGGAATGCATACCCGCACAGTGCTGCAGCATTTGCTCAGGGAAGTTACAGATTCTCAGGAGGCGTGATCACCACTGCCGGGGCCCGGGTGGATTACTTTGATGCAAACACAAGTGTGTTCTCCCTGGAGGAAGGTGGAGGAGTAGAAGTTGAGGCAAAAACCCATGTCAGTCCCAGGCTGAGTTTTTCAATACCATTCAGTGAAAGATCTCTGTTCTTTACCACTTACGGGCACTATTTCCAGATGCCTGCAATGAACAGCCTGTATCTTCAGACTACCTACAATACCGGTGCGGATAGAGTAATCGCAGGCAACCCGGACCTGAATCCCGAGCTGACTACTCTTTTTGAAATTGGTATCAGACAGGAACTTGACAGGTATTCGGATTTTGCTCTTTCATTTTACAACAAGGACATCACAGGCCTTGTAAGTACTGACAACAAAGATGAAGGTCAGTATTACGTCTTTAACAACGATGACAGCCACGGGAATGTCAGAGGTCTTGAAACTTCCCTCTCAAGGAGATCCGGAAGCAACCTGTCAGGGCAGGTATTCTACACCCTGTCAATAGCAAAGGGTCGTTACTCATCCATGCTGGAGAGATACAACTACGCCCAGTACGGTGTGTTTTATGTATCAAGGGAAGATAATTACCTGGACTGGGACCAGACTCACCAGGCAGGCGCAACGGTTGAATTGACCTCATTCCAGAGTCAGGGGCCGGAGCTGGCAGGCATACACCCGTTTGAGAATTTCTCCGTGGCAGCCTCATGGAAGTACGGCAGCGGCACACCATACACGCTGCCTACAGAATCCTCACAGCTTGTGGAAACAAACACTGAAAGAAAACCTTACTCCATGCAGACAGATCTCACCTTCTCAAGGGGTTTTCAGATAGGTCAGTCTGACGTGAAGTTCCTGTTTGGAATTTACAACGTTTTCAACAGAGAGAACATCGTGCATATCTATGACACAGCATTGTTCCACACAACCGGTGATCCAACTGGGGCTGCAGGAAATCCCAGAGCCTGGTCTCCTGCAAGGCACTTTCTCTT
>CAYLRO010000049.1:0-17308 GCA_964386635.1 uncultured bacterium | reverse complement strand
TCACTGGCATTTCTCACATAAACAACAGATTGAAGACCTTCTGAAAGTTCTGTCAGTTTCCTGCTGTATTCATGTTCCTGTCCACTCTCCGGGATCATCAGCCCCATGAAGGTGATATCAGACTGACTGCTGTTGGCTCTGATCACTTCAGCTATGCTGGCCCGGGAGTCATTCACGATAACTTCTCCTTCAGCTATGATTCTTACAGAAGCGATAGTATCAGCCAGGTTCTTTTCTGTTTCAGCTTTATCTGCAGGATCCTCCACAATTGATCTCAGAACTATTTTTGCTTCCCGCCATTTGGGATTCATCCTCAGCAGGTGTGCCAGAAGGAGCATCAGGTCGCCGTTGTTTTCCATTCCGCCCCACCAGATGTCTATCTGCTTGTAGAAAGGCCTCTTCTTCAAGTTCTTCAACTTGGTTATCACGGTGCTTCTGCCTATTCGGGATATGGTTCGCATTACCATCAGCATCAGGTCCAGCTTAACCTCGTCATTTGGCCAGCCGAACATTACAGTGTTTGACCTGAGGTGCCCCACGCCGTTTATCTGTGCTACATCGATGGCGCCCTGTATCCAGTCCGGAGCAACATTGACCTCACACAAAGCCGGTATGCTGTGTTCTGCAAGAACTTCCCTCATGTAGTCTTCCATCTGCTCAATATCCATCTGTTCTTTGCTGAGACGGCCTTCAAGTATCCAGCAGGCGCTTACAACCCCTCGCTTCTGATTCAGGCAGGTTGCAAGGTAGACCATGTCTATTTCTTCTTTGATCTCTTCTGTGAAAACAGTAATGTTAGGCCGCCAGTTTCTCGGTTCAATTCGGTGGTTTTCAAGTTTCATAAGCGAGTACCTGGTTAGCGCGAACCAGAAACCTGCTCTGACGTCACCCCATCTTTTTCTAAGAGCCCTTCGCCGAATGGCGAAGTAGATGATAAGCTCTAACATTATAGCCAGTGAACATACCAGGGGGTTGATGAGGAACATTACGAACACCGCTCCTAGAGAGCCGAAAATAGACACATACCAGGGAACATTAATAGTGGGCCGGTAAGAAGGATCTCCGACGAGTTTTTCCATTGCAGCACTGAGATTGATGATAACGTACAGTGTGAGGAACAGAACGGTAACGAACTGAGCCACTGCGTTAAGAGAACCGAGGAAGACAGCACCCAGTGCAAGGGCTCCGGTTATCCAGGTGGCTATTGTGGGTTGTCCATTATTTGAAAGTCTGGAAAGGAATTGTGGGGCCAGACCATCCTTGGAAAGTGCCTGAAGAACCCTGGGACCTGTGAGTGCACTGCCGAATGCTGAAGAGAGAATGGCTCCCCACATTCCTGCAAAAACAAGAATACCTCCCAGAAAGGCCGTAGAGGTCCATGCCTCTACTCCCGGCTGCGCCAGACCCTCAAAGCTTACGGCATTGGTAACAGAAAAAATAACAGAAACGATAATGTAAACTATTGCCCCGGTCAGCACTGCCAGCAGAGTTCCCCTTGGGATGCTTCTGCTGGAGTCTTTCAGGTCGCCACTCATTCCGATTCCCGCAGTGAATCCCGTAACTGCAGGGAAGAATATTGCGAATATATACCAGAATCCCTGGGGCGCTGTTCTGAAGGTTGATACGGTTTCAGGTGAACGGAAGCCTGTTGAAAGGGCGCCGATGATAAGTGCAGCAATGGAAAGCACCATTGCCATCATTATTGGAACCTGAAGCTTCAGGGCAAGAGAGGCGCTTTTTCCCGAAAGTGCTGTTACAACAATAATGATACCTGCTGTGATTGCTGGAACTGCAACGGGAGAAAGTGGTCCCACCAGGCCGGTCAGCATAAGGGCAACACCCTCGGCCAGACCGAAACTGTAGAATGTTAAACTTAAAGCCCGGCACAGATAGAGAGGGATGCCTATAGCACCGCCGAATTCCAGGCCGAGGCTGTGCGCGATCATGTAGTATTCTCCGCCAACTCCCACCCTGATATTTGTTGCAATAGCAGAAGCGCTGAGACCGGTAATGAAAGTAATCGAACTGGAAATCAGTACCAGGATAATGGTCTTTGTCAGTCCGAGGTTTCCTGTTACCCAACCCAGTCTGAGATACAGGATTAGACCGAGAATAGTGAGAACACTGGGAGTGTACACACCCAGGAAGGTTCCGAATTTAGGGGCTGCATCTTGTTTTGAATCAGTCAATTAAACTCCACAGGGAAATTTCATGAAAAGCACTGGTTTATAAAATAGTTCTCTTGATCGCAGGCTGCAACATGCCGTCTGCCGGTCTGGAAAAAAGAGTATAAGGCGGAAGAAGTCAAAACACTAGATGTTTTTCAGCCATACCACCCCACGGTGGAATTGTGATAGAATTGTAAACAATTCGGAGGATGCCCTATGATCAGAATCAGCATTGTTTACGACAACACTGTTTTCAAGGAAGGCCTTACAGCTGACTGGGGATTCGCAGCTGTTATTCACACCGGTGAGCATCGGATCCTTTTTGATGCAGGAGGCGACGGGCATATTCTTATGGAGAACATGAAAGTGATGGGTATCGACCCGGCATCCATCGATACTGTTTTCATTTCTCACAACCACTTTGATCATATCGGCGGCCTTTCGGCGGCAATCAGAGCTATACCTGAAGCGAAGGTTTTTCTGCCGCTCTCTTTAAGAGGTGTTAAAAGAGCTGCTGAGGTAATTCAGGTCTCTGATGAAATGGAAATTGCCAGTGGAATTTTCACAACAGGAGAACTGCATAAAATTGAGCAGTCACTGTTCGTTACAACTCCATCAGGGCTTGTTGTTGTTGCAGGCTGTTCACATCCCGGCCTTGAGAACATCCTGGAGGTTGCCGGGAAACATGGGCATATACATTGTGTTCTCGGAGGATTTCACGGATTTGACTGTTATGATGCTTTAAGGGATGTTGATTTCGTCTGTCCCACCCACTGCACCAGAAACATTAGAGAAATAGCCGCCAGATTCCCTGAGAAGTTTCTCTCAGGCGGTGCCGGCAGGACTTACAGTTTTCCAATCAAGTGAGGTAAATTCAATGGATAAAATCAAAATCGGAATAATCATCTGTGACCGTTACCATAACTGCGGAGGCGGCAAGTGTTTCAGGGCCATTCAGGAAAGAGCTGGAGCTTTCAAGAGATACACACCTGAGCAGGATGTGGAAGTAGTTGGATACACCACCTGCGGCGGCTGCCCCGGGGGCAATGTGGAGTATGTTCCTGAAGAGATGATTAATAACGGTGCTCAGGTTATTCATCTTGCAACAGGGCTTCTGGTGGGCTACCCCCCCTGTCCGAGAATTGAGTACTTTAAACGTTACATAGAGGAGAGGTACAGAATTCCAGTTGTAACAGGAACTCACCCCATTCCCGAAAAATATCTGCTTACCCATACAGAGCTGGGAACATGGCAGGGGGCAAAATGGAAGGAACTTCTGGCCCCGGTGATGGATGAGCAGGAAGTGCGACTGGCGTACAACTGATGAAGTACAGACATCTCTTTGGACCTGTTCCTTCCAGGAGGCTGGGCTCCTCTCTGGGAGTTGATCTTGTTCCACACAAGATATGCACGCTGGACTGTGTTTACTGCGAATGCGGAGCAACCACCAGTCTGACTGTAGATCGCAGGGAATTTGTGCCTTTTTCAGAGGTGATTGAAGAGCTTGATGAGTTTTTCTCTCACAATCAGATGCCCGATTATGTAACTTTTTCCGGCTCCGGAGAGCCTACGCTGAACAGCCGGATCGGTGACGTTATCGATCACATTAAAGACAGGCATCCGTCTCTGCCTGTTGCAGTACTTACTAACGGTACACTGATGGGGGATCCGGGTGTAAGGCTTGAGCTTTCCAGGGCAGATCTTGTTCTGCCATCTCTTGATGCAGCTACTGAGAGTGCATTTCACAGGATCAACAGACCTCATCCGTCACTGACAGTTGCTGAACACATCAGAGGTTTGAAGGACTTTCAACGGGAGTTTTCAGGTGAGATCATGCTGGAAGTATTTATTCTGCCGGGATTCAACGATGACCGGGAAAACCTGGATTCTCTCAGGGCGGCTCTTTCAGAAATCAAGCCCCATCATGTTCAGCTTAACACCCTGGATCGCCCCGGTGCGGTAGAGGGACTTGTCCCGGCTGATTCTTCTTTCTTTGAGGATCTCATTCGCAAGTGGGATCTTCCCGGGCTGGAAGTAATCGCCTCTGTTGCCTGTCGCAGGAAGAAATCATCCTTCAGGCAGGATACGGAACAAGCGGTTCTTGAAACAATAGGAAGGCGCCCCTGTACCGTGGAGGACCTCAGTGAGATGCTTAATCTTCATGTGAACGAAGTGAACAAGTACCTCTCTACTCTTGAAAATTCAGAGCGTATCGAGACCATCTCACTTGAAAGAGGGATATTTTACCGGATCAAACGCTGAATCCTTAAAGGAACCAGTCCAGATTAACCGCAGCAGATAATCTCATTACAAGGTGTTCTTCAGGTGCAATATCGGAACAGCCCATTACCTCCGGAACATGATGCTCTCCTGTGATCATCGTTGCGTTTGTAAGTCTGAGACCTTCAGGGATCTTTTCAAACTCAAGGATGTACTGCATGTCCGGGGGATCGCCGAACATCTCTATTTCCTCATCAATCTCGCCTACTGTAAGGATCAGGGTCTCCTGATTCCACACATAATTTTCAGAACTCTCCTGGCAGACAGCTATAAGCTCTCTGAGAGAATTTTCTGCCACGACAATTCTTCCATCGTCATTGGTGTAGAAAATCGGATAGTCATCTTCTTTAGAACAGGAGAGGAGAGTCAGAATCAGTAGAAGCAGGAGTTTCGTAACAGATTTTGTTCCTGCAAGTTTATTCATAGTTACCCCTTAGATTGAAACTGATAGAATACTTTGCCAACAGGATAACAATGTTTCAGAGATTGGCGCGCAGCAAGTCTTTTGAATTCAAAGCGCTTGTGACTTCAGCTTTCGACCCTCCCTGCAGGAGCATAGTAGATAACGAACTCCTCCTCGCCGTCCAGATGGAGAAGCTCATCGATAAGCTTCTGCGAATAAGCGCCGATAGCCACCATTCCAAGCTGGAGAGCTTCAGCAGCGAGATAGAGATTCTGGCACACATGGCCTGCATCCAGAAGCATAACCTTGTGAGATTCTCCCATGTATCTCCATTCACCGTGGTAGGGTTTGCATGACCATATGAATGTTACCGGAGCATTGCCCACAAAGCTCTGACCCACTGAAGCTTTTGTGAGTTTTGTCTGCAGATTCTCTTCCTGAAAGAGGTACGCGAGAGTGTGATTCAGAGCAGAGTACCGGTAAATACCCGGCTCAATTCCATCCACATTGCTCACGGCAAGATATGTCTCGAACGGATGTCTTGCTCCGGCAGACGGGACTGTTCTCAGAGTGGCCTTTCCTGTTTTGCTGTAGGCTGGAACAATCTTCCTGACTCCCTGGGTAGCCCAGAGCATGAAGGAAATTTCCTGAAGAGTAACAGATTCACTGGAATACTTTCTTCGGCTTTTTCTATGGAGAATGCAATTTCTCACATCAGGACAGGAGAGTTTCACAGAAGCCGGATCAGGGAGCTCAATAACCTGACTGTGTACCGGAAACGGCAGTTCCAGAGGGGGCTGTTTGATTCCGCAGTCCTGGTCAGACGTTTCTTCACCCATAGAGTCAAAATGTGACTTCATCAACTGGCGATTCTTTATCCATGCTTTCATTCTAATCTCCTTTCCTCTAACCAATAAAGAAAGATATCAATAGTTGTCAAAGTTTGACATGGCATCGAAATCGGTTAGTTTTCAGAATGATATAACTCTGAACATACCGGGAGGTACTGAAATGTCCGCTTCATCGGATAAAGACACTCTTCATCTTCTGTCTATTTTTCACTTTATTCTTGCTGCCCTTGTAGCTCTCATGTCATGCATCCCACTGATACATATGACTGTTGGGCTTTCACTTATTTTTGGCGGAGTTGCAGAAAAAGAGCCGGCTCTGGGTCTCATGGGCGGGTTTTTCGCTCTTATAGCCGGATTGATAATCCTCGTGGGATGGGGAATTGCCTACATGATTTTCCTTGCTGGAAAGAACATTGAAAAGCAGGAGAAGTATCAGCTCTGCCTGGTGGCGGGAGCAGTACTGTGCATCTTCATGCCTCTGGGGACCATTCTGGGTGTGTTTACACTTGTGACACTGAACAGTGATTCCGTTAAAAAACTCTTTGAGGACAAAGCGAATTCGATTACCGGAGTTACTTCAGTTGAGGTAGAGTAACCTTGAACTGAATTTCAGTCCTCAGTCCAAAGTGGGGGTCTGTAAACCGCAGGCCCTCATTTTTTTCAATGTTGTTTTCGCATATCTTTACATCCAGTCTTTGCTGTAAAGTCTGCAGCGAAACCGGCTTGACCCGACAGCTCTTTTCTGTTCTCTTACCACAAACATCAATCATTGGAGGACGAAGTGAAACATGCCTGCATTCTACTGATTTCATTTACTTTAGCCTGTGCAGTGGCCGGGGAAATGACCCGAACTGTTTCTTTCACAGACCAGGATCTTCAGTTTTCAGAGAGAGAAGGCTATCTCAGGATATCCATTCCAGGTTGTGTTTCATTCGGCAGTCCCGGAGAACCTGTGCTTCCTGTGAGACCGGTAACTCTGGTTCTTCCTGCCGGTGCCGGCAATGTAGCGGTAAGTTCTTCAGTTCTGTCTGATGCAGTTTCCCCGGTTTCCGGTGTTCTGCAGCCGGCAGCCAATCCAAGGCCTTTCAGCAGAACAGCATCGACTCCGGAGAGAATAATTGCGAATCCTGATATCTACAGATCAGACAATTTCTGGCCAGGTGAGCCGATTGGGAATGTGAGAACCGGCAACAAGGGAGGTTTTACCCTTGTGAGTTTTCTCCTCTATCCGGTTCAGTACAATCCGGTTTCCAGGGAGTTTCTGTACAACACAGATATTGAGTACACGGTAAGGTGGGAAACAGGCTCTTCTCCATGCGCATCTCCAGGGCAGGTTACAGGAGCAGCGGCGCAACTGGCAGGCTGGGTGGACAATCCGGAGGACATTCTTTGTAATGCCCCGGCATCAACAGGCCGGGACGCGGTGGATATGCTGGTGATAACATCAACAGATTATTCTGATTCATTCACGGCATTTACAGCTTTCAAAATCACCCAGGGGATTCAGACAGAGCTTGTGTATGTGAGTGATATTGTTGCTTCCTCATCAGGATATGACGATGCAGAGAAGATTCGTAACTACATAATTGACAGGTACACAAGTGATGGACTGCAGTATGTGCTGCTGGCCGGTGATCAGACCGTTGTGCCTGCAAGAAATGTGAACCTTTCCTGTGAGGGCTACACGGACAATGCCCCGGCAGATCTCTACTACTCTGATCTTGACGGCACATGGGATGCCAGCGGGGACCACAATTACGGTCAGACAAATGACGATCTTGATCTCTACTCAGATATAGCAGTTGGAAGGGCTCTCTTTGATAATGCCGATGAGGCTGCTCTGTTTGTCCAGAGAACTATCATGTATGAAGTATCACCTCCGGCAGGAGACTGGCAGACAACTGCCATGCTCTGCGGAGCCGGTCTGTTTACCGGGTATACCGGTGCAAAGGTCTGCGATTCCATTGCTGTGAACCTTCCAGCAGGGTGGGAGATAAACAAAGCATATGAAACGGCAAAATACTCCGACGGATACACAACTCCCACAGACATAATCAACTCTGGAACGAACTGGGTGCACTACGCCGGGCACGGTAACACAACAGGGATCTACTGGCAGGGGTCACCTTCTTCAATGATGACAAACTCCATCGCACAGGGGCTTACCAACGGCAATATGGCCGGTATCCACCACAGCATAGGATGTCATCCTGGAGCATTCCAGTCAGGTGAGTGCTGCGCAGAGGCATTGTGGCACAACGGAAACGGCGGGGCGGTTTCGGTGATGTTCAACACCAGCTACGGCTGGGAGGGATATCTTCCTGAGATGGGTATAAGCGAGTGGATGTGCGTTTACCTTACTGAAGAGGTTTTCCAGCTGGGAAATACAATGATAGGAGAGGCTTTCGCAACAGCCAAGGACAGAAGAGTACCTCTCTGGACAGGTGGATACGACAGGGAGCTTTACTGCCTGATGGACTGGCACGGATACCATGATCCAACCCTTGTTCCTGCCGGCTGCGGGACAGGTATTGCAGAAGAGAGTCTTGCAGAGATAGAATCTGTAGCAGTCAGGCTGGAGGGACCGTGGCCTAATCCGGTTGCGTCTGGAGCAGCGGTTTCTTTTTCTGCTTCACTGGGAGCAGGTTCCGGGGAACTGAGAATTTATGATGTTTCCGGCAGGCAGGTATGGGCTGAGGATGTAAACACTTCCGGTACAGTTCTCTGGAACACAGATACCGGTGATGGCGTTCAACCCGGGGTTTACTTTGCCAGGTTGAGCCAGGGAAGTTCATTCGATAATGTCAGAGTAGTTGTAACAAGATAACCTCTGGAAGGGGAAACTCATGAAAGTTGTTCTTATCCTGGCACTTGCAGCAACAGCGGCTTTTGCATTCGACAGTACAGTCAGCCTGGGAGGCCTGCTCACCTCCGGTAACAGTGATGTGCAGCAGCTGGATGCCGGTCTTGATGTGTCCGGCAACCCGTCAGAGGCACTGGAAACCGGATTTGTGTTTCTTACATCCTACGGAAGCCAGAATGATGTTGCCTATCTTGAGAAGTATTTCAGTGAAGGTTCTCTGAAGTACAGCCTGTCTGACAAGAATTATGCCGCTTCCCGGGCATACTGGTTTCAGGATGAATTTTCAGGCGTTAATTACGAGTACGGGGCAACTGCAGGTCTTGGCCGTGAACTGATATCGGCAGAAACTTTCACCGCTTCCCTTGAAGCCGGTGGCGGTTACCTTTCACGGGAGAATACAGAAGAGATCACCCTTGAGACTGCTACCTGGTACTCAGGAGCAGCTGCAGAGTGGCTGGCCACTGAAGCGTGGACTGTTACTGAAACTGCAAGGATCACAGGGGACTTCAACGATTCTGAAAACTATTTCATTGGAAGCCTTCTCGAAGCCAGTTCTGCAATTACCGGAAGTCTCTCATTCAGTACCGGGTTCGAGATCACCCATTACAACCTGCCGCCGGTTGAGGGTAATGAAAAAACCGATACTGCTGTAAGGATTCAGCTCAGATACGATCTTTAGCAGGGAACAGACAGGGGATGGCAGTTGGCCATCCCCGTTAATCTATTCGGTTCTGTATGGCAGCTCAGCAACTATGAATCTGCTGATCTCCACGCTAATATCAATGTCGGGAACAACTTCAATGAGAGCTATTCCGTTCAGTGTTTCTTCCGGTACCGGATAGAGAATCATCACCTGTTCAGAGGAGCTCTGAAGGAAATCACTTTCCCATGTGTTCCAGAAAGCATTGAACTCATCTTCGTTCAGTATACCTTCAGCCCACCTGTTGACCTCCCGCCGGAGAACTGCAGGTTCATCAAGGAACTGAAGACCTTTTGGTATGCTGGTAAGTATTTCAGCCAGTGTAAACACTCCATACATGGGCATACCCTGAGAGGATGTGAGTACAATGCAGGGGATTTCTCCATAAGGCATTCTCATGGACTGATTCCCTGACTGATTGATGAATGGAAGATCTCCCGGAGAGCCGGGAGCGCATTCATAGTAAATGAAGCGGTCATTGAAGCTGCCGGAAATTATCTCCAGAGCTTCCACCTGGCGCCAGAGAGGAACGGGAAAACTGCATTGGGTCCAGTTGGCCCATCCGTAGTCGGTTCTGCAGCCGGGCTGGTCTGAAAGCTCAAGATCATTCCAGACAGCGTAGGTTGAGTTAACTCCCCCCTCTGACGGTTCCGGGAGCAGCTCAGTTGCATATCCCATATTCGGGAAAGTGATTCTCAGGTCAATTGTACACGGGTCACCATGGAAGTACAGAACAGGTGCTCTGTCTTCAAGTTCATTTACTGGAACTTCAACACCCGGCTGGTTGTCTGCTCTGAATCCGGTGAGGGCAATCGGGTCTTGAGTAATTACCCCCCATTCATGTACCTGAAGACCAGCGGTGAGAATCAGAAGCGCAAGCATGTCAGTTCACCCTTACAAGGCCCAGGAAGAGCCTGTTGTAGGTAATGGAACCGTGGTGGTAGGGCACATCAAGATTGATTGTGCTGATTTCTTCAACCACATCCCACGGCAGAGGGAACAGTATCCATTTTTCTTCTGTGCCACGTCTGTCAGCAAGAACTACTTCATTACAGGTGATCGTTTTTGTGAAGAACGGTTTCCAGGTTGCCCACAGAGCCTCTATTTCCTGAGATTTCAGATTGCCTGCAGCCCATCCGCAGATGTGATCGCAGGTCTCAGAGTCGTTCAAAGGAGCACCAGCAGGGCCACCGGTTCCATCAGGAAGAGGAATCAGCTGAATTGTCTCAACTGAAGGCACGGGACCAGTTGTAATCAGGAGCCCCTCAGGAGAGTAATGACCGGCAAGCAATTTTGCATCGTACAACATGTCCGGGGGTTCCCAGAACGGTATTCCCGCTTCGTAGTAGAGGAAATTGCCCAGATAGTTTCCGGTTTCCACTGAGTAGATATCTCTTGATGGAACCCGGCGCCAGAAATCCATGGCCCAGCCGAATGGTACCCCTTCTGACGATGGAGGATCAGGCAAAGCAGTAAAAGGAGCCGGAAGAGGGCAGGCTATGTTCCATGAAGCACTGGTCTTCATTCCATCACCCAGTACTGTGTCAGGCTGGGGATACAGGGTTGTGAGTTCACCCTGCATTGCCTCCACTGTAAAAGTGGCTTCCTCAAAAAAGGCACCGTGTATCCACACCACGGGAGCATCAACCATCAGGGCGCCATAAGGCTCCCGCCCGAAATAGATATCACCGTTTTCATCAGGCGCGCCTGCAACAGTGGTCCCGCCTGCAGTGAATACAACCACTCCCCACTCGTTCACAAAGATGTCTTCAAAGTCAGGGTCAGGAGCGATAACCGTATCGGCCAGAAAAGGGAAAAGAAGCGGTATCATGTCTTCCTCCTCTAAAGGGGAACTGCAACAAGAATGTATCTTGACAGATCTACAGGATAATCTGTTTCGTCAGGCTCAACAGTAATGGTGCTGATTCTCTGTGTAAGTTCCTGAGGAACCAGGTAAAGCAGAACACCATTAGCGTATGCCGATTCAGAGGTGTTTTCGTGCAGAATCCATTGTGCCCAGGTGTTCCAGAGGGCGTCCATCTGCTCGGGTTCAAGGATGTCTACGGACCAGCTGTATAGAGTTCTCCTGACGTCGTCGGAGTCCACACGATTGAATTCAGTGTTATCACCGTAAGCAATCTGCTGCAGGGTGCCTGAGTAATACATCCCTCCGTCTGCAGTGTTCCTGATTACCAGAGCAGGAATTGCTGCATGGGCGTGAAGCACTGATTCCGCGCCGGGCATGTACGGCAGGAAGTCAAGAGTTCCAGGGGCAGTCTCATAGTACAGGAACTTATCCTGCCAGTCTGATCCTATGCTCACAGTAAGAGCTGGTTCAACACGCCACATGTCATAATTCCATCCACCTGGCGGCAGTCCTCGATTCATCGGGTACTCGTCTATGGGATCGTTTGAGAAGGACGCTGTCCAGCTCACAGTGCTGTGTGTTCTGTCGCAGTCAGGCACTGCAGGATAGATGTCGAAAATGGCACCGTTATCAGTCTTCACAGTGACTGTGCCGGTGAACTCAGGGCCATTGAAGTAAAGCACCGGTGCTCTTACAGCATATCCTTCATCATCGGTCTCAGGGAAGGAGGGGTAAAGACCAGGTTCCTCAGGCGAAGAAGTTACCAGAGGAACATTTTCGCTTATTGTTATTACTCCCCATTCCTGAACATGAATATGAGGCAATTCAGCGATAAATCTTGCTGAAGCAAGCGAAGTCAGCATTGTTATAACCAGAAGTCCTTTTTTCATTGTGTTCCCTTCTTGATGTTTCCAACAGGTGATACCTTTTTATGCATTTATCTATTCCAGTGTTTCAATTGTGAAAACAACCGGAGTATGATCTGATGGCTTCTCCCAGCCTCTCGGATCTTTATCTATCAGGCAGTCTGTGACCATTTCTGATACTTTATTATCCGCCAGAACAAGGTCAAGTCTCATTCCTCTGTTCCGTCTCCAGGACGCAGCTCTGTAATCCCACCAGCTGAATTCCTTTCCTTCCGGATGGATCTGTCTGAATACATCGGTGAAGCCTGCGCTTTTAAACATCTCTATCTGTTCTCTCTCAAGAGGGTGATAGCAGATGGAAAAGTCCTGCTCTTCAGGTGAGTGGGTATCATCAGGGGAAGGGGCTGCATTGAAGTCTCCCATTACAACCGCCGGCTCCTGAAATGAAAGACAGTAGTTTCTGAGAACCTGGAAGTATTTAAGTTTTTCCTGGAATCTGGGATTGTCCACATCTCCACCGTTGGGCACATAGACATTGATGAATCTGATACCGTGAAGAACACCTGATATCATTCTCTTCTGTTCAGGAAGGAAGCCGGATAGATCGGTTTCGATCCGGTCAACCGGTTCCTTTGACAGCAGCGCCACACCATTCCAGCGGACCTGTCCGTTTACATATGAACGGTAACCGGCTTCAGTGAGTTCTTCAAAGGGAAACTGTTCTTCTGTGGCTTTCAGCTCCTGAATGCACAGCAGATCAGGTTGTTCTTTCTCAAGCCACCTGAGTACCACCGGCATCCTGGCTCTGATCGAATTCACATTCCATGTTGCTGCTTTAAGAAGCATGGTACCTCCCGATGTTTTCTACCGCAGTTATTGCGGTGAAGTCAAGTGCTGTTTTGCCTGGAAGACTTTATTAAGTAAATTAGGCTTCATGGAAAGAAAAAGATTTCTCACAGCAGCAATATGTATTCTTCTTGTTGCGATTTTCACCCGTGGAATTGTGATAGTACGGAATCCCATTCCGTCAGGAGACGGCGCTGCTGCAAACATCCTGCTTGCAGACAATGTAAAAAGAGGTCTGGGATTCAACACTTTTTTGAAGTGGACTCTCTATGACGATTCAAGAGAGTTTCTGAGACCTGAAGCAAACAGGCAGCCGGCAATGGCATTTCTTCTGGCATCGGTGTTCTCTGTTCTTGGAACCGGGATTCAGCAGGCCCAGATTGCGGCTCTGCTCTTCGGCCTTCTCGCCATGGTGATACCTGCAATGTGGGCAGGTAAAATCTTTGGTAAAGAAACTGCTCTGCTTGTTCTTGCATATCTTGCTTTCGATCCTCCATTCGTCTGGTATGCCACTCAACCTGACAGTCTGATGCTTTATACAGCCCTGTTCTATGGAATTCTGATCATTGCCCACGCTGACAGCATATCCTGGAAAAGAACGATTACTCTGGGGCTTATGACAGGCATGCTGTTCCTTGTTCGAACCCAGGGAACACTCATGGTGCCGGCAGCAGCCCTGTGGATTCTAATCCGCGGCGGCAGCAAAAAGTGGCTGAAGGTGATTGCTTATGGCGGTGTGGCGCTTTTGGTCGTGTCACCTCTGCTGATAAGGAACATCAATGAATTCGGCTCTCCTTCATACAGCCAGAATACCCAGTTCCTTCTAAACGAGAACCACTGGTCTGCATGGAGTGTAAGGGATACCGCCCCGGGTCCCTCAGACATGTGGAACAATCAGGGACCAGGGGCAGTGCTTACTTATGCTGCTTCAGGAGTTCTCCGGGTTCTGGAGCCCTTTACCACAGGAAGCACCCACAGGGGCGAGGTATTCGGGCAGCCGACTCTGGCGGTTTTCATGGTGTTCGGATTGTTTGCGCTTCTCTGCAGTGATACCCGGCGAAGAATGCTATTCCCAATGATTGCCCTTATTCCCGTTCTTGCTGCTCTTGTGCTTCACCAGCATTCAGGCAGGTACATGTCTGTTGCTGTACCTGCTGCAGTTGCTCTTGGAAGCGCAGGCATTCTGCGGGCAATTTCTGAGCCCGGCAGACGGAAATTACTGCCCTGGTTGCTGGTTCTTGTTGTACTGACTCTCGCCAGGCCTTTCGTGAATACTCTCAGACAGGACAACCGGGCACGGGCAGCAGAAGCAACGGAAGCTGCCCTGTGGATAAGGGATAACGCTTCGGATTCAGCCTGGGTGTGCACCTACCCGAATACTGAACTGTTCCACTTCATATACAGAAAGCCTACACTGACCTGGCCCAACGATTATGAAATGCTTGTCTGGCCCTATCTTCAAGATCATGATGTAGAGTATCTTGTTGTAGACAGAGACCTTCCAGTTCTAAGACCATGGCTTTCCAGATGCTTCAGAAGATCCCCGGACGGAAGAACATGGGATGTTCTGGAACCGCCACCATTTCTGGAGGAGGTATGGAGAACTGAATCAGGCAGTACCGTTGTGTATCTGTTCAGTGAAGAGGTACCTGAAGGTTACATGGCTGTTGATCCGCTTCCCAGGGACAACTGCAGAGCAATAGGCCCTCACTAGAGGAGGTTTCTTATGAAAACAGCAATTCTTTTCTCGACAAAGCACGGATCAGCGGCAAGGTGTGCTGAGATCCTGGCAGAGAAGGCTGAAGGCCAGGTTACCATTGTGAATGTTAAGGAGAAACCTGACTTTTCACTTGAGGGATATGAAACAGTAATCCTGGGAGCATCTGTGTATATGAACAGGATTCAGAAGGAAATGTCTCTCTTCTGCAGCAGAAACAACGGTAAGCTTCTGAAAAAAAGGCTTGGCCTTTACATCTGCTCCGGTGCCAGGGGGGATCAGGGCTTCTCATATCTGAAGCTCTTCGGCGAAGACCTGTGCGCCCATGCAGAAGTGAAAAGCCTCTTCGGAGACGAAGTTCACTGGGAAGACATGAACTGTTTTGAGAAGCTTGTCACCAGAATTGTGAGCAAAAGGAAAACCAGTTCCTCAAATCTCGAGACAGGCAACATCCAGTCCTTCGTGGAGCAGATGGAGCTTTAGAACTGACTGAAGGTTACAACCGTTATTGCAATGATCAATCCGGTGGGGAACAGAAGTCTCTTCAGCATTTTCTGGCTTCTTATTTTCCCTGATGCGCAATCCCAGTTTTTATAAATCGGCAAAAGAACAGCCACTGGAAGAACCGTTGGCAGAAGGTGTGCAATGCTACTTGATAAGAGGATACAGATTCTCATCTGCACAACCGAGCTTCCAGTCCATCGATAGATGAACTCGGTGTGTGACAGAAGGTATTTACCAAGATAGAAAGAAGAGATACTGCCCAGCATCATCCAGTAGACCACAGGCAGCAGAAGCAATCCGGCAAGAACCGGATTTTTCCTGTCTGATATTCCCAGAAGAAACCCTGAAAACATCAGTATCACCGCAGGTACCAGAACAACTGTGTACTCTGCAACAGTAAACATTCCTGCCAGCGGTGATACGAAGAACACATAACCGAAGAGGAAGAAGAGCGACACCAGAAGTCTGGGAAGAATTTTTATCCACAGCAGATTGAGTCTGGAGATTGGAAGTGACTTCAGATACTCGGCTGCCTTATCCCGGTCTTCTCTGGCAAAGATTGTGTATGCAAGACTTGTCACAAGGAACACAAGAAGCATCATTATTCCGAATTCCGCATAGTGGCTGAATGGTTTGTTTTCTGGAAGGCGTGCCTCGTTAATCAGGAAAACCACTGGAAGAAGGATGGAGAAACTCAGAGTGAGAGCTGTCTGCCTCAGCGTTTGAAAGAGTTCTTCTTTCAGCATGTCAAACCTTTCTACCAGGGCCTGAGAGTGTTAAGAAGGTAAATGCCCAGAAGAATGCTCAGGGGAACAACCATCTTTCCAAGAATCAACTGAGTCTTTACTGATTTAGAAGAACAGTCCCATTGCCTGTGGAAATGGAAAATCACAGTTACCGGCAATAGAGCCGGGAGATACGTTGTAACGATGTAGAAGAACCTGGATGCCAGCCGGAAAACCCAGGTCTGATCCATTCCAGCTGGCAGCATTATGCATCTGTAGAAGCAGAGTGTCAGTTTGTTTGCCAGTGCCGTGCTTCCCCCGTCTGTACCCCCGAATTTTGCAAGGAAAAGTATCGGGATCAGGAAAGCCGCAACAAGAACAGAATTTCTTCTGTTTGAAATCCCCAGGAAAAACCCGGACAGTGTGATAATCACCGGCATCGAGATTGAGTAGAGTAAATCATTCAGAGGATCAGAATACCAGTAAACAAGGTTTCTTCTCGCCCATGGAGTAAGGAAAACTGCAGAAATGAGTATCAGTCTCGGCAGGGTTTTAATCGCCAGAAAGCGCAGGTCTGTTATCGGAAGGGTTTTAAGGTACTCCATGGCGGAATCCCGATCCTCACGGGCAAACATCATATATGCCATGTATAAAGCAGTTGCAGGAAGAATGAACGAAAGACTGATCTGCATGTAATGATTAATGGTTGGGTTGTTTGTAAGAACTGCTTCATTGATTGAAAAGACCACAGGCACCAGAAGAAGGAAACTCAGCCCTGTGCACCCATTGCGCAGAGTATCCAGTATCTCCTTTCTTATCACAGGAGGGCCTCCTGTGATTTATAGGTGTCTTTGATAAGGTGGGTTAGGATGCTTGTGAGTTTCAGGTTCTGCTGCACTGAAGAATCGGAGATAGTCAGTTTCTTTTCACCTGTTTCCCGCTCAGTAACTATCTCGGCTCTTTCAATGAGTGTTTCAGCTCTTTCATCCAGCGTTATTCCCTTCTTTGAAAGGAAGACAACTCTGTTTACAAGGTGTTCCACTGTGGTGTAGTTAAGATTTACCATGACTACTGTGGGGTTCCTGTCGGCAATTGTTTCCACAATGGCTTCCAGGGCCAGGCCCCTGAGGTAGCTGTCAACAGAGTGCAGAACTTCATCAATGAGAATCAGCCTGGGTTTCGTAGAGAGAATCAAGTCGAGGTGGAAGATTACCCGCTGTCCCACTGACAGATCTGATATCCTGGCACTGGGATCAATTGATGCCTTCTGAAGCAGGGGAAGCGCCTGGTTCTTCATTCCGAATGCATCCCAGTGAAGTCTGGACAGGTTATTCACTTTCATTGATCTGTAAATGCTGAGACTGTCCGGAAGATACCCGATGAACTGCCTGGGGTCTTTAACATCCGGCCATTCATATTCCACTGATCCTTTTGCGGGGAGAAGTACTCCGGCAAGAACTTTGAGAATGGTGGATTTTCCCACACCGTTGGGACCTGTAATCATGAGAACATCACCTG
>CAYLRO010000048.1:2788-17556 GCA_964386635.1 uncultured bacterium | reverse complement strand
ACCCTCCAGCTTCCCTCCGGTATGGGGCGGGTGTACTATCTTTCCGCATCCGCCCTTCTGAACTGAGGAGTGCTTTCCGGCTGCAGCTGCTTGAGTTCCGCCCATCCATCAAGACCTGCTTACACCACTGTCTCAGAATCTACTTTTAAGTGAATGGACTTAGCATGAGAATGCAGGCTTCTGATAAAGCTGAAATTGCAAAATCATGTGAAAGGATAAGATATTGATGGCATTCTAAAAGCTGTATTGACATGTAACCATTTTTTGTATAAAATTTAATAAGCTCGCCGCCAACACAATAGGGGGATGTAATGAAAAAGTATTCGATTACTGTTGCTGCAGTGCTTCTGCTGGCATGTTTCGCCTACGGTGAAACGGGTGTTGCATTCTTCTCGGACATGACAGATCGGGGTGTAGTCATGGAAAGGATAATAGGTGAATACACACCCACAGCTGATCCGCAGCCCATGAACTATCCTCCAGAGCTTCTGTGGCACTATATCGATGAAACTGGTTGCTACCCGGGAATGGCTCCCATGGGAGATGAGTCTGGCTATGTATTCTCTGGAGGTTACTACGAAGAAGCCAGGATGTTCCAGGGGGTAACAGGAGACGGTTCAGTTCTCTGGAGCTATGAGCCTGCGGAATTCTGCAAAGAAACGGGAACTGTTGCAGCAGCCACCGCAGACATTTTCTACTCAGTATTCAGCTGGGATGGTAACTGTAATATCAGCTGTTTCAACTCTCAATCTGCTGATACTCCCGCATGGACTTACGAGGCAACCGACACTATAGATCCCGGTTGGGTGAGTTGGCCAGGTACAATCGCCTGCTCCGAAGATGGTTCCGTACTCGCAGTGGGGGGTTTAGTAGAAGGACACCTGACCATTCAATTCTTCAGCTCAAGCGACACAGATCCTTTTCTGATCTATGAAGACGAGAGCACTGCTACCATTGGCCAATTGAGAATTACAGCAGATGGAAGCAAGTGCATCTTCCGCAATTCTACAAATCTCTACCGGCTGGATATAGCAACAGGTACACTGGAGGCCTCCTGCACCATTGATTCTTGGGGTCCGTCCTTAGGAATTTCACCGGATGGTTCAGTGGTTGCCTTTGGTTATGCTTCGTCAGGAATCATTGTTTGGGATGGTTCTGCCTACAACCTCGAAGCTGTAGTTTCATTTCCGGGATATGCTTGTGTAGCAGCTACAGTTGCTGCAGATAACAACACCGTTTATTTCGGATTCACTAAATCCGGTAACGTCACTAATAAAATTATGCGATATGATCTTGATACCTCCTCAGAGGTATGGACCTACGACTACACTGAAGGTTCCGGAGACTACCAGGAATGGGTTAGCTGGATGGACTGCTCCGATGATGGCAGGTGGCTGGCAGTTGCGTCCTTCGGTCTTCAGAGAGGCGGAGGAGCTGAGGTTAATGTATTCGATGACCTTAATCCGGGAACTCCCTGTTTCTCAATGGACACGCCGGGATCCGCCTTCCATGTGGATATCTCCAGTGATGGACGTTATGTTACTGCTGCAACAAAAAGCGCTCACGCAAACGAATATAGCAGTGGTGGCGATTATTACTTTGCAGAGATGGACATCACCGGCATCGAAAGTGGAGGAACGGTGTCAACTTCAGAATTACTGATTTCACCTAACCCTTCATCCGGTTCATTCTCTGCCGCTTTCTCCGCCGCTGAGCCCTGCGATGTTTCCATTGAGTTGTTTGATCTGAGTGGAAGGCTTGTTTACAGTGAGTCATCAAGGATTACACAGATGGGAAACGCTTCAATTCAACTGGCTACCGACCTTCCTTCCGGTATCTACTCCTGCAGGCTGAGTGCCGGTAGTGAAGAGAACACAGCAAGAGTTGTTATTGCAAGGTAGAAGTGCTTTTTCGGCATGTCTCCACATTCCCGTGGGGACATGCCGCCCTGTCTTCCCCCGGTTTGCACACATTTTACAGAAATTGATTCTACGCCGGATTGCCGCTGAAACTCAGTCAGGAAATGCAGCATTATAAGGCAGCATGGAATCAGCTTTTCTCTTGAAACCGTTCTGGAACAGGGAATGTTTCCAGCTGTCTGGCATTTAAGAGAGAACCTGTGATACCGGAAGGTGTTGGATCCGGCTCCGTTATCGGCTCCGGGGTGCCGAAAACCGGTGGAAGTTTGCATATTCCCGTCTCACCCTGAACCGGGAGCACCATGAAATCAACACAGGTTGGAATAGATACAGGTTCGGTGGCTGTAAAAGTCGCCTTTGTAAAAGATGGTAAAATAGAGAAGTCAGTATATCGCCGGCATAACGGCAAACCGGTTACCACTCTTATTGAAATTTACTCGGAGTTTCCTGAACTGAATGAATTGCCTGTTGTTCTTACAGGCAAGGGATCTTCAGTTTACACAAAGGTAACAGACGCAGAATATGTGAATGAGGTTGTGGCTCTGGCTTCAGCTGTTGCCAGGTACATTCCTGATGCCGGGTCTGTTATTGAGATGGGCGGGCAGGACTCGAAGCTTCTGCTGCTTCGGAAGGATGCCTCCGGAGAAACAGTGATGGACGAGTTTGCAATGAACTCGGTCTGTGCTGCGGGTACCGGCTCATTCCTGGATCAGCAGGCAACAAGGATGGGGCTTTCACCTGAAGAAATGGGGGATCTTGCAGCAAAATGCGATTCTCCTCCCAGGATTGCAGGCAGATGCAGTGTGTTCGCCAAGAGCGATATGATCCACCTGCAGCAGGTGGGGGCAACTGTTGCCGAGATAGTAAGCGGACTTTGTCATGCAGTGGCCAGGAACTTCAGAAGCGTTATTGCAGCAGGCAGGCGTTTCAGATTCCCTGTGGCCTTTGTGGGCGGAGTTGCCGCCAACAGGGGAATGGTTCAGGCGTTCCAGACAGTGCTTGACGGCAGAGTAAGTGTTCCCCCCAACTTCAACGTGCTCACTGCAGCCGGCGCTGCGCTTTGCGGGAAGCCTGGAATACTGAAAAAAGCAGACCTGGAAACTGTACTTGGTTCTCTTGCCGGTGATTCCAGAACAATGCCTGCACTTGCTCCTTTTGCAATTCCGAAAGCTGACTTTGAAACTGATCCCGGTGCCATTGATAAGGGAATCTACCTTGGTATAGATGTTGGCTCCATCTCCACAAACCTTGCCGCTGTATCTCCTGATGGCAAGGTTGTTTCCAGACTTTACCTGCGAACTGCAGGAAGACCTCTGGAAGCTGTGAAGGAAGGGCTGCGCCAGATGGGTAAAGATCTCTCAGAGGTCCGTGTACTCGGAGTGGGTACAACAGGCAGCGGCAGGTATATGACAGGTGATTTCACAGGAGCCGATGTTGTCAGAAACGAGATATCAGCACAGGCAAGAGCTGCAATAGAGATTGATCCTGATGTGGACACAATCTTTGAAATTGGCGGCCAGGACTCTAAGTACATATCAATAAAAGACGGTCTGGTTGTTGACTTCCAGATGAACAAGGTCTGTGCAGCGGGAACAGGTTCGTTCCTTGAGGAGCAGGCTGAGAAGCTCTGTATTGAGATTCAGGACTTCGGTCCCATGTCTCTGAAACCTGAGAACCCATGCAGACTGGGTGAGAGGTGTACTGTTTTCATGGAGAGCGATGTTGTCTCCCACCAGTCGGTGAATACACCTGTGGAGAGGATCACAGCAGGTCTCTGCTACTCCATAGTGCGCAATTACCTTCACCGTGTGGTGGGCGAACGCAAAATTGGTAAAAAGATATTCTTCCAGGGGGGAACTGCTCACAATCAGGGAGTGGTTGCTGCATTCAATTCAGTTCTGGGAGAGGGCAGAGAGGTTATTCTACCTCCCCACCACGATGTAACAGGCGCAATTGGTGTGGCTCTCATGGCCAGGGACAGCATGGAGCCAGGGCAGAGTTCCACCTTCAGAGGGTTCAGTCTTGCAGAGAAGAGCTATGCTCAGGATTCCTTCGTGTGTCACGCCTGCGCCAACCACTGCGAGATACACAGGGTAACTCTTTCCGACGGCACCAGGCTTCTTTACGGCGGCAGATGTGAGAAGTACGAAACAGGTTCCATGCAGACCGTTCCCGGAGGAGAGAATCTCTTCAAAAAGAGAGTTGAGAATCTCTTTGAAACATCCGGAGAGGATTGGGGAACAGGGCCTGTTGTAGGCATACCCAGAGCCCTGTGGTTCTGGGAATCATATCCTTTCTTCGGAACATTCTTCAGAACTCTTGGCTGCAGGGTTAAGATCAGCGGTGAATCCACTTCTGAAACAGTGCATTCAGGTGTTGAGAGCGTTGCAGCTGAAACCTGTTTCCCGGTTAAGATCGCTCATGGACATGTACTGGAGCTGATAGAATCAGGCATCAACACCATCTTCCTCCCTTCCATAATAAGGAACAAACCCCAGGGGGACTTTACCGAGTCGTACAACTGCCCGTATGTGCAGGGTTCCCCGTACATTCTGGATGCAGGCCTGGATCTCAGCGGAATGAAGGGTGTGAAGATACTGAAGCCTGTTCTTGATTTTTCCCTTCCAGGTGAGGAGTGGATGAACACCCTGGTGAAGACTGCAGTTGAACTGGGATTCAGCACCGGGGACGCGAAGAAGGCACTGAAGGCTGCAGAGCTTGCACAGGCCAGGTTCACTGAGCTGAACATGGAAGCAGGTGCCAGAGCACTTGAGAGCCTGAACGGCAGAAGGGGTTTTGTTTTAGTGAGCAGGCCCTACAACGGTTCAGATCCAGTGGTGAACACCGATCTTCCGGGAAAACTGGCAAAACTGGGTGGTGTTGTGATTCCACTGGATATGATGCCTCTTCCCATGGAAAGAACCGCTGAGGAGTTCAGTAACATGTACTGGCACTACGGTCAGCGGATTCTGGCCGGTGGTATTGCCATTAAGGAGAATCCCGAGCTCCACGGTGTATACATCAGCAATTTCGGCTGTGGTCCGGATTCCTTTATAGAGCACACATTCAGTGAGATAATGGGTGAGAAACCGTACCTCTCAATAGAAATCGATGAGCATGCAGCTGATGCAGGTGTGATAACCAGATGTGAGGCATTCCTGGATGCCCTTGAAGGCGCCGGTGACGCGGGAACAGAGGAGCACACTCCCTGGACCCCTGAGAAAACCGAGCTTGCTGGAAAAACCCTCTGGATTCCTCTTATGAGCGAAGCCTCCTATCTGGCTGCCGCTGCCGTTCGGAACAGAGGAGTGAATGCCAGGGTTATTCCCCCGACCACAGCTGATACTGTTGCCTGTGGAAGAACAGTTACCACAGGCAGAGAGTGTTATCCGGCAATAATTACTGCCGGTAACATGCTGAAGATCCTTGAAAAAAATGACCCGGAGAAAACAGCTTTCTTCATGGCAACCGCTTCAGGACCCTGCAGATTCGGCAGGTACTGCAACTTCCACAGACAGGTGCTGCAGAAGAAGGGATACGATAATGTTCCGGTGCTTACCGCAACATCCAGCGATTCCTACTCGGAAGTACCCGGTCTTTCATCAAAGAAATTCCAGAAGGACCTTCTGCAGGGGCTGGCTGCAGCAGATATCCTTAAGAAAGCACTGCTGAAGACAAGGCCTTATGAGCTTGAGGAGGGCAGTGCAGAGAAGCTTTTCAAAAAGTGGCTGGACAGATTTGAAGAAGCACTGCAAAACGGGCACTCTCTTCCAGGCCAGGCGAAGAAAGCCGCAGCTGAATTCGGTTCCCTGCCACTGAGAAAAATTCCTTCAAAACCGCTTGTGGCTGTTTTCGGTGAGATCTATGTGAGAAATGACGAGTATGCAAACGACAACACCATAAGGAAGCTTGAATCCCTTGGGGCTGAAGTGGTTTATTCTCCACTCACAGAGTGGTTCGACTATGTGAACTACAGCTTCATACAGAAGTCCAGGGAAAAGGGACGGACAGCGTCAGTCCTTAAAGGCAAGGCCAGGGAGATGCTTATTTCCAGGGTCAAGCGAGCTGTGGAAAAACCATTCGACAAGCTGCTCAGGGGAACTCCTCATGCTTCAGCAGAGCAGATCCTCAAGGCCTCCACACCGTATATGGCAGAGAACATCGGAGGAGAGGCAGTGCTCTGTATCGGTACTCCCATTGCTCTCCTGGAGCATGGCGGTATTGACGGCGCTGTAAATGTTTACCCTTTCAGCTGCCTGCCAGGCACAGTGGTATCAGCGGTGTCAAGAAGGATCAAGAGGGAAAAACCAGGGCTGCCCTGGCTTAATCTTGCCTTTGACGGCCAGGAGGACACGGATAATTCATCAAGGTTTGAAGCCTTCATGCACCAGGTGCGAAGGCTCCATAAAGGAAAGACAGGAGACAGCGCATGAAGAAAGAGATAAGAGATCTTATTTCCTTCCTGGAGAACAGTCCTACCGCAGCTCATTGTGTGCAGGCTGCTGCAGTTATACTGAAGAAGAACGGTTTTGAAGAGATAAAAATGAGCGATCAGTGGAAACTGAATCCCGGTGACAGAAGATTTGTTATTGAATCCGGCTCAACTCTGGCAGCATTCATTGTTGGAGAAATGCCTCCTGCAGAAGCAGGGTTCAGAACAGTAGGCACCCACACCGATGCCCCGTGTTTCAGGCTTAAGCCGGAACCGTATTCATACACTGAAGGGCTTTCCACAATGGGTGTGGAGATCTACGGCGGCCCAACAGTTGCAACCTGGGTTGATCGTGATATGGGCCTTGCAGGAGGGGCAACCTTCATAGGGGAGAACGGTCTTGAAACAAGGCTTTATGTAATAGACAAACCCATCCTGAGATTCCCGTCACCGGCAATTCATCTGAACAGAACAGCCAACAAAGACGGTTTTAAAGTGAATGCTGAAGAGCAGCTTCTGCTTGTGTTCGGAGACAATGAGAATGACTACGAAAATCTGAAGAAGATGGTGGCTGAAGCCGCAGGTATTGAAATTGAACAGATGATCGACTTCTCAGGCGAGGTTTTCCCCATACAGAGGCCCACCCTTTCAGGCATTGAGAGTAACTACCTTACAAGTGCCAGAATAGATAACCAGGCAAGTACCCACGCAGCTGTGGAAGCTGTAATCAGGGCTGAAAAGGCTGATGCCACTGCAGTTGCCATTCTATTCGACAACGAGGAGATAGGTTCAAGAACAGTGAACGGTGCTGCATCTCCATTCATGGAGCGTATGCTTGAAAGACTTGCAGGGGGCAGGGAAGAATACTTCCGCGCCTGCAGCAGATCAATCAATGTAAGTGCCGATTGCGTACATGCTGTTCATCCCGGCTGGGCAGCAAAGCACAGTAAACTCTCCAGACCGCAGCTGAACAAGGGCCCTGCCATCAAAATGTCAGCTGGAGGGAGCTACGCTTCCAGTGCAAGAACATCAGCCTACTTCATGAAGTGCGCGGAGCTTGCTGACAGCCCTGTACAGAAGTTTGTCTCACGGGCGGACGGAAGAAGCGGGGGAACCCTTGGTCCCATAGCAGCCACAGGTACAGGTATTCCCACTGTTGATGTGGGCAACCCCATGCTTTCAATGCACTCTGCCAGGGAAATGGCCGGAACAGTGGATCATGAGAACATGATCAACTGCATGAGAGTTCACATGGAAGGGCTTGTAGTAATCAGCTGATTCCTTGAAAGGGAACATGAAAGGGGTGGGAAACCGCCCCTTTTTTTGCGCTGTCACATGGATTATTTTTCCGCGTAACGTTTCATGAACCTTTATCAGGAGTGTGTATGAGAATTTATCTGCTTCTTATTGCTGTTCTTGCAGCAGCAACTATGGCTCAGATGCCAACATATGAGGATTACTGGTATGTGTATGCCGACGGTGCAAGAATTGACCTGCCCATAGGGCATGCCTCACCTCTAGTTACCGACTGGGATACCGATGGTGACAAGGACCTTATTCTTGGCACTTTCCAGAGTGGTCATCTGATGATGTTTGAAAACACAAACACCAACGATTCACCGATGCTTACATACACAGGGCTCATGGAGGCAGGGGGCTCTGTAATCGTCCTGCCAAGCGGTTGATGCACCGGCTCCACGAATCCACAGGCTGTGGATTGGAATGATGACGGTTATGATGACCTTATCGTAGGTGACCGGAACGGATATGTGAACTATTTCCAGAGGAACTCCGATGGAACCCTCCAGGCTAATGTGAAGCTGCTCAGTGGGGGAACTACTCTGGACGCAGGCTCCAATTCCGCTCCGGACTTCGCGGATTTCGACAATGACGGCGACCTGGACATGATAGTGGGAACCGACGGCACAGCCCCTGTGAGATACTATGAAAACACAGGCACAGCTACAGCTTACCAGTTCGACGGATACGTGGAATTCCAGGCCGGCGGAGCCAACGTAACTCTGTACCGGTCAATGCCAAGTATCTACGACATGAACGGTGACGGCCTTTTCGATATCGTGATAGGCGCGAATACAAAGAAATTCCACTATTTTGAGAACACTGGAACACTGGGCAGCCCTGTGTTTGCCGCAGATGACCCTCTGGAGTTTCAGGCTGGTGGAGATGTGTATACTGACCACTCGGACAGCCGGCTGGATGTATGCGACTGGAACGAAGACGGAAATCTGGATCTTGTTACCGGTGATTACGACGACTATGTCTATCTCTTCTTTGCCTATGACGGTGTCGGGGTTGAGGGAGGTTCATCGGGAATCGTCGCCTCTTCATCCATAAGCATGAATGAGAACCCGGTAAGCGGTGCTCTTTCCATGAATGTGAACATGGGACAGAGAATCAGCCCTGAGTTTACAGTTTACACCATGGACGGAAGAATTGCGCTTACCTGCTCTCCAGGAACTCTGAACCCCGGGCACAATACTGTTCTTATCCCTAACCAGCTTCCCAACGGCACCTACATCATTCAGTGCAATGCCGGCAGCAATACTCTCACAGAGAGATTCGTTGTGGTGAGATAAGGGATTTAACGGCTGAATAAGGAACAGGGGTGGTGTAAAAGCCACCCCTGTTTAATCATATCCTTCGTTGGGTATAATCAGCTACAGTATTATCAATTCATTTACCGGAAGGACCAGAAATGACCCGCGATCTGGATGTTGTAATAATCGGTGCCGGTACCGCAGGATTATCTGCTCTGGGGCAGGTAAGAAAAAGGACTGACAGTTTTCTTATCATCAATGACGGCCCTTACGGAACAACATGTGCCAGGGTTGGATGCATGCCGTCAAAAGCTCTTATTGAAGCAGCAGATATCTATCACAGCCGTAACCTGTTCAAGGAGATGGGATTTTATCTGAACGGTTCAGTGGCCGTTGACGGCAAAGCTGTTATGGGACGAGTAAGAAGACTTCGTGACATGTTTGTCAAAGGTGTGAAAAGGGCTACGGATAACCTGGACGAGATACGAAGCATCCCGGGCAGAGCAAAGATCATGGGTCCGGGACTGATTGAGGTTAACGGCCAGATGATAAAGGCCCGGAAACTCATTATAGCAACCGGTTCAAAAGCTGTTGTTCCCGGTCCCTGGAGGGAACTGGGAGACAGCCTGCTTACAAGTGACAGCATATTCGAGATGGAAGACCTTCCTGAAAGCCTTGCTGTGGTAGGGCTGGGAGCAATCGGGCTGGAGCTTGCCCAGGCGTTCAGCAGACTGGGCGTGAAGGTTACCGGGTTTGATGCACTTCACACCGTTGGCGGAATATCAGACCCTGAAGTCGGCAAAGCTGCAGCAGAGATAATAGGCAGCGAGTTTCCAATTCATCTCGGATACGAAGTGAAACTGAAAAGCAGAACCGACGGGAAGGTAACTGTTTCCTGGAGCGGCTACAAAATTGTTGTGGATAAGGTGCTTGCTGCTGTGGGAAGAACTCCCAACATACAGGATCTGGGGCTTGAGAATCTGGGAGTTGAGCTGAATGAACGGGGTCTTCCCGGTTTCAACTCACATACCCTTCAAGTGGGAAACCTCCCTGTCTATTTTGCAGGTGATGTGAACGGAAGAGCGCCTATTCTCCATGAAGCGGCAGATGACGGACACATAGCAGGTTACAATGCAATGCAGGATCTGGATAACGAGCACTGTTTCTGCAGAAGAACGCCTATTGGAATAGTGTTCACTCACCCGAACATTGCATATGCCGGCAGGAAATTCTCCCAGCTCGAGATGGATGAGGCTGTAACTGCCAGTGAGAATTTCACCAGACAGGCCAGGGCGATCACCGCTTCTAAGAACCAGGGACTGCTGAAATTGTATGCATCCGGTGTAACGGCTAAACTGCTTGGTGCTGAAATGATAATCCCGGATGGAGAGCACATAGCTCATATGCTTTCCTGGGCTATACAAAAAGGTCTCACGGTGTTCGAGATGCTGGAGCTGCCCTTCTATCATCCTGTTGTTGAAGAAGGGGTGAGAGGTGTACTTAGAAAACTCGCATGGCAGATAGAGCAGAGGGAATCGGCTCCTGAGGTACCTCTCTGCCGCGAACTTCCTGATGAAGGTCTGGAGTAATCACATGACAGTGTTAATAATAGCTGCGCTTCTATCATCCGGGGAAACAGGAATGCCTGAACCCATGGACCCGACCCTTATCGATACTGTTACCATAGCCGGTACTTTTGCCGGATACAGCCTGGGAGATTACTATCATGCTGTATTTCTCCTTGAAGACGGAGAGATGGTAACCGCATGGGCACCGAGAGCCAGCACACCGGGTCTTGATGTGTTTCTCTTTCAGCACAGGTGGAATCTGGTTGAAGCTTTAGTGGTGGACATTCCCAGTTACCTTCCTGAGACAGGGGATGTTCTTCTCCCTACTGTGATAGACGCATACTCCGGAGAAGCGTATACCGACTGGTATTCAGGAGTATCAGCTGAACTGGGTATTGAAACACAGCAGGAGTTCCATGACATCTTCGGAGACCCGGCAATAGAGGAAGAGTTGTTTGATGAGTGGGAGTATGTCAACGGTTCCAGTGACTGATTTACATAAGGAGCAGCATTGTATCAATTGATGGTCTGTCTATGCATTCTCGCAGGTGCTTTTAACATTCAGGTGATCTCTGAAGCAGCAGTGGACGGGCCAGTGGTTGTTCAGTCATGTCCGGGAGCTGTTTTCGGGCCTCTTGCCGGTTCCACCCAGGTTCACATGTTCCACACAACAGAGGATGGCGACACACTCTGGTCAAGCCCGCTTGAGGGAACCAGCACAGATTTCTACAACCCGCCTGTGGCAGTCTGTGGTACCAGTGGCACTTTTCTGGTGAACGTCCCACCGGATTGCTTTTCCGGTTCAACTCCACTGCAGTTGATAAGCCCGGATGGTATAACACTCTGGCATTTATATCTGAACACGGAATCTCTGGTTGAAGAATGCGATTTTGTAGAGCTTCCCCCCAGGATTAATGCCATGACAGAACTGAGCAACGGCGATTTCATAGCGGCAGGTCATGTGTCTCCTTTTCTGGGAGCTCCCGCCCGGTGGTTTGTGGCGTGTATTGATGGAGTCACCGGTAAGCTGTTATGGAAAACAGATGGTTACGAACGGGGATTCGCAAAGATCAATGCTGTGATAGAGGTCTCCGGTTCCATTTTTGCAGTAGGGGCAACAGCGGAATCAGTTTCTCCAGGAGCAGGGGCACCTGACATGGTCAGGACAGCAGGTGACTACAATCCCATGATAGTTCTTCTTGAAAGCACCGGGGACTTCATCGGCAGCCGGGTGTTTGAGCTTCAGCTGACAAAGCAGTTTACCGGCATTTCATCTGTGAACCACAGCAGCTTCCTTCTTACCGGATCAACTGCAGAGATAGAAGTAACCACGGAAACAGAAGTAGAAGCTGTTTACTGAGTCAGAGCCGATGCTGTGACCTGAAGTATCAATCATCACTACATTCCGGTATTCAGTAAAACATCATCAGAAGATGCATAATGCCAATACTCCAGATCATAAAAACTATCAATATGCCAGTATTGGTAAACCCATGTCTGTGATGAAAAAATAGCCATACTGTAAAGTAAAATTAGTGCCTCTTGACGAAGACATAAGACTTATAGAGTTTATTAACTGCTGTGAGATTCACAGTTGATGATACTCCACATTCTTTCAAAAGGGGGAGATAAATGAGAATGCTGGGCTGTTTTCTGTTGGTTGCGGCTTTCGCAACAGCTGCCATGGGTCAGGCAGTTACCGGTTTTACCGGCGGTACCGAATACAACATTTACCACGGGGGAAGCACAGGAGATGCAATCGGTTACCGTTTTACAGTAACGGAAGCTGTTTCTGTTACCAGTCTTGGTGTCTGGAATGCAGACCAGACTGGCATGATGGACACGGCACATCCTGTGGGTCTCTGGGATGATTCTCAGACACTGCTCACAAGTGTTACTGTGGAAACATCAGGCACTGTGGTGGGTGACTGGATATACGCGGAGATTACTCCTGTTGTGCTTAATCCAGGCACAACCTACACTGTTGCCGTAGTCTATTACGAAGATGATTCTGACTGGTACATCTCATCAGCATCTTCTGCCACATACGATCCCAAAGTAACCTGGGTAAACGCAGTCTACCCAATAGCGGGAAGTTTGGGGCTTACATATCCGGGCAGCGATTCCCCAGCCAGTTCCGTTGGCCGTTTCGGTCCCAATTTCCTCATGGGACCTGTATCGCTCCAGCGTTCAACATGGGGATCAATAAAGGCTTCCTGGTAAGAATCGGTATTCATATTAAGAAGGAAGGGGCACCGGATGGCGCCCCTTTTCTCAAGAATTGGAAATGC
The DNA here is from genome assembly GCA_964386635.1 of uncultured bacterium. GTDB lineage: Bacteria > Fermentibacterota > Fermentibacteria > Fermentibacterales > JCC-6 > Sabulitectum. Next base: position 4,788 of record CAYLRO010000048.1, on the reverse strand, counting down.
TCACTCAGCGTCAGTCTGTGATCCTTGCTGCAAGCAGTGTGAAGTCATCTGCGTATTCATCTGATCCATGGAAGATGCTTACTTCCTTCTCGATAAGAGCAAGCAGTTCATCAAGCGGCATTGTCATGTTGTCTACAGATATGTCTGCCAGTTTCTTCTCACCGAACTCCTCATCAGTGGAATTCATGGCCTCTGAGACACCATCTGTATACATCATTATCATGTCTCCGCTGTTCAGCTGGATCTCTCCTTCTTCGTACTGAGTATCTTCAACAACACCGAAGAGCAATCCGCCTGTGCTTAATATCTCCATCCGGCCGTCTGCCTTTAAAAGCAGCGGGGGATTATGTCCTGCATTGACAAATCTCATGCACTTCTTCACTGGATCAATACAGATCATGAAGAAGGTGATGAACATTTCAGCAGGAGTGTTCTCAAAAACCAGGTTGTTTATCCTGACAGCGGATTCATAAAGCCTTGCACCCATTGCCTGGGTTGTTCGAAGTGATGCCTGCAGATTCGCCATGAGCAGCGCTGCACCAACTCCCTTTCCGGAAACATCACCTATTGACAGAACCACACGACCGTCGTCCAGGTGAATCACATCGTAGTAGTCACCTGCCACATCAAGGCAGAATTTGATAAGTGCAGCTATCTCGATGCCCTCTATCTCAGGAATCTTGTGAGGGAGGAGACCCTGTTGAATATCACGGGCCACCCGGAGCTGCTCCTCAAGTTTTTCCTTCTCGAGTTTCTCCCCCAGCAGTTCCAGGTTTTCTGCAACAAGTGCAGTTTGTGTTGAGAAGCTCTGCAGGAGTTCAAGTTCTTCAGATGTAAAATCCTCACCGTTGGTTTTCGAGCTGATCACAAGGAATCCAAGGAGGCCTGATGTGGTCACCAGTGGGAGGAGGATGGCGCTTTTCCTCTGTATGAACCAGTCTCTCTGTTCTGTGGAGAGAAACATCTTGCCGCTTGCAACCAGTTCATCGAAGAGCAGGGGATTGTCCTTTAACTCAAGTCTGCGTACGAAGTCGTCTCCCACTGTGAACGGGGCTGGTTCATCCAGATCAATGTTGAAGAATCCCTTGTCTTTAAGCCTGAGCACAGGATAGATCTTTTCAGCGGAAAGACCCGCTGCCAGTTTTTCCTCAAGCTCCTGCCAGAATGTTTCACTCTCTGTGCGGACCATACTGGAAGCCAGGAAGTCTCTGAGGAGGGTTCTCAGCTTTGCCCTCTCAGGGTAGAAGTGCTCTTCTATCAGAAGCCTGATCCTTCTCTGAAGGCTCATGAAGAAGAAGGCCAGTACAATTCCCAGAATTAGGATCGGGGTCTGGGATGAAACACCGATGTTTTTAAGAACAAGGTCACCCACAACCCACAGGAAGATTACAAAAACAACAAGCAGAGCAATATTCACTGAGACGAACCGGGTGCCCCTTTTCAGCTTGCCTTCCACATGCAGCAGTTTGTACTTGCCTATGGCAATACCAAGGCATACAGGCACGCCCAGCACCAGCAGGAAGATGATGTTGGTCAGCAGTATCCTGTAAACCACAGGAGCCATCAGGAAACTCTCCGGGGTGATAACAAAGGCCCACAGGAACAGTGTGTATATCAGCAGTCCAGGGGCAGCGCCAAGCATCACCAGACGGATCTGTCTTTTTTCCAGCTTCACACTGGTATTTCGGAAAGTTCGGATAAGCAGTGTGTAGCCAAGCCCCAGGAGCAGAGTTTCAAGTATCAGGCCGGGTATGAGCTGACTGCTTTCGTTGTTGCCGTAGGTAATGAAAGCAAACAAAAGCACAGGAGTGAAAATAAGCAGATTGTATAAAAGCCTGTGCTTCGTATACCCGGGGTTTCTTCTGGGAAAAAGCAGCATGAGCTTCAGCCAGAGGGGAGAGCTGAATACTGAGAATACTCCTGCAGTTATCAGCAGCCACTCTGCCAGATTGAATCCTGCATAGACATCGGCTATAGCTCCGAAGGAGATAGTCATCTTT
>CAYLRO010000048.1:0-2688 GCA_964386635.1 uncultured bacterium | reverse complement strand
CAGATTGAATCCTGCATAGACATCGGCTATAGCTCCGAAGGAGATAGTCATCTTTATTGCCAGGGTGAAGCAGAACAGCGTCAGTGTAAGTACTGCAGAAGAAAGCGGTTGGCGAACATACGCCCATATACCCACCAGGATCAGTCCCAGCACAATAAGCATTCGCAGTATTACAACAGCCCAGACCTGTATCTGGAGAGCCATGGGAATTGTATGTGTGGCAATAGTTGTTGTGTACATGGAGTCTTTGTGGAGGAATACTATCTCGAATTCCTCACCATGTGGGGTTTCCGTGCTGAACAGGCTGAAGTAGTTGTCCTGACTTGCAGGCAGCCCTCCAACCATCATCAGGGAATCACCCTGCACCGGGTAGGGCGGGGTAATGAAATCATTCATGTTCACTTCAGAGAAGTACCCGTGCTGGGTGGAGTCGTTGAATGTGAAGAGGCTCCACATATCGCTCATGTTTGAGAAGTTCACAACTTTGGTAAAATCCCGAACCATGTATACGGAACAGAACATCACGGCAAACACTGTGGCAGACACCATTAGAACAGCTGAAAATCTTTTACTCAAACGCAACCTCCTCAAGAGAGATATACAACCATACAGTAATACAGGCAATCAGATATTTCGCAGGCTGAAGGAACTATTAAATACCGGATGAGTATTTATTCCGGGAGGTCACATACTTGAAGAACACAATAAAGGCAGCAGTCTGCGCTGCAACAGCAGCAGTGCTTGTTTCATGTGTATCTGTTACCGGCACTGTCCCGGAGGAATTCAACAGGGAGATAAGCGTTTTCGGTGTAACCATCTGGGCCACAGAGTCAGTAACCCATACCAGGCTTCTTCATGCAGGGAATGTGCTTGCACAGTACCTGGACAACGATGAAGACGGGGAGCCGGATAACACCGCAGTAACAAATGAACTGGCTGCCAGGCATGCCACCATTCTCATGTTCGCAGATGAAGCTGAGGCAAACAGCTTCGATTATGACAAACTCCCGGATAACATCACAGCAGTTCAGGAACTGTATGACTCAGAGACCAATCCCGGATTCAACCCGGATCAAACCAATGAATACTTCGATGCATCACTTGAGAAAGTTCTTAACCTCATAACAGCACACGGGTACGCCAATGCCTTTCCCGGCACCTTCGGACAGTACCAGGGTACAGAGCTTGCAACAGCGATGGATACAGCCAGAGGCGGTTACTTCCCAACGATCCCTGAAGAGTATCCAGCAACAGCCTGGTTCACCTGCTACGACCCTGCCTGTGACTATCAGTGCCAGATAACCGGATACATCTACTGGGCACTCACCTCCAGCCTGGGCGCTCAGGATTACCCCGGCAGATACCAGGAGATCAAGGATGTATGGCAGCTGAATACAAAAGAGCTCCTGAACGCAACAGACACAGGAATCACAGAGATAATCAGCAACACGGGTTACAAGCTTCCCACAAATCTCCCTGACGGCAGCTACACCGGATTCACAATCACAATAACGGATCTGGACTGCAGCACTTGAGGCTGACAGAGCCCTGAGGTCAGGGCAAGCAGAAAAGAGAACGCACAACAGGTAACCAGGTCCATCAAAAACCGTTCGCTATATTAAGCAAAATCAACATCTTATACGAAAGATGCAATATTTCTCCCTCTTTCTCGTCTGCAGCATTAGAGAGGAGACACAATGAGCAGAACAACCCTGGCAGAGTTCATTGAGGGCAACCATGGCAGTCTTGTAACCTTCGTAAGGAACAAGCTCAGTGAATCAGCCGGCAGAGACAGTGAAGACATCGTACAGGATGTTTTACTCAGCCTGCTGGACGGCCCGGGGATAACTGAACCCATTGTGAACATCTCCGCCTATGTGTTCCGTGCCCTGCGGAACAGGATCATCGATGAGTACCGTAAACCGCGGAACACGGTACACTCCATGGATGAACCTGACCACAACGAACTCACCCTGAATGACATCATTCCCGACCTGAAGTACGAACCCAAAGGCTCCTACGCCAGGGACAAGCTCAATGAAGAGATCAGAGAAGCAATAGCATCTCTTCCAACTGACCAGCAGAGAGTCATCATTGAGACAGAGTTCAACGGTACATCCATCAAAGCCCTGTCACAAATCACAAAAACACCTCAGGGCACACTTCTCGCACGGAAGCACAGAGGACTGAAAACCATTCAGAGAAAGTTCAATCACATAAAGGAGGAATACAATGGGACATGTTAGAGTAGGCTGCAAAGAGATACACGGCAGCCCTGTAGCAAAGGTGTTCAAGGTAGCAGGCCTTGTAATACTGGGAATCATTGCAGCAGCTGCACTTGCTATACTTTTCGGCCTTGTTATCCAGTGGCTCTGGAACTCCATAATGCCGGACATCTTCGGCCTTCCCCAGGTAACCTACTGGCAGGCTGTGGGCCTGGTGGTTCTCTCACACATCCTCTTCGGAGGCCACGGTAGCCACGGCAACGGCTCCAGCAATCGCTCGAAAGTCAAAAAGAGCAAAAAGTTCAACTTCGAAGACGGAGACGAACGCAGCTGGGACTCTTTCAGGGAATTCTGGAACGACTTCGGCCGTGAAGCCTTCGACAGATGGCTTACAGGCAAGGGAGAGAGCACCCCGGAACCAGAATAACCGGAGCAAAGCAAAAAGAAAAAAAGGAAAGAGAAA
>CAYLRO010000047.1:2805-18203 GCA_964386635.1 uncultured bacterium | reverse complement strand
AGTTCTTTGCCTTGAAGTCATTCATGAAATCAACAAGGGCTGAAACAGATTCATAGGATACAGCGTTGTATGTTGAAGCTCTGCAGCCGCCAACAGAACGGTGTCCCTTAAGACCCATAAGACCCTTGTCCGCACCTGATGCGATGAATTTCTTTTCAAGTTCCTCAGAGGGAAGGCGGAAGGTCACATTCATGAAGGACCTGCTGCTCTTGTCCTGTACATGAGGAATGTAGAATCCGTCTGAATTGTCCATAGTGCCGTAGAGCAGGTCAGCCTTCTTTTTGTTCATGGCTGCTATGCCCTCAAGGCCGCCGTTTTCCAGTATCCACTCCATTACAAGGCCCACAACATATACAGGAACGCTTGGAGGTGTGTTGAAGAGACTGTCTTTCTCTATGTGAGTTCTGTAATTCACCATAGTCGGGATGTCTGTTCTTGCAGTTTCGGCGAAATCCTTCCTGATTATCACAGCTACAGCTCCTGAGGGACCTATGTTCTTCTGAGCACCTGCATAGATAAGGCTGAATTTACTGAAATCCATGGGATGTGAGAGGAAATCACTGGACATGTCACAGATATGGGGGACATCTCCTGTTTCCGGGAAGCTCCACATCTCTGTTCCATAGATGGTGTTGTTGCTTGTTGTATGTACATAAGCTGCACCTGGAGTGAGATTGTACTCTCTGGGAATGTAGGAGAAGAGTTTGTCCTCGCTTGAAGCTGCAACATTAACATTACCGAAGTATTTTGCTTCCTTGATGGCTTTCTTGGACCAGACACCTGTGTTGACGTAGTCCGCTGTCATGCCCTCTTTTAGGAAGTTGAAGGGGATGTGGAAAAACTGAGTGCTGGCGCCGCCACCCAGGAAAAGCACTGAGTATTCGTCTGCTGAAAGCCCCATTATCTTCAGCATGTTTGCCTGAGCTGTCTTGAACATTTTGTCAAAGGGCTTTGAGCGGTGGGAAATCTCCATTACAGACATTCCCTGACCATCGAATTCTGTTACGCCCATCTCTGCTGCTTTACGGACCACTTCCCAGGGAAGTGCTGCGGGACCGGCGAAGAAGTTATGTACTCTGTGAGCCATTGCTGCCTCCATTTAGTGAAAGAAAAATTGTTCTGAAATGTCCGCCACTCAGACGGACAATGGAACCATATTTAAAAGGTTGCCTTTTCTGCAATAGCGGAATTGTCAGCTTTGTCCTGCTCTTCTGAAAAGCCAGATACCCAGAATCACAAAAACAAGTTCTGGAAGCAGTGCAGCGGCAACAGGAGGAAGCGCTCCCTTGTGACCGAGAGTCTGACCGAATCTTGCAAGGGAAAAGAAAATGAAACCCAGAAGAACAGCAATACCAATGCTTGTTGATCTTCCGCTTCTGGGATTGCTTGTGGCAAGAGGTGCCCCTACAAGAACCATTATCAGTGAACTGAACGGGAAAAACAGAGTCAGCCAGAATTCAACAAGGTCTCCTGTGGGATTGCCCCCGGCTGCACGAACCCTCTCTATGTGCTGCTCAAGCTCGAATATGTTCATTTCAGCAGCGCTCTTTCTCCTGCTGCCGAAATCCTCCGGTGTGTCCTGTATCGCAGGCAGGGGAAGAGTATCGTGAAGCTGGAAGGACATCTCACCGGAAGGAGAGAAAAGCCTTTCCTCTGCATTTATGGCTGTCCAGACAGAGTCAATATAGGTTATCCGCAGGGCATCCACTCTTCTCACCACCCTGAGGCTGTCATCGAACCATTCAACAATTCCCCTGGATATGTTCTCGTTCCTGCCGTCGAAAAGACCAATCTCGACAATCGCTCCGTCCAGTGTTCTGTGAGCGAAGTCGTTTCGCATGAAATAGTCGATGGGGTCTCTGCCGTCTATTTCCACCCTTTTCACCTGGGATTGCCTGTAGTTGGCATCAGCCATTATGAAGTCACCCACTCCAAGGGTAAACACGCTTATCAGGAAGCCCACAACGATCAGTGGAAAGAATATTCTGGGTATGGAGACTCCGGAAGCTCTCATGGCTGTAAGTTCGTTGCTTCTTGCCATGGAACTTACAAGGAACAGAGAGCAGATCAGCACAGCAACAGGCATGACGAGAACAACAATGTATGGCAGACCGAAGTAGTAGTAACGGAGAAAGGTCATAGCGGTGACGTCTTTATCAACCCATCTGCTGAAGTGATCGAAGGCGTTAACAGTAATGAAGATCACCGTGAATGAGAGAACTGCGGCAGATATCATCTTTATGAATCTGGAGGCCAGGAACAGGTCCAGCTTCTTCACCGTCTTTTCCTCTCACTTCTCTTTTTCCTGAACTTGTTCCACAGTTCTTTCACATCAGGTATTGCGATAGGATGGCCCTCTCGGAGACTTCTGACGGTCAGGTGAACCCCAAGTGCTCCCAGAAGGATGTTGGGTGCCCACATGGCCGCCCAGGCTGGAACTCTTCCTCTGTCTGCCAGCTGCTCACCTCCGATGAGAAAGAAGTAGTAGACCAGAATAAAAATGAGGCTCATTGTGAGAGCGAGACCGGTATTGGAGTGCTTTGAAGAGAGACCCAGAGGGACCCCCAGCAGGACGAAAACGATGCATGCGAAGGGAATTGAGTATTTTTTATGTATTTCCACATTGTATTTGGAAATATTGTTTTCAAGGTTCTCCACCTGTTCATGGAGCAGTATAAGATCAGTAGAAGTGGATGTAAGCCAGGCACTTGTGTTTCTTATTCTTCTTATGCTGTCTCCCTGTGAAACAGGATTCTCTGAACTCTCCGCAGAGGCCAGGAAAGCGGTTGCAACGCTTGAGATACTGTCTGTTAGAAGAACTCTTCTTTCTGCAAGGCTGTCCACAAACAGCTCCATCTGTGAAGCGGACATTTCCCTGTCACCTCTGCTCTGCCGGTCATGCCTGACCAGCTCTTCAGATCTTGCGATATCAAGGATGTAAGTGTCGAACGAGGAATACCTGTATCCGCTTTCCCTGTCTTTTTCGTGCATCTGTCCGTTCTCAAGCACCAGGCGCAGGTGATTTGCTCCTACAGGCTCCATTGTTCCTTCTGCGGCGGTTATGGTTCTGTTTGGCGCTCCGGGGGCAGAAGAATGAATGATTACACCGATGAGTTTACCGGTAAGATCATCTTTCTCCTGAACCAGTATCCGGTAGTTGTCAACTTCGTCCACGAACATTCCTGGAACAATTCTCGCTGTAGGGCGCATTGTTCCCACATCGAGAAGAAGATTTCTTGCAATGTGATTAGCCTCAGGCAGCACGCTGTTGTTGAACACAACAAGCATTCCTGCAATAGCCACAGCTATTACTCCCAGGGGGAACATTATGTTGAAGATACTGGCTCCGCCGGCTTTCATTGCGGTTATCTCCAGGTCACCGGACATTCTGCCTACGGCAATGAGTATTCCTGCCAGTATCCCCATGGGAATCACAACGGCGATCATTGAAGGAAGCAGGAGAAGGAATATCTCGCCTACAATGACCATGGGTACACCCTTGCTCACGATCATATCCAGCAGGTCCAGGAGTTTGTCCAGAAGCATGATAAAGGTGAATACCCCCAGGGAGAGCAGGAAGGGGGGGAAGAACTCTTTTAAAACATAAACTTGCAGTTTTTTCATTCAATTCCCATGATAGCGCTTGCGTTGCGATGGTACGATGGTGAATTATAGCGAGGTTGCCCTGGACTGTCATGTAAAGTGGAACTTACCCTTAAAGGATGGATAATACCAACCGAGGTTTATGAAGAATGTACTAATACTCCTTCTCCTGATCACGACGATGTCACTTGCGGACTCAGTGGGAGGAGTGCGTTCTTTTTCACTTCTGGATGAAAATCCAGGATACTGGTATCAGGATTCCATTCCCTGGCTGGTTTCTCTGCCGGTGACCCAGGTTCAGGTCTGGTCCAGTCTTGACGGGGAAGGTCTCAGCTTCAGACTGTTCTACAACGGCTATCCCATTGCACCTGCAAGAACCTGGACGATGAACGGGGTAAGATCCCGTCTTATCGGCTGGGGAACCTGGAAACAATGGACAGAAATTAATGCAAATTCCGGTATAAGAAATTCCGGAACCAGGGGACAGCTGGTGCCCACCATTTACCTGCCTTTAAGCATGCCCGGTCTTCTGGGAGACGCAATTGGAACCGGTGGCCAGCTGGATATCTCAGGGCACCAGACCATTTCAGTTTCAGGCGTCAGCCACATTTATCCCAACAGGGTGAATGTTATCGGGGAAAGCAGTTCGCTTTTCCCGGACCTGAAGATGGAACAGGAACTTGTTGTAAGGCTGGACGGAACCATAGGCGAGAAGATCCATGTTGCAGTTGACCATGACAGCGGCAGACAGCTTGGTTCAGACTACAGTGTCAGCCTCAGTTATGACGGGGACGATGATGAGATAGTGCAGTCCATCGAGCTGGGTGATGTGAACCTGGCAATTACAGGACCTGAGTTTATCAGTTATTCAATACCCCACGAGGGCCTCTTCGGAGCCAAGCTCATTGCCCAGGCCGGCCCATTCGATTTCACAGCCATTGCAAGCAAAGAGGGCAGTTCAACGGAAAGCTCCGATTTCGTGGGTCAGGCATCCCTTGTAACTGACTCAATTCTGGACATCTATCCTGCAAACAACTACTTCTTCAGAGCCTGGCCGGACACGGTGGAATCACCTTTCCTTGATGTTAACAACATCAGAGTATTTATCAATGACGGGATTGCCTCAAACAATGTTGAGACTGGAGCAATTGAAGGTACATGGTTCGTTCCCACCGGCTCCGGAGGAGAGAAGACAGGATCCGGCTGGTGGGACGAACTTACTCCTGGTATTGAAGGTGATTTCGTCCTTGTGGATTCAGGACGAACCATCAGATTTCTTTCTCCTGTTAACGACAACTACGATGTTGCTGTGGCTCTTGTAACTCTGGCAGGAGATTCTGTTGGATCAGCCCCTGACGGGGGACCCTACAACCTGAAGATGATCAAGCAGTCCAACCCTCTCCCTGATTCTCCTGAAGAGTACCCCACCTGGGCGTATGAGATGAGAAACTACTATTTCATGGGTGCCAACAACATAGTCAGAGAAAGCTTCACCTGCGACATCTTCCTCCAGCGTTCAGGTGAGGACCCTGTCTCTACCCAGGACGGTGTATCTTTCACAGAAATTCTGGGTCTGGACACCAATGGAGACGGACTCATGTATGACGAGGACATTACCATGGACTGGGATAACGGATTCATGGTCTTCCCGGAGACCAGACCTTTCATGAGCGATGCTCTTGAGTACACAAACAATGTGATCTATACAGAGAAAAACCCCGCTGTAAACGAATCCCTTTACTTCATGAGGGTCAGTTACAGGGCTGCTTCAACTACATTTTCACTGGGGCAGCTGGGAATTGTCGAGGGCAGTGAGACAGTAACATTAACTGTTGCTGGAGTTGCAAGCACTCTTGTTAAGGATCAGGACTACACCATTATCTATGAAGTTGGTCTTCTTACTCTCATGGGTGAAGCAGCTGACCTTGCACAGGACCCTGCCAATACATTAAGGGTTACTTTCGAATACGTGCCCTTCTTCAGTTCTGTGTCAAAAACCCTGCTGGGAGCAAGACTTGTTTACAACATGGGCTCTCACTCCTGGCTGGGCGGAACCATGATGTACGAAAGCGCAAGTTCCTCCGAAGACAGGCCAAGGGTTGAAGAAGGTTCCTTCGGCACAACTGTGTTCGATGCTGATGTACACCTGGAGACAAGACCGGAGTTCCTGACTGATGCAGTGAACGCCATTCCACTGATCAATACAGAAGCAGAGAGCCGCATTGTGCTTTCAGGAGAGATAGCGGTGAGTCTGCCTTCCGGTGAGAACGAGGCCTGGGTGGATGACATGGAAGGCTCAGAGTCATCGTTCCCTCTGGGGCAGTCAATGCAGTCATGGTTCTATCCCTCCATGCCCAGAACTGGTTCAGAGCTTCTCTTTCCCATCGGAGACTTCAGGTGGTACAATGTCCCTGACAGATGGTCTCTTCAGGACATAGTTCCAGGGGAAACCGGAACAGAGGCAGCAAGGGATCTCAGCAGTATTCTGCAGTTCGTGTTTACACCTTCCCCGGTGAATCCCACCCATTCCTGGGGAGGTTTTCAGCGGTGTATTGAAAGGTACGGCTCTGATTTCTCTGAGAAAACCCATCTTTCTCTCTATGTAAGACCCACCGGCTGTGCCCTGGATGCGAATCTTTACATTGATCTTGGAGAGAGAGTGGATGAGGACACCTACTGGCTTGAAAGGGTTGGAGATGACCTGATTCACAGAGCCAACGGTGAACTGGACACTGAAGACACCAATTCAGACGGGATCAGATCCAGCAGCGAGGATGTGGGGCTCGATACACTTGCTTCAGTTGATGAACCCGGTTACAGTTCCACCAACACAGATCCCAACCGGGATAACTACAGCTACAATGCAAGCGATTCCCTGCAGAACAGGTTTGACTTCATCAACAACTGTGAGGGTAACGGCAGACTGGATACGGAGGACCTGAACAGGAACGGTGTTCTTGACCGGAGCAACACCTTTTACAGAATTACAGTACCGCTAAACGATCCGGAATACATTGTATCGGAAAGCTCTTCCGGCTGGCTCCTGATCCAGATTCCGCTGGATGATTCAACTCTTGTCCAGGTTCCTGAAGTTTCAACAGGAGAGCCTACCTGGGAGAAGATCGTATATGCCAGGGTGTGGGTGGACGGTTTTACTGAATCAGATACTCTTGAGTTTTATGATGTGGGGCTTGTGGGGAACCGGTGGAAACCGAACCATGTATCAAATGTTAACGAGATCGGAACCCCTGTATACTCCGAGGAATCTTTCACTGTCTCCGTTGTGAATAACAAAGTGAACCAGGACTACATCAGCAACCCGCCTCCCGGGATAGATCCCGGGGAGGATGAAAATGGTGACCCCAAGCTTGAGCAGAGCCTCAGCCTGGATTGTCAGAACATAACACCCGGTCACCAGGGAATAGCCCGCCAGACATTCTATTCAGTTGAGAACTATACATCCTACCGGTCGCTGAGCTTTCCCTTCAGAGGCACTTCCGCAGGGGGAGAGGTGCTCCTTCAACTGGGTCGTGACAGCCTGAACTACTATGAAGTTACAGCTGATGTTGAGACTGTATGGGATGAAGTGCAGGTTGAGCTGCAGGATCTGGTTGATCTGAAAACTCTTATGGAAGAAGCGGGGCTTAAACAGATCAGATCCGGGAACCTTGCAGTTGTGGGAAATCCGTCATTGTCGGAGATATACATGCTGGGGCTCGGGGTAAGGAATTCCACTCCTGCAGGAGGACCTCTTACCAACAATGTATGGGTGGACGATATAGTTCTTGAGGGTAACTATCTTGACCCGGGAAATGCCCACAGAATTACAGCTGATGTTGACTTCGCGGATCTTCTTACTGTTTCCGGAGACTACAGGATGGTGGATGATGACTTTCACGGACTTGGGACCACATCCGGCACCGGCACAACGGTAACAAGATATACTGCTTCAACAACACTGAATCTGGACAGGTTCACGCCTCCAGTCTGGAGCTGGTCCCTTCCGGCAACTTATGCATGGTCCAGGAACTTCACAGAGCCAAGGTACGCTACCAACAGTGACATTCGTCTTGAAGGTGATGAGACATGGGATTACCGTACGGAAACCAGAAGATGGGACACTTCCATTCAGTGGCGGCGCAGCGGAAGATCCGACAGCTTTGCAGGGAGATACTTCCTGGATCCTGTTCATGTGAGGCACACACTGGGTCAGGGTTCCGGCAGAAGTGTTTCAACAAGAGATTCACTTGAGAATGAGAGCGTTACATTTGATTATGACCTGTCCCTGGGCAGAATGAGCATTGTCCGGTTTCCAATACTTGAAGACATCAGACTCAGGCCAACGAGGTTCTCGTTCGGCGGTTCATGGCAGAGAGGCAGAAGTGTCATGTATGATATCGCCGATGAAGATACTGTTCTGACCAGGAACAACACTGTAAGATCACTTGTTACAGACGGAAGTATTGCCTTCAATCCATGGAAGGGGCTTACCGGGTCATACAGCCTTTCAGTTTCCAGAGATATGTACTATCCCTGGGAAGAACCTGAAACCGGAATAAATATCGGCCGGGAGGTTTCCAGATCCCAGAATGCAGGGGTCAGTCAGGAGATAAATCTATGGAACTTCATGAGGCCCAGACTCAGCTGGGATGTCAGGTACGGCACAACAAGACTGAGCCCTCACACAACAACAGGAGCTGACACCCTTTCAAGACCGGACCTGGGAGCTGATCTCACCACCAGACTCAACCTTCGTGTGGGCCTGGCACATACACTGAGATCAATTGCCCGGTTGAGAGATGAAAGGCTTGACGAGGAAGCTGTCCCGGGCAGCCCCAGATGGCTTCTCACCAAATTGGAGAGATGGGCTGACAGGATTACAGACCCAACTATTGTGCTCACCAGATCCAGAGGGTCCGACTACAAGGATGTGCCGTATCTGCCTTCCCTGAGCTATCAGTTCGGGCTTGAGCCTCTTATGGATGATCTGACTCCATACAGCCGCACCGAGTCAAATGGTATTCAGGTTTCTGGAGGTTACCGCCCTACAAACACCATGTCCATCAGAGCTGAATACAGCGACACTGAGAACAGGAGTCTTTATTCAGGATTCTGGAACCGCACTGATAACACCACCTGGCCTTCTGTTACAGTATCCTGGAGTGGCCTTGAACGGTTCAGACCCCTTGAGTTTCTCAGATCGGGTTCCGTGAGCAGCGGATACCGCATTGAGACCTCAAGAACCTCAAGGGTCGAAAGTGACAGCCTCACTCCTGTGAGTGAGACTGAAACTTCCAGATGGAGTCCTCTGCTGAGTTTTTCAGGCTCTCTGGACAATAAGGTCCAGATTACTCTGTCAGACAACATGTCATCAACGGAGACAAGGAATTTCACAGGGACTTCTGCAAGAGTCAGATCCGGTTCCAATTCAGCTCAGCTCAAACTCACTTACGCCTTCAGCGCTCCCGGGGGTATCGCAATTCCAATTCCCCTGCTTAACAGGCTGCGTTTGTCTTTCCAGAGCGACCTCACAACATCACTCTCCATCACCAGATCTTCCAGCAACAGCGAAGTCGTGGGCGGAACTACCGGAGAAACGCAGGTTCAGTCAGACAAGACCGAATGGCGAATCGAACCTTCGGCATCGTACGACTTCGGAACAGTTACCGCTTCTATGACAGGTATTTACGGCTGGAAATCCGACAAAGTTAACAATCAGTATGACCAGCGCGATGTTGGTCTGGACATCTCGGTTACGATCAATTTCTGATCTCCTATTGACAGCAGACCCTGCAGACTGAACATTATACGTTCGAGTACCTGTATTATTGATAAAAATACGCAGGAAGAGGTTTGAATGAAACTGGGCCAGATGCTGCTTAAGGCAGGCATTATTGATCAGAAACAACTTGAGAGCGCTCTTGATCACCAGAAGGATGAGGGCGGAAGGCTTGGTTACAATCTTGTAAAGATGAACCTAATCAGCGAAGAAGAGCTGAACAATTACTTGTCAAGACAGAATCGAATTGAAGCTGTCAACATTGATGGTATAAAGATACCGCAAGAGGTTCTGAATCTTGTATCGGCAAAATTGGCATTGCGATACGAGGTTGTTCCTGTTGAGAAAGAAGGCAGGAAACTTGTTGTAGCCATGGCAGACCCGCAGAATCTTTTTACTATTGATGATCTTCGTTTTTCTCTCGGGATGGAAATCGAACCCCATATATGTGCGTCTTCAATGATCCAGCGGGCTCTTCACAAATTCTACGGAGAGTCTGATGCCCTGGTGCCAGTTGAAGATGTTGAAAAACTGAAAGATAAGGAAAAGGAGCTGAAGTCTGATGAACTTCAGGAAGATGACGAGCTTCTAATAGGGGATGAAGCCTTCTTTTCCCTTATCGAGGAAGACGAGGAAGAAGAACTTGATGAAGATCTGTCCATGGATCTGTCAAATTCTCCTGTGGTCAAGCTGGTAAACAGTGTTATTGCTGATGCGGTGAAAAGAGGTGCCAGTGACATCCATTTTGAACCATTCGAAAAATTCATCCGTATCAGGTACCGGATCGATGGAGTTCTCCATGAGATAATGCGTCCAAGCAGGAAGTACCGGCAGGCTATGGTCAGCCGACTCAAAATCCTGGGTGACATGAACATTGCAGAGCATAACCTTCCACAGGATGGAAGAACTAAAGTAAGAGTAAGAGATCGGTTTGTGGATATGCGTCTATCCACCCTTCCCACTCTTTTCGGTGAAAAGGTCGAAGTTCGCCTTCTGGACAGATCCAAAGTTCAGTTGAACCTGGATCTTCTCGGTTTTGACGACGAAACACTTTATCTGTTCAGAAGAGCCATCAAGAGACCATTCGGGATCGTTCTCGTTACTGGCCCCAGCGGTAGCGGAAAAACCACAACACTTTATTCAGCTCTAACCGAGTTGAACGATGTGGGTGTGAACATCATGACTGCTGAGAACCCTGTTGAGTTCAACCTGAAGGGCATCAATCAGGTTCAGATGAATGATGACGTTGGCCTTACATTCGCCAAGGCATTGAGAGCATACCTGAGGCAGGATCCGGACATCATCATGGTTGGTGAGATCCGAGACCAGGAAACCAGCGAGATTGCCATCAGGGCAGCTCTTACCGGTCACCTTGTGCTTTCAACCGCTCACACCAACGACGCACCCAGTACAATCAACAGACTTGTGGATATGGGAACTGAACCCTACATGCTCAGCACTTCTCTGGTGTGCATCTGCAGTCAGAGGCTTATCCGAAAAGTGTGCAACAACTGCAAGACTCCTGTCTCCATTTCCAAGGAAGCCATTATTGAAGCAGGTGTTGATCCTGAGAGGTTCAAAGGCGTTACCTTTTTTGAAGGAACAGGCTGTGCCAAGTGCAACCAGACAGGTTACAGCGGTCGTATCGGTATTTACGAGGTAATGGCAATTGATGACGAGATGAGAGGGCTTATTGAAGGCGACGCCAACAGTATTGAACTGGAGAAGGCGGCTCTCAGAAAAGGCATGGTAAGTTTGAGAGAAGCTGCCCTGAGAAAACTTGAAAAGGGTCTGACAACCTTCGAGGAAGTGGTGCGGGAAACGGTGTCAAATGTATAACAGGCTTGCCATGATGCTGGTTCAGTCAGGTCTGGTGGAACAGGAAGACATCGATAAAATAGCCAGGGAATGGGGACCTGGAGAAACATCCCTGGGTGAAGCTCTCGTCTTAAACGGTCAGGTAACCGAGGAATTGATTACCGAGTTCCTTGCGGAGATCTACAGCATTGACCCTATCTACCTTAATGAAACCGGGCTCGGGAGAGAGCATTCAAAACTTCTCAGTGAAGCCTTTGCCAGGGAGAATCTTGTGGTTCCTGTCAGGGTTGAAGACAACACATTGTATACTGCAATGGCTGACCCTGCCAACCTGTATGTAATAGACGAGATCAAGTTTGCCAGCGGCATGGAGGTTGTTGTTTTTGCATCAGCACCGTCTGCGGTAAGGCGATCACTGGATGATATTTACGGACAGATAGATTCACTGGTCAGTGTTGACGAAACCCTGAATGAGTATGATGAGGACGAGGATCACCTTGAAGAGGTCAGCAGCCTTGAGGGTGACGGCCTGATGGATGAAGACTTTGACTTTGAGGATGAGCTTCAGGGAGAGTCAGAAGAGCCGGTGATCAAATTTGTAGATGGAATGATAGCAAGGGCAGTGCGTACTGAGGTTTCCGATATTCATGTTGAACCCTTTGAGAAATATCTCAGGATCAGGTTCAGACGAGACGGAACCTGCTACGAGGCTTTCAAGATAAACCCCCAGATGCAGAATCCCATCCTTTCAAGGCTGAAGATCATGTCCGGGATGAATATTGCCGAGCGCAGAAAAACACAGGACGGCAGAATCAAGGCTCGGGTTGATAACAGGATCATTGATTTCCGAGTGAATGCAGTTCCAGCAATAGACGGCGAGAAAATCGTTCTGAGAATTCTGGACAGAGGCAACCTGCAGTTCGACCTGAGAGAACTGGGATTTCCTGAAGATGCTCTCAAGGCTTTCATGTCAGGAGTGAATTCCCCATTCGGCATTGTTCTTGTTACAGGACCTACCGGAAGCGGCAAAACCACCACTCTCTATTCTGCTCTCAGTTCTCTGAATACACCTGCAGTTAATATCCACACTGCTGAGGATCCTGTGGAGTACAACATTGACGGTCTTGTTCAGACTCAGATAGACTTCCACATGGGATACGATTTTGCTGCAGCACTGAAAGCCATTCTCAGACAGGATCCCAATATCATCATGGTTGGAGAGATCCGAGATCTGGAAACGGCTTCCATTGCAATAAAAGCAGCCTTGACAGGTCAGCTTGTTTTTTCAACTATTCATACCAATGATGCACCGGGCACAATAAACAGGCTTGTTGACATTGGTATCAAGCCTTTCCTTGTGGCAAGTGCCGTGAGGACCATAATGGCCCAGCGACTTGTAAAGACTATCTGTAAAAGGTGTAAAAAGCCGTTCAAGTGGTCTGATGAAGAGCTCAGGGAGGCTGGAGTTGACCCTGCCGAGATGGCCGGAGTGACCACATACAAAGGGGCAGGATGCCCCAAGTGCGGAGATTCAGGTTACAAGGGGAGAATGGGTCTTTATGAGGTTCTCACCCTTGACCGGATGATGAAACAGGCAGTAATTGACAGAAAACCTGCAACAGAACTCCGGATACTTGCTGTGAATAATGGAATGCGGACACTGAGAATGGATGCAGTTGAGAAACTCAAGAATGGCATCACCACTCTTGAGGAGGTTACAAGAGTGACCGCAGATGATGAAGAAGATGTAAAAGTCGCTGCAATGAACTACAGGCTTGAGAAGCAGATCAGTTCCATATCATCTTAGCCGCTGTTAAAATGGAAGGGGAGGGAAGACCTGATGAATGTTAAAACACTCCTGAAGGAGATGATGGAGAGAAGAGCAACCGACCTTCATCTCACTGTGGGTGCGCCTCCAACAATCAGGATTGACGGTGAACTCACGAGAATGGAGTATGATCCTCTAACTCCGAATGAAACTCAGACACTTGTTTACAGTCTCCTGAAGGACGAGCAGAAGAAGCGTTTCGAGCTGGAGAAAGAGCTGGACTTTGCATTCGGTATTAAAGGACTTTCCAGGTTCAGGTCGAATGTATTCCTCCAGAGAGGCTGCGTTGCCTGTGCCATCAGGGTAATCCCGTACGAGATTATGGGCTTTGAGGAACTGGGCCTTCCGGATGTAGTAGGTCAGCTATCTGAGAAGAGACAGGGTCTTATACTTGTAACCGGCCCTACCGGTTGCGGAAAATCAACAACACTGGCTTCAATTGTCCGTAAAGTGAACGCACAGAGACGGTGCCATATAATCACTATCGAGGACCCCATCGAGTACGTTCACCATCATGACAAGGGGATTGTGAACCAGAGAGAGATCGGCAGTGATACCGGTGGATTCGGCTCAGCTCTCAGGTACATACTGAGACAGGACCCTGATGTGGTTCTCATCGGTGAGATGCGTGACCAGGAGACCATGTCGGTTGCACTGAATGTGGCTGAAACAGGGCATCTTACCCTGGCAACTCTTCATACAAATTCCACTTACGAATCAATCAACCGAATCATCGACTCCTTCCCTGCGGAAAGTCAGTCACAGGTTCGAAGTCAGCTTTCATTTGTTCTGCTGGGAGTTCTCACGCAGCAACTCATTCCCCGCCAGAGAGGTACAGGCAGGGCGCTGGCATCCGAGTGTCTTGTGTGCACTCCTGCTGTGAAATCCTGCATAAGGGATGACAAACTGCACCAGATCTACGGTATGATGCAGGCCGGGCACAAGCACGGAATGCAGACTATGAACCAGTCACTTTATAAGCTATACTACAACAGAGAGATAACAAAGGATTCCGCCCTTGAACGGTCGGTAAATCCCATAGAGCTTGAACAGATGGTAGTAACAGGAAGAGACACTTTGTAAAAAGGGGGTTCCATGGCTGAATTTCAATGGACCGGTACGAACCGGCAGGGACGAACCCTTAATGGTGTAATGGAGGCCAAGTCCCGGGCCGAGGTAAAGGCAATGCTGGAAAGCAAGGGCGTTACCGTTACCAACATCAAGGGTGGTTTCGATATGTCCACCTTCGGGGTCATCGGCTCCGGAGTAAAGCAGAAGGAACTGGCAACCTTCACAAGGCAGTTCAGCGTTATGATCAACGCAGGTCTGCCTCTGGTTAACTGTCTGCAGATCCTCAGCAGACAGCAGGAAAACAAGATATTCAAGAACATGATCGTTGAAGTAACCAACGATGTGGAAAAAGGTGGAACCCTTGCGGACTCGCTTGGTCATCACAAGAAGGTGTTCAGTGAACTGTATGTGAATATGGTAGCTGCAGGTGAGCAGGGAGGTATCCTGGATACAATTCTTTCCAGGCTTGCTGACTACCTTGAAGACTCTGCAGCCCTGGCATCCAAGATCAAGAGTGCAATGATGTACCCTATGGTAGTTCTTGTTGTTGTTCTTATTGCAGCTCTGGCAATGCTTCTTTTCGTGATTCCCATCTTTGAGAAGATGTTCCAGGATCTGGGAAGCGGGCTTCCGGCAATGACGCAGATGGTGGTTAACATGTCAGAGTTTGTTCAGCATTATGTTCACTTCATTCTGCTTGCAATTGGTGCAATCATATTCGGATACAACGCTTACTACAAAACGAGAAGCGGTCAAAAGGTAATTGACACCATCAAACTGTCACTGCCTGTTTTCGGAACGATCAACAGGAAGATGTCCATTGCCAGGTTCACCAGAACCCTGGGAACTCTTACCGCATCAGGTGTTGCTATTCTGGACGGTCTCAGCATCACTGCCAAGACTGCAGGCAACAGAGTAATCAGCGATGCCATCATGGAGGCAAGGGTAAGCATCTCCGGTGGTGAGAATATAGCAGCTCCTCTTGAAGCTTCCGGTGTTTTCCCTACAATGGTCACGTCCATGATCTCTGTTGGCGAGGAAACCGGTGGGTTGGACGAGATGCTTGTAAAGATTGCTGACTTCTACGATGAAGAAGTGAACACTCTCGTTGAAGGTATGGCTTCCACAATAGAGCCTATCATGATCGTGTTCCTGGGTGGATTCGTGGGATTCCTGGTTATTGCCATGTACCTGCCTATCTTCGACATGATCCAGGCTGTAGGCGGCTGACACGGAAAATCTGATGCTGATAACCGAGAGGCGTCGGACCTGGCTTCAGGTCGGGCGTCTTTCGGTTCT
>CAYLRO010000047.1:0-2705 GCA_964386635.1 uncultured bacterium | reverse complement strand
CAGTCACTGTATACTGAGAACGGGGTTCTGCAGAGAGCGCTGGATAACATGGCCGAGCTCAGAGCCAGAAGCAGACAGATACTGGACAGCCTTCATGACGGAGTTGTGGTTGTGGACCATGAAGGGGCCACTGTGAATGTGAACCCTGCAGCAGTTGAGCTTCTCGGGACTGACAGACCCATGGAGAATTCTCCACTGGGAAGAATAGTGAAGGACTTCCAGCTGAACAGAGATTTCCCGCCTGAAATGGATATTGTGCTGGGGGAGAAGATCATCGGATGCAAGTTCAGTCAGTACGGTGAACACGGCGGTGCCATTGTTATTCTAACGGATACCACAGATATCAGGAACTACAGGGCAGCACTTGAGGAGCGGGACAAGTTATCGCTTATAGGAAGACTTTCTGCCACTATGGCTCATGAGATCAGGAACCCGCTTGCTTCAATGAGCGGAGCGGCTCAGATGCTGGCCACAGGTAAACTGGACAGGGAAAAGGCTGAGCGGATGGCCGGGCTTGTGGACAAGCAGGCCAGGAGGGTGTCGGAGCTTATCGAGGGTTATCTATCACTTTCCAGAAGCAGCAGAGATTTTCCTTTCTCCAGAGTGAATGTCAATTTACTGATAAGAGAAAATGTGGAATCGGCAATGCACGGATTTGCCGGGGGTGTTTCAGTGCAGCTGAGTGAATCAGTGGAGGACCCTTTTGTAATGGCGAACAGAGTGCGGATATCTCAGGTGATCAGCAACCTTATGCGGAACTCTGTTGAAGCTCTGGGAAACACTCATGATCCAATAATCAAGGTGACTGTATCCACAGGCCCTGAAGACAGATCGGTGTTTGTAACAATAGCCGACAACGGGCCTGGAATTCCTGAAAATTTCATTGAAAGAATATGGGAACCCTTCCAGACAAACAGGAATGAAGGAACAGGTCTGGGTCTGTACATTGTTAAGCGTGTGATCAATGAACATAATGGTACTGTGGAAGCAGCAAACGGAGATGAAGGCGGTGCTGTGTTTACCATAAACCTTCCAGGAACCGGAGAAGTGTAGCTTGGAGAAGAAGGAACTCTCTCTCATTCTTGTAGATGACGAAGAATCCATGGTGGAGTGGCTCAGCCTTCTTCTGGAGCAGAACGGCTACTTTGTTAATGCGTTTTCCAGGCCGGAAGCGGCGCTGAAATGGAGTGAATCGAATCAGGTTCATCTTCTGATCTCAGACATAAAGATGCCCGGTATGAACGGACTTGAGCTCTTCGGCAAGATCAGGGAGATCCATCCGGATACGGCAGGGATCTTCATGACAGCTTTCTCCAGTGTTGATACAGCGGTAAAAGCTGTTCGAAAGGGCGCTTCCGACTATCTCATAAAACCGTTTAAAACTGATCAGATGCTTGCTGCAATCGAGAAATCTGTGAGAGAGATGAAACTGACAGAAGAGAACAGATATCTGAAGAAGAAGCTCCAGAAGGAATACAATTTCCAGGGAATCGTAGGCAAATCTGAACCAGTCCTGAAAATCCTGGAGATTGTAAGGAAAGTAGCAGACAAGCCCAGCACTGTTCTTATCTCAGGTGAAAGCGGAACCGGAAAAGAACTTGTTGCCAAGGCAATTCACAACAACAGTGAGAGAAAGGATGAACCTTTCGTCGGGGTAAACTGCGGCAGTCTTTCACCTAACCTTCTTGAAAGTGAATTGTTCGGGCACAGGAAGGGCTCATTCACAGGGGCATACAGAGATAAAACCGGTCTGATGGTTTCAGCTGGAAGAGGAACACTGTTTCTCGATGAGATCGGGGAACTTAACAGAGATCTTCAGGCAAAGGTGCTGAGAGCAATTCAGGAGAGACATGTGAGACCTGTTGGAGACACTGTTACAAAGCCTTTCATGGCAAGGCTCATCTGCGCCACTAACAGAAACCTGGAAGAAATGGTCAAAGCGGATACCTTCAGAGAGGATCTCTATTACAGGCTCAACGTACTTCCGCTGTTAATGCCGCCGCTCCGATCCCGTACCGAGGACATTCCTCTTCTTGTGGAGCACTTTCTCAGCACAGGGAATTTCTCAGGCAGAAAATTTACTCCTGAGGCAATGGAGATTCTGGTGGAATACAAGTGGCCCGGAAATGTAAGAGAACTTCAGAACATAATTGAGAGGGTATGCATTCTAAGCGGCCCTGGATCCATCTCTGAATCTGACATTCCTGAATTCCTCAAAGAGTCTTGCAGCCAGTCCACTGTATTCACCGGAGAATCAGAATTTGAAAAAGGAGCTCCTGATTTCATTCCCACACTGTCGGAGATAGAAAAAGCATGGACCTTCTATGTTCTGGAGAAGAAGACAGGCGGAGAGAAAAGAGCGGCAGCAAGAATCCTGGGGATCAATGAAGCCACTCTGCACCGGCGGCTTGAGAAGTACCGGAAAGATGAGAATAAGAAGTAGTGTTTTGCAATTTGCAATACGAACTGTGTCACCTGAAACTGAAGTGTTATATTGAAAGCCATAAGCATAATAAAAGCAAGAAATGTAAATGGCACTTATTATGCTTACATTAGAACCGTGAAAACTCAACCCAATTCTCTTGAAAGGAGAAAGATGATGAAGAAAGGTTTCACCCTCATCGAGCTGATGATCGTGGTGGTTATTATCGGTATCCTTGCCGCTATTGCTATCCCTAAATTCAGCGATGTTTCCGAGAGCGCCA
>CAYLRO010000046.1:0-18291 GCA_964386635.1 uncultured bacterium | reverse complement strand
GAGAGAATTGAAATTGAACCTGTTGAAAAAACAAGCACTAACGGTTTCTGATAATCTGGTTGAAAAAGTATCCATCTCTTTCAACAGTCCGGCTATTCTGTAAAACAACTTTATTACCAGCTGGATGTGTCTTTACATAACTTACTCCGGAAAAACAATCTGAGTGTTATTACAGCAGTGTTTAAAAAAGGGCCGCCGGTTTCCCGGCGACCCCTGCAGTAATTTATCTTCTAGTGAAGAACCAGCATCTGCGCGGCAGAAGAACCTGCCTGAGAAGAGATCACTATGCTGTAACAGCCAGTGGGAAGATTTGAAGCATCAAAACTGAGGCTTCCCTGACCGGCACCAAGAGGTCCTGTGTGAACTGTTGCAGCAACTCTTCCGGAAACATCGTAGACAGCTACCTGAGCGTTGCCGTCAACAGGCATGTTGTAACCAATGGCACAGTTTCCTGCAACCGGATTGGGACTGGGAGAGAAAACAACAGGAGAAACTACGGACGATGCTCCCTGGCCCTCTTCAATACCCATCTGGCCGGCAATGAATCTGAGAGCAGGGTCACCGAGAAGGTTGTTTTCCTGGATTACCCAGTTCTGCATGGCTATGCTGACATTTGCTTTGAACTGATCCTTCGAGAGAGAGTGAGCCACGCCGATCTCGTATTCTTCCTGCACAAAGAGAACTTCGGAGAAATACAGGTCAAGCCACTCACTGGCTCCCATATTAGGAGGTGCACCCCAGCCATTGTTGGAGTTGAACATCACAGCCACAGCACCGCCGTTTGTTCCGAACATCAGTCTCTCAGCGATTGAGGCGATGTTCTGAATGCTTCCTGAAAGGCAGGCGATGGAATGGAACACTGTGGGCATACTGCCGTTGGTAAGATCGGAATAGTTTGCAGTGGAGATCATATCTGTAGGTGAATTGTAGTACCAGTAGATTCCGTTCTCGAAACCGTGACCGGTAGGAAGGCAGAAAGATGCGCCGGTGTTAAGAAGATCGATCTGGTTGTTCGGATGCGAAGAATAATCTTCATAAAGCTTGTGTACCGTCCAGGAACTGGGAATTCTCAGATCAACAGAGTCACAGAGGAAAGAACCCCAGTAACCTGATTCAGGCCAGAGACCTGCGCCGCAGAGAACGGCTGTTGTCTGCCAGTCACCTGCAGGAGCGGTTGTTTCATATGCAACCGTTCTGTTCACCATTATCTCAAGTCTTGCAGTCATGTTTGTGCTGTATCTGCCCACGTAGATATCGGAATAGTAATCGATGTTATCGTTCAACTCACCGAAGTTACTGTCTCCGTCGAAATCCCAGTCGCCATCCAGGTCACTGTAGTAAAGATCAGAAACCGAGTCCATTATGTTGCCACCGATATTCAGCATGGAGAATCTTGTGGTTTCACCTTCATCACCCACTATGAGTGCATAAACAAGACCCTGGTTCTCGTAAGCGTCGATAAGGTAATTTCTGATCTGCTCCTGTGTGTCTCTGCCTGTGTAATTGGCATAGATCCACTGAGTGGTAACAAATTCGGAACCGTGTGTCGTTGCCCTGAGGTCGATAAGAGGCTGAAGGGATTCCTGATGGGATTCGTCAGCGATGACCACCCAGGGAGCTCCGTCAAAGCCACCTGTGGAAACCGGAGCGTAGGCTGTAAGCATCTCGGGATTCTGAACCAGATTCTCCAGAGTACCGGTAGCCATTCTGATCTGATTGTCAGTGAGAGAAAGCTCTCTTGCATCAATGGCTTCTCCGGTAACAGTGGTGAGCCTGGCACTGGTGACTACTGACAGTTTGCCCGTTGCCGGATCCCAGGTGAAAGGCACAAAGCTGAATGAGGCAATCCTGAAACCGGTTTTGTTACCGGTGTTAATGTTGTGAATAGATACTGCGGGAAATGAGCCCCTTGAATAGTTATCGGAGTGAGGAATCAAAACAGGCATGGACTCATTAAGAGGAATGGAAAGAACCGGTGCTATTCTGTGTATGCCTGGAAGCTCAACAGTTGACAGAATTTCAACCTGTACATCTTCAAGGCTGGTTCCCTGAGGAATTACCATGGAGTAGCTAACGCCTGGCAGTGAGGGGTCACCATTCTCGAATGGAGCTGATCCACCGGGAATGTAAACAACTTCCTCTCCACGAAAATCTGTGAACTCCACATCAGCTGGATCAAGGGAAAAACTGATGTCTGCTCCCTGCAGAGAAAGCAGAACTACGGAAAGCTGCAGGAATAGTGTCATTCTGTACCTTTCATTTATGAGTGCCTGTTAATACGAAACTGAATGCCCGTATGTAATGGCATCAATTCTATTACAAATAGGCAAACACGGAAAGGGGGGGTAAGTTCCCGAAACCATCATCTATTGACGATCAGCATTACCTTCTTATTTTACTTACTCGTAAGTAAGAAGGAAGGCGAGGATATGCCGAAAAGAAGCGATAACCGTCAAAGCCTGCTTGATGCAGGCCTGGCAATACTTGCAGAAAAACCGCCGGAAGACATTTCCATGGATGAAGTTGCTGCCAGAGCTGGCGTGACAAAGCCCATGGTTTACTATTATTTCGGAAGCAAAATCGGTTTTTATCAAAGTCTTGTGGATCATGTTGAAATTTCTTTGAACAAATTGGTTGATACCTGCCTGAAAGAAGGATTACCTTTCAGAGAAGTACTTAAGAGAATCATAATCAGCCGTGTGGATCAGGTCGTGAACAGACCTGAGTTTTCCAATGCGGTCAGAATGATGGCAACCAGTAAATTTATCTGCGGTGCAGAATCAAGAGCAAGAATAATCAAGCTGTTCAGCCGACTGGAACCAGTGTTCCAGAATGCGATAGAACAGGGAGATATTAACCGGAATGCAGATCTGCAACTTGTAATGGGCATGCTGAACTCACTGATGGATGGAGCATTCCGCATCAAGGAAAGAGAGTTTTTCACGAAAGTCGATCCGGAAGTATTTGCTGACAGAATTGCAGCCATGATCTTCGACGGAATCGGAACAGGGAAGAGGGAATCATGAAAAAAGCAGCATCTTTCTACTGCACACTGCTTCTGCTCATCGTTTCAGGAGCATCAGCCTACACGCTGGAGGAGGCTGTCAGTACTGCCCTGCAACAGCGTGGAGATGTTGAGGCTGCAAGAAACGAACTGGAAAGTACAAGATGGGACAGGAACACTGCGCATACATGGTTCCTCCCTCAGGTGAACTTCTCTCTGGCATACCAGAAAAGCCACGATATTTCAGAGCTGACAATACCGGGCCTGGGCTCCTTTGCAACAGGAACAGAGTGGGGCTCTTCCTATGGAATATCAGCAACAGTTCCCATTGTACTTCAGGGGCCTGCAGGTGCATCCATGTCCACAAGAGCTCTGAATATTGCCGAACTCTCTCTCACCGCTGCAGAGCAGGACGCAGCGTCAAATGTGATAGGTTCCTTCTATGGCGTTCTTCTTGCGGAAATGATGAATGATGTAGCAACAGAAGCTCTGAACATTGCAAGAGAAGGGTTCGAACTGGCTGAAGCCAGGTACGAGGCAGGAACCATCAGCAGGTTCGAACTGCTTCAAAGCCAGGTTGCCTATGAGAACAGAAGACCTGACTCTATAGCAGCTGAGATCGGGCTCGCGAATGCCACAGCTGCATTTGCTGTGAGCATGGGATTCCAGGAGAGTCACCCGGTCTCACTGGAGGGCGACCTCTGCGACCCCTTCCCCATCAAGCTTCCGGAAACCCTTGCGGAAGCCCGGGAAGTTATGCAGACCACCAGCACAGAGCTTGCACAGGCAGAGGAACTCAGAAAGCTCAGTGACGCCGGGGTGAACATGGCAGCTGCCAGCTTCGCACCGCAGCTTGTTTTTCAGACAGATTACAGCTACCAGGCTGGAGTAGACGACATCATGGACATTACAGGAGACGACTACTCAAGAAACTGGACTACTTCCGCTGCACTGCAGATCCCCATTTTCAACGGGATCTCCGACTACAGCGGTTATCGTTCCGCAAGATATGACAGACTTGTTTCCTATGCTCAAGCAGAGGATATAGAGAACTACGCTTCTCTCGGGCTTGTAGCTGCATGGAACGGACTTGATCAGGCCAGAGAAATTGTGGCAGCTGCTCAGTCAACAGTTGGTCAAGCCGAGGAAGCTGCTGCAATAGCCACCGTATCTTATGAATCAGGTGTGATAACCAGACTTGCCATGGACGGAGCTTTCCTTGCTCTGACCCAGGCAAGAACCAATTACGCATCAGCACTCTATTCTCTGAAAACAGCTGAAGCCATGCTTGCAAGAGCACTTGGCATTCTTGAGATATAAATGAGACTGGATGTCCAGGGAGGTTTGGATATGAAATTTAGCTACAGAATGGCAATCGCACTGCTTGTGCTGATTATTTCTGTCACTGCATGCGGACCAGGTCAAGACGAAGAATCAGAAAGAGTGGTCAGGGTACAGGTACAGATCATGGAGCCGTCGACCATTTCTGCAGAAGTCTATGCAAATGCTCGGCTTGAGGGAGCCCAGGAAGCTCTGATCTATGCTTCAATGCCAGGTACTGTTGAAGAAGTACTTGTAGCAGAAGGAGACGAAATAGAGGCAGGCCAGCGACTTGTTAAAATGGACACGGATCAGCAGGTAAATGCCGGCACCTCAAGTGCTCTTGCTTCTGTAAGTGCTGCCAGAGCAAATGCGGAGAATGCCAGGGCCAACTTCACAAGAATGGAATCGCTGTTTGATGCAGGCGCCCTGAGTGCTCAGGAGCTTGATGGCACAAGAGTTGCGCTTGAAGCGGCTGAAGCACAGCTGAGACAGGCACAGGCTGGATACACCCAGGCACGAAGCACCAGAGACAACGCCTGGATCATAGCTCCCTTCTCAGGCAGAGTAGGCAGAGTATGGGCCAGGCAGGGCAATATGACTGGAACCACACCGCTTATATCCATCTCCGGTAACAGCGGGATAGTTGCCAGGGTTCTGCTTCCTGAATCTGACATTTTCAGCCTTGAAACAGGGCAGGCTGCCTATGTAACAGTACCTGCCCTTGATCACGAATCTGTGCCGGGCACAGTCACAGCAGTATCACCTACTGTTGATCCTGTAAGCGGTCAGGTCTCTGCAGAGGTCAGATTTGACGATCCTGATTTCAGACTCCGTCCGGGGTTCTCCGGAAGAGTTTCAATAATCACTGAAACAAGATCTGATGCCATGGTTCTGCCGGTAAGTGTACTCAGGCGAACCAGAGAAGGCTACCAGGTTGCCATTGTTCAGAATAACAGAGCAGTGCTCAGGAGCATCTCAACCGGTCTTATCAGCCATGGAGACGTGGAAATAACCTCAGGGATAGAGCCGGGAGACGTGGTAATTGTTCTGGGACAGAACAGTGTTATCGAGAATGGACCGGTGGAAGTGGTGAACCAATGAGCCTCTCCAGCGTTTCCGTCAGGAGAAGAATCGCCTTCCTCATGATCTTTATTTTCATTGTGGGAGTTGGATTTTTCGGGCTGAGTCAGCTGGGTATAGATCTCTTCCCCAAGCTGGAATTCCCCATGGTTATAGTTGCCAGCACCATGACCGGTGCAGGTCCGGAAGAAATGGAGGAGCTTGTAACCAAATATCTTGAGGAAGCAGTCTCAAGAGTGGAAAATGTCAAAGAGGTTTCCTCCACGTCAGCCAGTGGAACCAGTGTGGTCATGGCGGAGTTCCAGTGGGGGCACAGCCTGGAAGCTGCAGAAACTGATATAAGACGCCAGCTTGACCTTTACGGAGCAGCTCTGCCTGAAGATGCCACCGATCCTCTTGTGCTTGCTCTGGACCCTTCCATGCAGCCTATCATTTTCATTGGTTTTTCAAGCCCTGTGCTGGACGACTTCGCTTTGAGGCAGCTCATTGAAGATGAGATAGAACCTCGACTTGCAAGACAGGAGGGTGTTGGTTCAGTAACAGTATCCGGCGGTCTTATCCGGGAAATTCAGGTTGAAGTTGATCCGTCAAAGCTGGAAAGTGCGGGAATTACCATCAGCCAGGTTGTTGGTGCACTGGCACAGGTAAGGAACGACTCTCCAGCTGGAAGCATAGAGTCCGGCGGAGAGAAGATAAACGTCAGAATAGAGTCCAGCATTACCTCTCTGACAGAACTTGAGCAACTGGTTATTGGAATGGGAGCCACAGGCCCGATACTCCTGAGAGATGTTGCCGAAGTGATTGACGGAGAGTCGGAAGTAACTGAAATAGTGAGAATGAATCAGACGCCCTCTCTCTTTGCGTTTGTTCAGAGAAGAAGCGACGCAAACACTGTGAATGTGTGCAACATTGTTCAGAGTGAATTGAACAAAATCGCAGAAGAATACTCAGGACAGGTTGTTCCGTATGTCATGTATGATCAGTCCAACTTTATCAAGCAGGCTATCTCAAATCTGGCCTCTACCGGGATAACAGCAACGATACTGGCATTCATGGTACTTCTTTACTTCCTTCGCTCTTCAAGAGGAGCTGCAATCGCAGGTTCAGCTATTCCCATTTCCATTATCGTTACATTCGCAGCAATGCATTTCTTCGATGTTGATCTGAACATGATTTCACTGGCAGGCCTGGCCCTGGCGGTGGGAATGCTTGTAGACAACTCAATCGTGGTTCTGGAAAACATTTACCGGCATAGATCAATGGGACATTCAGCAATTGAAGCTGCAACAAAAGGAGCTGGAGAAGTTGGAATGGCAATCACTGCTTCAACGCTGACAACTCTTGCAGTTTTTATTCCGATCCTTTTTGTTCCCGGTCTTTCCGGTCAACTGTTCAGAGAGATGGTGCTTACCATCGTCTTCAGCCTGGTAGTATCGCTCTTTGTGGCACTCAGCCTCGTTCCTCTTCTAAGTTCCTTTGCTGATAAACTTGTGCCGAACCACAAAAAAGGGTCTCTGGGGGACAGAATCAAAAGCCGCTTTGAAAATTTCGAAAAGCGGTACAACGATGTGATCAAAAAAGTTGTTCAGCATCGAAAATTCACTCTGATTGCTACCGGTGTGATTTTCGCCGGATCAATGGCTCTGATAGGCGTTCTTAAAACAGAATTCATTCCCTCAAATGACGATGGAATGATCCAGATAGCTATGGATGCTGCCATCGGTACAGATCTGGCCACAACAACTGCAATGGTGGAAGCTCTGGAGGATTCGCTGGCCCTGTTGTTTGAGGACGGCGACCTGCTTACCCTGTATTCTCAAATAGGCAGCGCAGGTGGAATGGATGCTATCTTCGGCGGAGCCAAGGGATCTTATTCCGTGGAAATGATGTTCAGACTCTCTCCTGTCACGCAGAGATCAACAAGTCAGCAGGAATACGAAGAAAAGATACGCGAACTGCTGGATAGAACACCGGGATTCGAGTACGACATTTCAGGCAGTAACTTCATGGGTGGTGGTGCCATAGAGATAAAGCTGTTCGGTGATGATCTCGAAATCCTCTCCATGGAAAGTGAAAAGATAACCGATGCCATCGGTGAGATTGAGGGAGTCAGGGAACCAACCACCTCCCTGGAAGACATGATTCCCGACCTGACATTCAGGCAGGACTACACCCAGCTGGCACTGCAGGGTATGCATCCGGCAACAGTGGCAGGTGAGATCAGCAACGCCTTTGGTAACTCTCCGGCAACAGTATTCAGAGACGGCGGAGACGAGTACAATGTTGTTGTCAGGATACCTGAGTATCTCAGGGATTCCAGAGAGGAACTCCGATTCCTGCCAGTTATGGGCACCCCTGCCGGCAACTTCGGTTACTTTGAGGAGCGACTTGTTTCAACAAGTATTCAAAGAACGGATCAGCAGAGGTGTGTTACCATCTCCTGTGATGTTGCTGGAAGAAGCCTTGATAAAGTGGCAGCCGATGTTGAGAGAGTTGTAGAGGAAAACAATGACTATGGTCTCAGGGTTGAATTCGGAGGGGAGATGAAGGACCAGAAGGAAACCTTCATGTACCTGGGAATTGCCATAATTGTCGCAGCGCTTCTTGTATACATGGTCATGGCAAGTCAGTTCGAGTCTCTTCTGGAACCCTTTATCATCATCTTCACTGTGCCCATGGCATTAATCGGAGTGGTAATAGGGCTGTTACTCACCGGGACTCCTCTGTCTGTAATGTCACTTATCGGAGTGCTGATGCTGGCGGGAATTGTGGTGAATAACGGGATTGTCATGGTTGACTATGCCAATCAAACCCTCTGCCGTAAAAAGACCTCACTGGAAGACGCCATAGTGGAAGCATCCACCACAAGGCTTCGTCCCATTCTCATGACCGCTCTTACAACCATGCTTGCAATGACACCTCTTGCTCTTGGTATTGGTGAGGGAGCAGAGTCATGGGCTCCAATGGCGGTTACCGTAATTTTCGGACTGGCTGCAGCAACAGTGCTGACCCTGATAGTTGAGCCCTGCATCTATATCGTCCTGGGAAAAAGAATAGCCAGTAAGATATGTCACTCTGAGAAATAGATAACCTGCAGCCCCTGATCGAATGATAGATCAGGGGCTGTTTGCCCTGCCAGGGCAGAGCGTAAAGTCACAACTCATGGGGCTGTTTGCCCTACCAGGGCAGAGCGTAAAGTCACAACTCATGGGGCTGTTTGCCCTACCAGGGCAGAGCGTAAAGTCACAACTCATGGGGCTGTTCACTGTCAGTTTCAGTTTGTACATTAAGGTAGAGGTGACTGAACATGAACCCCATAGAATTCTTTGCACGCGAGCATGACGAAACTGCTATCGCCGTTTATGACGGCAAACTTACCTTCCTGGACTGTAACACCGAATTCAGAAATATCTTCCTGCTGAATTCAGAGTTGAGTTTATCAGATCTTCTCGGCCAGATGGTCAGCGGTGAGGACTTCCTCTCTCAGATGATGATGGTTGTTGAAGTGGAAAAATGCAATGGATCCTGCACCATAGCCTACAGCTCCGATGGCAATCGCAGAGAATTTCGCGTTGGACTTATTGCTTACGGTGAAGGAAGCGAGAAAAGATACATCTGCTCTTTCAGAGATGTCACAGAATATCTCTTTGTGCAAAAAGTTCTTATGCACCGATCGGACAGCCTTGAAAGTCTTGACAGAAATTCCCCGGTGGGCGTTTTCAAAGCTGCAGTGGGAGGTAACATCCTCTACGTGAACAGCGGACTCGTGTCAATGCTGGGATATGAAAATGAACATCAGGTTTACAATCTCGAAATAGCGGAAACCTGGGTTGATGTTAATGACAGAGCCGAAATGCTCAAAGTATTGAGTGAAAAAAAGATAGTCAACGG
The DNA here is from genome assembly GCA_964386635.1 of uncultured bacterium. Lineage (GTDB taxonomy): Bacteria > Fermentibacterota > Fermentibacteria > Fermentibacterales > JCC-6 > Sabulitectum. The sequence continues at coordinate 8,993 of CAYLRO010000046.1, read as the reverse complement.
CTTTGAAACAAGATGGAAGAGAAAAGATGGTTCAGTTTTCTGGGCCTCCCTTACGGCAACAAGCCAGCTGGACACTAAGGGTAACCTGATCTACATTGAAGTGGTAGCGCTGGACATTGATGAGAAAAAGCGTGCTGAGAATGACTTGAAAAGACTTCAAAACAGGCTGCACAGCATAATTGAAACAAAAACAGCGGAACTTAAACGGTCAAACAACAATCTTCTCAAAGAAGTTGCTGATCGTCAGAAGGCAGAATCCATTTACTCTGTTCTTCATTCAATTGCTGAGGAAACAGTAAAAACAGAATCTCTTCAGACTCTCCTTGAATTCATTCATCACGAACTGTCCAAGGTTATTCACACACCTAATCTCTATTTCGCCTTTTACAACAAGCACACGGGAAGTTATTCCTTTCCATACTCTGTTGATCAGGAAGACGGTGTTGTTTCTTTTCTCTCAAGTGAATCCATGCGGGGAAGTCTCACTGACCATGTACGAATGACAGGAAAGCCTGTTCTTGTTGACAATGATGAATACAGCAAAATGACACGAGAAGGCGCTATAAAATCTGTTGGCAGCCCCAGTGAACAGTGGATGGGAGTTCCCCTCAAAGATTCGCATGGAGTGTGGGGAGTTCTGGTTGTTCAAAGTTACTCTATGAAAAATGTCTTCTCTAACAGGGATCTTGTTTTACTGTCAGGCCTTGGTGACAGTATTTCCATGGCTATAAGCAGGTACCGGGCAGAGCAGGACAGACGAAGAATCGAGTCTCTTTACAACACAGTTGTGGACAACCTTATCCAGGGTGTAATCATGTGCGACCCTGTTGACAGGATATTGTTTGCAAACAGAGCTTTCTCAAGAATTGTTGGAGTTCCAGCAGAGGAGCTGGAAGGAAAAACCTTCTATGAGCTTGTTTCAGAAAAGGATGCAGAAAAAGCAGCAAGCGTCATGGAAGCCAGAACCCTGGGTGAATGCAGCTCCTATCAGATATCCCTTATTCACACCAGCGGTGAGGCAATCCCGGTTTCAATAAGCGGAATTCCCCGGTTTGAAGATGGAGATTCCTTTATTGGTACAATCGGTCTCTTCGATATCATAGAAGAGGGAGAACACCTCCTTGAGGAGATCGAGCATAGCGACGAAGCACAATCTGTTTAGAAAGCTGACTTCCTCTCAAGTTCAGCAAAGACCACGGATGTAACCGCGAGATGCTTCTGCTAACAGCATCTCCCGGTTTCAAGTTTGAAGCTCTATTCTGGAATACCGGTGTCCGGTCTAATCTATCCTCTTCACAGCAGCCCATGTATAGGCTTCAAGAGCCAGTTCCGGAACAGTTATCGAGGCTGTAGTTGCAGCAACATGCGGGGAATCAAAGTTATCCGCACCGTTGGCCCCCATGGCCAGGATAATGTTATAGGTACTTCCTATTTCCAGCGGTTTATCAAAAGAATCCCCTGAATCAAGGGGAATAGTAAAATAAATCTCTGTTGAACCCAGAGATTCCAAACCGCCATCCACTGTTAGATCACTGGTACCGCCAAGAGAGGTGTCAGAAGCATGACTGGTTGATCCTGTGCCCCAGTCGTCACGAATCTGAACAGATTTCGATTCAACGTAACCAATGATAATATTACCGTTTCTCATTATTTGAGTAGGATCAAAACCCACGGCTACCCATCCGGTGGTGGGAGCATTGAGTTCAACAGCAAGGTTATCCCCTGCAACAGTTGCCCATCTGAGAGTAAATCCCTCAACAGTAATCTCCTGCCAGTCCTGAGCCATGGCAAAGAAAGCAACTGTCAGCATTATTACAAACCCGATTTTCATGGTAACCCCTTCCTGTAACGCTGGAAGAGGTTATAAAGCAAGTTAGGGCAAACCTCCTCCATTGAATTGACTTGTAAATTAAATATACTTACTTTATAGGAATTGAGTCCATAGTGAGAAAAGGGAGGGAAGATGAAACTCAACGTATACATAACACCACTGCTCATGCTTATCATTATTGCCGCACCGGGCTGCGGATCCGAGGCTGCTGGAGAAGCCCCGGAAGACATTGAAACCGGCAGTGTAATTACTGTCCAGGATTTCACCATGAGCTGGAACCTGAATGACAATACCGCAGAGATTACAATGTCCGCCCCTACCACAGGCTGGATTGCTGTGGGTTTTGGGCCCTCATCAGCCATGAAGGATGCCAACATCATTATCGGATACATCCAGGAGGAGGATGTTTATATCAGTGATGACTGGGGAGACGGTTTCATCTCCCACAGGGCAGATACCGATCTGGGCGGTTCAGACAATGTATCAGTTATCGGAGGATATGAAACTGATGGAACAACAGAAATCAGTTTCTCCATTCCTCTGAACTCAGGTGACAGCTACGATAAAGTTCTTGAAGAGGGACACACATACAAGGTGATACTGGCTTTCGGCCCTGATGATGGTGATGATTTTCAGGGATACCATGTCTGGGCTGAAACAATAGAACTGGAGCTGTGAAATGAGAGCAATGATTACAATAGCTGTAATACTCTTTGCGCTGACAGGCTGCGGTGATTCTACCGGACCTGAGGAGGGAGATAGTGGAGAAAGCATATATACAGTTGATGGATTCACTTTCACCTGGAGAGAGAGTTTGTATTCTGCTGATTCCCTCATGATCACAATCTCAGCTCCAACAACAGGTTGGATAGCGGTTGGATTCGAGCCCACTTCCTTCATGGAAGACGCTGATCTTATCATAGGATATGTAGACCAGGGCTATGCACATGTGAGAGACGACTTCGGCACAGGAACCGTTACCCACGATTCCGATGTAAATCTGGGTGGAACGAGAGACATAACCAGAATAGGTGGCGCTGAAACTGCAACAGAAACCCATATAAGTTTCTCTATTCCGTATGACTCCGGTGATATCTATGACAAGCAGCTGACAGAAGGTAATACCTACACTTTCATTTTCGCTTACGGAGCAGATGGATCAGATGACTTCACTTCCTCACATGTCTGGGCTGAATCTGCTTCATTCGAGCTGTAAGGAGCCTGGCATGAAATATCTGATCATAGCCGCAACAATTACTGCAATTGCTGCAGGTCAGTCCTACAACGGCAGTTTTCTGAACCTCTTTACTCCTATTTCGGGAACTTCCGGCGGTGACTTCGAATTCTCAATGAATCACCGTTTCTTTGGAGCTGCACTGAAGAACGAGCCATTCGATTCATTCTTCGGGCTGGATAACGGAGCAAATGTAAGATTCGGGATGCGATACTACCCGAAGGACAACTTTCACCTGGGATTCACCCACACCAGGCTGGGAAACATCAATACAATCACTGCAGGATGGACGATGAATGCCCTGGAAAACCTGGATTTTGCAGTTGAAGCAGGATACACCAGCGTAAAGGTCTCCGACGACAGAGAAGGTGCGATTATTGCCACCGGTTGTCTTGAGGCAAGTTTCCTGAATGACAGGCTGCGGCCTGTGATCAACTATGCTTTCGACGGATACCGCGAGAACAACGGAGCAGGTCTGGGCCTGGACTTTCAGGTAGCCGAGAAGGTTGCCCTGTTTGGAGAATACTTCCCTTCAGTAGATGAAAGTACAGAGGAAGACTGCTTCGCCTTTGGCTGCCGCTACAATACATGGGGACACCAGTTCCTTCTTGCTCTCACAAACAGCCCGGGAATAGGAATCTACGAGCAGCTTCCCGGAAGCTATACAGGCGACCTGTCTTTCGCTCTTTCAATAAGAAGGCTCTTCTAGGCATACTGAAAAGGGGAGCCCTGCTCCCCTTAAACTTTCAACTTACCTCTCCAGTTTTCGATACACATACCGGTGAGGACGGTCGGCAGCAGCCCCGAGTTTGTTACGCCGGTACTCTGCATACTCGCTCCAGTTACCGTCAAACCAGATGACCTCACCATCTTCAAAAGCAAGAAGGTGAGAACAGATACGGTCCAGGAACCAGCGATCGTGACTTATCACAAGTGCACAGCCTGCAAACTCGTCAAGCCCCTCTTCAAGAGCCCGTAGAGTATTCACGTCCAGATCGTTGGTTGGCTCATCCAGCAGAATGACATTTGAACCCTCTTTCAGCATCAGCGCCAGGTTCAACCTGTTCCGTTCGCCCCCTGAGAGTATCCCTACCTTTTTCTGCTGATCTGCTCCTGAAAAATTGAACCAGGAACAGTACGCCCTGCTGTTAACTTCCCTGGCTTCCCCCAGTTTGATTTTATCCAGACCGCCTGAAAGCTGCTCCCATACTGTTTTCTCGGGATCAAGCCCGGATCGGAGCTGGTCTGCATATGCAAGTTTTACTGTTTCTCCTGTTTTTAACTCTCCGTTATCCAGTTTTTCAATCCCTGTAATAAGCTTGAAAAGGGTTGTTTTACCGGCTCCGTTAGGCCCAACGATCCCCACAACTGCTCCAGGGGGAACGGAAAAACTGAGATCCTTAAAAAGCAGCTTGTCGCCGAAGGATTTTGTAAGAGAGTCTGCCTCTATGACAATTGAACCCAGCCTGGGGCCAGGGGGGAAAACCAGCTTAACCTCTTTGATTTTCTCCCTCTGTCCTTCTGCAAGCAGCTTCTCATATCGGGTTATTCTGGATTTGCTCTTTGCATGTTGACCTTTGGGTGTCATTCTCACCCATTCCAGTTCTCTTTCAAGGGTTTTCGCCCTGAGACTGTCCCCCTTTTCCTCCTGCTGAAGTCTTTTGGCCTTCTGCTCAAGCCACTCAGAATAGTTGCCCTTCCAGGGAATCCCTTCTCCCCGGTCAAGTTCAAGTATCCAGCCGGCAACATTATCAAGGAAGTAGCGATCATGGGTCACTGCAATAACAGTGCCTGAATACTGCTGCAGATGTCTTTCCAGCCAGGCCACTGTTTCTGCATCCAGATGGTTTGTGGGCTCATCAAGAAGCAGTATGTCCGGTTTTTGAAGCAGAAGCCTGCACAATGCAACTCTGCGGCGTTCTCCACCTGACAGGTTATCCACTGTCTCGTCAGGGCCTGGGCAGCGCAGTGCTTCCATTGCAAGGTCCAGCCTTGCATCAAGATTCCAGCCGTCAACCGTCTCTATTTTATCCTGAAGACCTGCCTGCCTGTCTGCAAGCATTTCATAGTCAGCATCCGGCTCTGCGAAAGCAATGCCGACTTTCTCATATTCTGCAAGGAGGTCGACTATATGCTGAACTCCCTCTGAAACGATCTGCCTGACAGTCTTTCCAGGTTCAAGATACGGTTCCTGTTCAAGGAATCCGATGCTGAAACCAGCGGCACAGCTGGTTTCCCCTGTAAAATCGGCATCTACTCCTGCCAGTATTTTCAGAAGGCTTGATTTTCCTGAACCGTTAAGCCCTATTACACCAATTTTGGCGCCATAGAAATAGGAGAGAGATATGTCCTTCAGAACACGCTTCATACCATGCATCTTTGAAACTCTGTGCATGGAGTAGATTATTCTTTTTTCGTCTGTTGTTGCCATAGACGGTATGATAGCAAAAGTAGTCTTCCCGGAACAATGCCCGTGACATAGGCATGGAATAGAAGCTTCCCTGTAAGCAGTCACTGTCATCCAGATCTGAAGAAACTGATTGAAATCAGCAGGTGTCCGGTGGTTGTCTGAAAATTGGAATACTATTTATGCTTGCTGCTTTTCTCATGTAATCCACCAGCGCAGGCAGAAGCCTCAGCAAAAACGCACCTAAATAATTAATGATTTAATAACTGAAGGTGTAATGAAGCTCAGCTGAGGGATTCTGACTGCCTGTGATAGTGCTTTTCGTACTGCCTTCAAGAAAGAAGTTTCTGTTTATAAAGTACTGCCCGGTAACTGTTCCTGCTTCCGAGGAAAACACATCGCTGGAAAAACTCACAAACAAGTCAGGCAGAACATACTTCCCTGCATCAACCACAAGGGACGTTGTTGCAGATGAAAAACCAGGGGTGAACTGCAGGGCATCCAGACCCACATCATCCCGGATGCTTCTGGCAAGCCACTGGCCCAGGTAGCTGCCGGCGGCATTGCCCAGTGCTGTACTGTCGAACTGCTGCAGCTCGCCATAGGTCATGCCTGCAGTAAGAAGCGTTACCATGTCACGCTCGGACAGTACCCCTGACGGACCTGTTGCTGAAAGGAGAATGTCCGGATTTGCAGGATCACCGGTAACAGTCACTGTAATGATGTATTCAACTCCGCTGACGGAGCTTCTTATCTTTGCTTCAGCCTGTATATCCAGTTCGATCCCAAGGGGTGATGTCTGGATAATTCTTACTTCCCCCTGGGTTATTCGGAATTCTCTTCCCAGAAGAGAAATCCCGCCTCTGATCGCCCTGATATCACCACCAACTGACAACATGCGTCTTACAGTAGTAACATCTATCTGTGTTGAAAGCTCTACATTGGAATAGCTGTTCCTGAACCAGATCTTTCTGTCTCCGGAAATTCTGATATTCAAATCAATTGGCAATTCTTCACTGGAAGAGGTGGAACCGGCAGATCCTTCCAATGCACCGCCGCCTTCCATGGAAAGGGTTGCCGCATCAATACCAATATTTCCTTCAATCAAGGGGCGCGCTGACATGTCGCTGCTGTTTGACCTCAATGTGCCGGAGAGCTGTATCCAGCCAACTCCTGCTATAAGAGTTTCCCATCTGTTGAAGTCTGCCTGGAAACTGTATCCTCCAAGCTCTAGAGGAAGAGAACCCATGGAAAAACCAAGGTCTTCCTTTACATCAAAAAGAACAGTTGCCTGAAGAGATCTCTGCTGCCCGTCACCGGAATTCACGATCAGATTTCCGTTGTAACTCTGGTCCTCCTGTAAACTGGGGTAGGTAAAGTAAGCTGAAACACCGGGAAACTCTATTCCGGGGTTGGTCAGGTACAATTTGTCGAAGTGGGAAGATACTCCTGCAGAAAGCTCTGCTGAGTCCCTCCAGTACTCAATTCTGGCGCTAATACTGGCTCCGCTTGTTTTAAGAGGAACCGGGAGAAGATAGAAAAGCTCGTCTCCAACACCGGTGAGCTCAGCTTCAAGCCACATAATGTCAGAAAGACCAATATCCAGAGTTCTCTCACTGTTCCAGATACCGTCAAAGCCCATTTTAAGACCGGAGCGTATGCCGTGAGACCAGGACCAGAGGCCATCAATGATCAGAGAATCACCGGAAGAACTCAGGTTCAGAGTAAGACTGTCAGACTGATCCCATTCGTCATAAGTGGGGTGATCGACCATAAGATCAAGTTCGGTTTGAATATCTCCCATTTTACCGGAGAAGGAAGCGTCTATCTCCAGTATTCCCGAGAGTGGAACAGAAAGCCCCATCATTGAAGTAAGAGATGAAATATCAACATTGCTCAAATCTGCTGAAACCTCAAGGGAGTCAACAGTAAAAAAGCCTTCTGCTGTTATCTCTCCGCTTGGCAGATCAATCCACAGGGAATCAAGAAACACACCTGATGAATCAGTGTGCAGTTCCATATCTCCTCTGGAAATCAGTCTGAGTTTCCTGGCTCTGGTCAGAGCAATCCCGTTAAGGCTGAAACCCAACCCGCCTTCATTGTAAGTGAACATCCCTGAAAGCCCCAGATTCAGGTTTCCGGGAGCACCTATTCCGATGCTGTCCACATGCACCGAACCCGGTTCAGCTGTACAACTTGCGTGAAGAGAATACAGAACTCCCCCTGCAAGGATTGTATCTACAGCCAGGTCTCCTGTTCCTGTGATTCCGTTCCGGTTTCCTGCAAGCTCTCCGTTAAATCTGATTGAGTCAGCCAGAATACCCTGGTATTCTGCTTCTGCCACAAGAAGAGAGCAGACTGCGCTCTGGCTTTCTCTTCCATATTGAACATTCAGAAAAGCAGTGGCATCTCTTGCTGCAGCACCCAGTGAATCAAGCATGGCAACGGCTCCAGCACTTAGAACTCCCCTGGCAGCGATACCACTTTCTCCGCTTCTGAAGGAACCTTCATAGGAAAGCTGAGACAGCTCGATGTCATCTGTTCGCAACTTATCCAGTTCCAGAGAACCCGCTCCTCTGATAACTGCATTCACAGATGAAACATCTCCATTGAAATACACCCCTTCAAGAATAGCTTCCTCACTTAAAACGGCGCTAATTTCAGCTCTTCCTGAAGCTGCAAAATCAGAACTGCTTCCCTCTCCTCCTGTGAAGGAACCCACATAGGAAAACTCAGACAGCGCCATGTCCACTGTTCGCAAACTTCCGAATTCCAGAGAACCCACAGCTGTGATAACAGAACTCACAGATGAAACATCTCCATTGAAGAAAATTCCTTCGGCGTTTACTTCATCTCCTGAAAAACTGCTTATCCCCAATCCCCCGGCTACCGTGAAAGCAGAACTGGTTCCCTCTCCTGAAAGATCAGCCGTAAAGCCTCTGATCCCGTTGAAAGAGGGATCAGGCAGAAACGGCAGTTCACTAAAATCGGGAATGCTCACAGTCAGATTGCCCCTCCAGGCTGCAGGAACAAAATGATCGCCGAGAGACAGAGAAAATACTGACTCCAGAAATCCTCTTTCTGAAGAAATCGAGAACTGCCCTTCTATTCCGGAGGGATCTCCATTGCAGTCAAAAGAAAGACTGTTAACCGTATAGGATTCAATCATTGAACTGGTGAAATTCCCGGCTGCACTTATCTGCTCAGGCATGTCAGACACACCGTACCCCGAGAAGGAAAGAGTACCGGTAAGATCGGTTTCCGGGATGCCTGCAAAGCAGGAGGAAAGATCGGTGTTCTGAAAACTCAGTAATGCTGAACCATTCCAGGAAAGGTCGGAATAGTTGAATCTCCCTGAAATACTTGAAGCCACTTCTCCGGTGCGAATTGTCAGATTGCTGATTGAACATTCATTCAAGTCAATGGTAATAGTGTCAGAGGCAACCTCAATAAGAAGGCTGTCATAGTGCACAAGTCCCTCTGAAATACTTATCTGGCCGTGAGGGGCTGACATGGTGCCG
>CAYLRO010000045.1:1405-18400 GCA_964386635.1 uncultured bacterium | reverse complement strand
TGAACCACTGGGCAACAGACTACTACAGGTTCCAGAACATGGATTCTGATGTTCTCGACCTTGTCTTCGACGGTTCGGATGACAATCAGTTTAAAGTGAGGGCTCTGGTGCTTCACCAGGAGGGGGCTGCAGAGGTTACTGAATTCCCTCTTGATCTGACAACTCAGAGCGGAGTGCTTCAGATAGACGGTCTTACAGATCCTCAGGACCAGGTTATTCTTGTGGTGGCTTCAGTTTCATCCACAGGAGGTACTCAGTACTCGTTCTCTGCAAACGGGATTACAGGTATCGACATGCAGGCCGGTGATCAGCTGGCTTTGTCCGTCACACCGGTTGAATCTCCTTTCAGTGGAACATGCGTCTTTACTCTTCAATGGTCCGGCGGAACTTCTGGTGACATGCCATGGATTGCTGTCTATGACATGCAGGGCAGAATCTGCGAGACTCTGGTTCCTGTTGCTCAATCGCCAAACACTGCCACAGCATTCTGGAACAGTCAGGGCAGGGCTTCCGGGCTCTATCTTGTTCAGGCTGGTTACGGTTCTTTCAGCTGTGCTTCCAGGGTAGTACTGCTGCCATGATAAAGGTTCACCTTAAGGGTGAGCATTCCACAGAGGAATTGGATCGTCTTCGTGAGCTTACAGGTGACAGGTTTTCAATTACCTCTGGAAAGATCGATTCTGTTCTTGACTGTCAGGTACTTGCAGGGGGAAGAGTAACGGAAAATGAACTGTCTCTCTGCAGGGGATTGAGGGCTGTGGTGATACCCTGGGCAGGAGTTCCTTCCATAACACTGGAAGCGGTAAGAAACTTTCCAGGGGTAACCCTTCACAACATTCATCACAATGCTGTTGCCGCGGCTGAAATGGCCATCACTCTCATGCTTGCTGCTTCTAAACTGATCATTCCAGCTGATCAGGCTCTCAGGATCGGTGACTGGACTGCCAGATACCGCTCTCAAGGCAGGATAATCGAGAACTCCAGGGTGCTTGTTCTCGGGTGGGGCTCCATAGGCAAAAGGGTGGGAAAGATTTGTTCAGCCATGGGAGCTTCCGTAAAGGGAATAAGAAGAACTCCTGCTCCAGGGCTGTTTACACCGGAAGATATGCTGAACATTCTGGCTGAAACAGACATTCTTCATGTCACACTTCCACTAACAGAGGAGACCAGGGGCATTATTGGGGAGCGGGAGCTGGCTCTCCTGCCTGCCGGTTCTGTGCTGGTTAATGTTGCCAGAGGCCCGGTTGTTGATGAAAAAGCGCTCTACCATTATCTGAAAAAGGGACATCTCGGTGGAGCGGGTCTTGATGTGTGGTACAACTATCCGGATTCGGAAGATTCAAGAAGCTGCACAATGCCATCCTCCTTTGATTTCGGTTCTTTACCCAATGTGGTAATGAGTCCTCACAGAGGTGGTGCTTTCGGGCTTGAAGAGCTGGAAAGAAAACGCCTTAAGCATCTTGCCGCCATGATTCTGGCGTTAGCGGACGGCGACAGTGAGAAGGGGAAGATCAATCTGGAAACAGGTTACTGAAAGTAGCGGAATTTCGAATTCTGCATATATTTACATTAAAATACAATAACACCCATTCACATTTCAGAAGGGCGGGGCAATGAGCAGGTTTGAGAATGTTACCGTGATAAAAGAGGCTAACTTTTACTTTGATGGTAAGGTTTCAAGCAGAACCGTAGTTTTTGAAGACGGTACGAAAAAAACACTGGGGGCAATGCTTCCCGGAAGCTATCAGTTCGGAACCTCCTCCCACGAAATTATGGAGATACTTTCCGGAGAACTTGATGTAACTCTGCCAGGTGCAGACAAACCTGTTCATGTAAGCGGTGGTGAAACTTTCGAAGTTCCGGCGGACTCTTCGTTCACTGTTGAAGTCCTGGAAATTACAGACTACTGCTGCTCTTACCTGTAAGGATATTTTATGAAAACGCTTGATCTTTCCGGTTACAGGAATCTGTTCAAAGGGTATACAGAGCTTCGCGCTCAAGAGAACCGGAACACCAGCATTTCTCTGGTTGACGGAACAATAATGGGAAACAGCAGAACATCTGAAAGCGGTGTTTCTGCAAGATCCTGGATGAACGGGTCATGGGGGTTCGCCTCCAGTCCCGAGATTACAGGAGAGTCAGTGAAGCAGGTTATTGCCGCATCTTCAAGGAATGCTGCCTTTCTGAACGGCAAAGTCAGCCGTGGTATCGGTGAATTACCCTCTTCCGCCGCTTCAGGTGAGTGGGATCTATCCTGTAAAGGTGTTCCGCCTGCTCAGAAACAGCTGATCGACTATCTCAGGGAAATTGATTCATACCTGGAGAAAAATTTTCCGAAGCTCATATCAAGAACCGTTGTGCTGAACTCCCTGGACATGGAGAAACGACTCCTGACCTCAACAGGTTCAAGCGCATACTCAATGATCCCCAGAACATTAATTTATGCTGTTCTTACTGCAGACAGCCCTTCGGGGCCTGTGGAGATCTACGAGGCTCTCGGTGGAAGAGGGCAGCCGGGAGACGTGCTCTCGGATCCGGCTCAGTTCAACGGCAAACTGGACAGGGTGTATGAACATCTGTTGAAAAAGGCCGAGGGTGTCCATGCCAGACCGGGAATAACTGACTGCATCCTGGATGCGAATCTTGCAGGAATACTTTCCCACGAAGCAATTGGTCACACAACTGAAGCAGACATTGTACGGGGAGGGTCAGTTGCCGGTGACTACCTGAACAAGTTAGTAGCCAGCCCTCTGATAACTCTTGTGGATTTTGCAAACGAATCACTGGGTGAAACATGCCCTGTGCCTGTCTATGTAGACGACGAGGGTACCGCTGCTGAAAATGTCACCATTATAGAAAAAGGAGTACTGAAGAGCTTCATGCACAACCGGGAAACCGCACTTGAATTCGGTGTGGAGCCAACTGGTAATGCAAGAGGTTACAGGTTCAGTGATGAGCCCCTTATCCGGATGCGAAACACCGCCATTCTCCCTGGAACGAGTTCAATTGAAGAGATGATCTCATCCATAGATGACGGTTACTACCTGATGAAATCCAGCAACGGTCAGGCAGACTCAACCAGTGAGTTCATGTTCGGTGTAATACTTGGTTACGAGATCAAAGGCGGCAAACTGGGCCGGGCCCTGAAAGACATGACAATCTCAGGAGTTGCTTTTGATGTGCTGAAAACCGTTACCGCTGTTTCCAGCGACATGAAATGGGAATGCGGGGGAATGTGCGGTAAGAAACAGCCTATACCTGTTGGCATGGGTGGACCTGCTGTTAAATGCAGAGTGAACATCGGAGGCAAATAATGGCAGAGAAAATGGAAGTGGCAGCAAGCTGTGTTGATTCACTGATAAAGGCCGGCATGGACAAGGCCGAGAGCGCCCTGCTTCTCACCAGGAAGACAGAGCTGAATGTAGACAGTGGTGAATTCTCCCTCATGAGAACCACTGACGATGTGAACCTGAGATTGATGGGTATCCAGGGAGGGAAAAAGGGCTCTACATCCATCAACAAGACTGATGCAGGATCAATTGAGTCTGCTGTATCAGAGCTTGGTGACCTGGTGGAATCCAGCGAACCAGATCCTGCAGCGGATATAGCAGAGAATCAGCCTGAGGAGAGTTTCTCAAGAGGACCTCAGGAACCTGATCTGGACCTTATGTATTCACGGATGAGCCAGTTCCTCAAGAGAACCTCCACCCGTTATCCCACTCTGATTCTTGAGCAGCTGATTCTTGATCACACACTGAAGCTCCGTTATTACTCCAATTCAAATGGAGTTAAATTCAGCTCTGCAAGAGGAGAGTACAACTTCGTGGCCATGTTCACCAGCAAGGACGGAGAGAATACCTCTTCCTTCAACTTCTCCGGAGTATCCGGAGAGAACCTGGACAGAGAGCTGAATGAACTTGGAACTATTGACCTGCTCATGAAGCAGTCCGCAGAACAGACTGTAACTGAAAATCTCCCGGAAACCTTCACAGGGGATGTTATCGTAACTCCCGACTGCCTGGGTGATTTTGTGAATACCATTACAGGACACCTTAATGACTATCTTCTCATGACCGGAACCTCCATCTTCAAGGATTCTCTCGGTAAGAAGATCGCTGACGAGAGGTTTACTTTGAGATCCATGCCGCTTTCAGAAAAGCTTTCTGGAGGGTACTTCTTCACAGGGGACGGTTTCAAAGCGGAGAACAGTACCATTATTGAGAATGGTGTTCTGAAAACATTCCTCCTCAGCCTTTACGGTTCAAACAAAACCGGACAGAAGAAAGCAGTTAATTCAGGAAACTACTATGTGGTGGACCCGGGAACTGCAGGCTTTGAAGACATGGTGAAGTCTGTTGATCGTGGAATTCTGCTCTGCCGCTTTTCCGGCGGGAATCCTGCCAGCAACGGCGACTTCTCCGGTGTGGCCAAGAACAGCTACTACATAGAGAACGGAGAGATAAAGTATCCTGTTTCAGAGACAATGGTTGCAGGCAACATCAAAGAAATGTTCAATTCCATAAAGAGCATTTCTTCTGAAACGGTGAACAACGGCGCAACCATATTCCCGTGGATATCCTTCACAGGAATAACCGTGTCGGGAAAGTAGAGTTGCAGGCCCCGGTCCGCCGGGGCTTTTATCTTTATGAGATTTGCTTTTACACTCAGCCTTCTTTTATTTCTGTACTCTTTCTCTGCCGGACAGTGTAATCTGGACGGCATAGGCAGAGTGGTTGCCGTGGGCGACATTCACGGCGACTTCAACCGTTTCGTCATGGTTCTCCGACACGCCGGTCTGATAGACCAGTCAAAGAACTGGTGCGGTGGAAAAACTCATCTTGTCCAGACAGGGGACATACTGGACAGAGGACCGGACTCAAGACAGGTAATGGACCTTATAATGAAACTTGAAGAGCAGGCTCCCGATCAGGGCGGGGCAGTTCATTTTCTTCTGGGAAACCACGAATCAATGCTTCTGGCCGGGGATATCAGGTATGTGCATCCAGGTGAAGCAGATTCCCACGGCGGCTTAAAGGAAATGATAAGGAACATGAGACTCACAGGCAGGTACGGGAAATGGCTTCTGGCACACAACGCAGTCATGAGGATAAACGATGCACTGTTTCTTCACGCCGGGATTTCTGCAGAGTACTCGGATTATTCACCTGAGCAGATGAATGATGCTGTAAGAAAGGCAATCCTGTTTCCTGAGGAACACTATGAAGCAAGAGGTTCAGACGGACCCCTGTGGTTCAGAGGGTGGGCAGTTGACAGAGGTTCTGCAGTAGAAAGGTCTTTAGAGCAGGCGCTGGAGATTTCCGGTGCTTCATTTGCCGTTATAGGCCATACAGTGAGAATTCAGGGGATAGGCACTCGTTTTGCAGGCAGGGTGGTTATGATCGATACAGGGCTTTCGGAACACTATGGAGGGCCTGTACAGTATCTGGAGATTACAGCGGACGGCCCCAAAACCGTAACGGTTCAGGAAGGTGTTGAATGATCATCGGCGTGGGTATCGATCTGGTGGATGTAAAGCAGTTCAGGGATAAACTGAATGATGAGCTTGTTCAAGAGCTTTTCCTGACTGACGAGATTGAATACTGCAGATCTCAGGTCCGCTTCTGGGAGAATTTCTCTGCAAGATTTGCTGCCAAAGAAGCTGTCTTCAAAGCTCTGGGGCATGGTCTGTCTTCCGGCCTTCGATTCAGGGATGTGGAGGTTGTCAGGCGTACTGATACCGGTGCGGTTTCTATTAAGCTCCACGGAAAAGCCCTTAAGGAAGCGGAGAAACTTGGAATAGTAAAACTTCCTTTATCCATCTCTCACACCCGCGAATGTGCAATCGCTATTGTGATTGCAGAAGGTTCTGAAACAGTCTAGACATAGGTCCTCAGTTCGGTTATTTGTACAGGCAGGAGTTTGTAGTTTGGACATCCGCCCGGCGGCGGCTGGTATAGCTGTGCCAATGGCGCCCATCACAGATCAGGAGGTTGTTTTGAGCAACATCGGGTCCTATGAGGAAAGAAGAAGAGACTTCAGCTGGGAAGTGGCCAAAGAGGTCCTGGGCTGGAAAGAAGGAGAGAACCTGAATATCGGAGCCATGTGTTCCGACAGGATCTGTGAGAAAGGTCACGGCGACAAGACCGCTCTTATCTGGCAGGGATTCGGCGGCAGGAAAAAAACATACACATTCAACGACATCAGAGTGCTTTCCAATGGATATGCCCGGTTCCTGCAGGAACAGGGAGTAAAACCCGGTGACAGGGTCTGCATATTCATGGATAAAATTCCCGGGCTTTACATCTCATTCCTGGGAATTCTGAAAATGGGAGCAGTTGCTCAGCCGCTTTTCTCCGCATTCGGTGACGAATCCCTGGAGGTTCGTCTGGCAAGTGCTGATACACGGGTTATCCTTACCACACAGAAGCATGTCAAGAAAGTCAGGAAGATTCAGGACAGGCTTCCCAGCCTTGAGAAGATCGTTGTTCTTGAAGGTAAGCCTGAGAAGCTCAAGAATGATGAAATATTCTTTGATGTTGAAGAGGCTCCCGGTGTTGAGGAGTTCGAATCATTCAGAGCCGGTCCGGAAACACCGTCTGTTCTTCACTACACCTCCGGTACAACAGGTCAACCAAAAGGCGCTCAGCATGTGCACAGTTCCGTATGGGGCCAGGCACTTACAACATCATGGGTTCTTGACCTCAAAGAGGACGATGTTTACTGGTGCACAGCTGATCCGGGATGGGTTACAGGAACCAGCTACGGAATCATCGGCCCATGGAGCCTGGGAGCAACACAGTGTGTTCTTGATTCCGGATTTACTTCAGCAGCATGGTATCAGTTTATTCAGGACAACAAAGTCAGTGTATGGTACTCTGCTCCTACTGCTATCAGATCGCTTATGCGTGACGGTGAGGAGATGGTGAAGAAGTTCGACCTGTCAAGTCTGAGACATCTTGCTTCTGTAGGAGAGCCGCTGAATGCCGAAGCAGTAATCTGGAGTGAAAAGGTTTACGGTCTTCCTTTCCTGGATACATTCTGGCAGACTGAAACCGGCGCAATGATGATCACCAACTTACCTGGAATGAAAATCAAGCCCGGTTCAATGGGAAAACCTTTCCCGGGAATCACTGCAGGAATTCTTGACCTTAATACTCACAAGCCTGTGACAGAGCCTGGTACTGTAGGCCTGATTGCCTTCAGACCCGGCTGGCCTTCAATGTTCAGAACCTATCTTAAAAAACCGGAGATTTACAGAAGCAAGTTCGTAGGTGCTGCACCGGATGCCAGGCCGGAAGACCTTCGTACAGATGAATCTCTCTGGTATGTCTCCGGGGACAGAGCCAGTTTCGACAAGGACGGATATTACTGGTTTGTAGGCCGTGATGATGATGTGATCAACACCGGCGGTCACCTTGTTGGCCCCTTCGAGATAGAATCAGCTCTTGTTGAGCACGAAGCTGTTGCTGAGGCTGCTGCAATCGGCAAACCGGACGAGGTTAACATGGAGGTCGTCAAGGCATTCGTTACACTGAATCCCGGTTACGAACCCTCTGACGATCTTGAACTCAGCATAATGAACTTTATCAGAAAAAGGCTTTCACCTCTGGCAATGCCACAGGAGATAGAGTACAGCAAGAAGCTTCCAAAGACCCGCTCAGGCAAGATACTCAGAAGGTATCTGAAGGCGCTTGAATGGGGTCAGGAAGTTGGAGACCTCTCAACACTTGAGGACGACTAGGAAAGGAACTGTAATGGGTAAAGAAATGAAGGATATGATCCTGGAATACGTTATCGATGAGTATGTGGACGAGGACGATGACGACGAGGTGGGTTACGATACCGCCCTTATTTCAAGTGGAATAGTAGACAGTTTCTCAATGGTCTCACTGAAAGTATTCCTTGAGAAGAAATACAAGATCAGCCTGCCGGACAACGAGGCTACACCTGAAGCCTTTGACACTGTGAACAAGATATGTAAACTTGTTCTCAGATTCCAGGGCTGACGGGAGAAGCAGATGGCATATACCAGCAAAGCCAGAGAGCAGTTTCAGGGATCTATCCAGGCAATTAAGGACAAGGGTATCTACAAGGAGAAGAGATTCATCTGTTCCCCTCAGGATGCTGAAATCACAGTTGAGTATCCGGAAGGTGCTCCACAGGAGAAGGTTCTCAATTTCTGCGCCAATAATTATCTCGGTCTTTCAAGCCACCCTGCGGTTGTAAAAGCCGCACATGAGGGTCTGGACAGCAGAGGCTACGGAATGAGTTCCGTGCGTTTCATCTGCGGTACACAGGATATCCACAGAGAACTTCAGGACAGAATGTCTGAGTTCCTGGGGATGGAAGATACTCTCCTCTTTCCCTCCTGCATGGACGCCAACTCCGGAGTTTTCGAAGCAATCATGGAGGAAGAGGATCTGATCCTTGCAGACAGACTTATCCACGCCTCTCTGGTTGATGGAATCAAGCTCTGTTCTGCCCAGTACGACACTTTCAAGCACATGAACATGAAGCACCTGGAGAAGAAGCTTCAGCTTCACTCTGACAAGCGTCATGTCCTTGTAGTAACAGACGGCGTTTTTTCCATGGACGGAGATCTGGCTCCTCTTGATGAGATGTGCAGGCTCTGTGACCAGTACGGTGCTATGATCCTTGTTGACGAGTCCCATGCTTCAGGTTTCATCGGCAAAACAGGCCGCGGAACCCACGAGCACTTCAATGTAATTGACAAGGTGGATCTGATAACAACAACTTTCGGAAAAGGTCTTGGAGGAGCTTCAGGTGGTTGCGTATCCGGAAGAAGGGAACTCATAGAGCTCTGCCGTCAGAAGGCCAGACCCTACCTGTTCTCCAACTCCATGGCTCCCCCGATTGTTAATGCTTCCATCAAGGTTCTCGATCTGGTAACAACCAACACAGAACTAAGAGATAAGCTTGAGTGGAATGCCGCTTACTTCAGAAAAGGCGTCGAGGAAGCAGGGCTCTGTGTGAGACCCGGAAACACACCTATCGTTCCTGTGATGCTTTACAATGCCAAGCTTGCCAATGACATGTCCCGTGATATGTATGCCGAGGGTATTTATGTGATCGGATTCTTCTTCCCGGTGGTTCCTGCAGGTGCTGCCAGGATCAGGGTTCAGCTGTCAGCTGCCCATACGAAAGAGCACATTGATAAAGCCGTTGCAGCCTTTAAAAAGGTTGGCGAGAAATACGGCATTCTCGGTCTGGATAAAAAGGGCATCATAGACAAGTACGGTATGTAGGATAAACTGCAAAAAGGGAGGCGCAACGCGCCTCCCTTTTTAACAGGAGGGGATACCATGACTGAAAACAAACTGGCCAATCCCGCCCCTCTGGGTCTCATGGGTTTTGGAATGACCACGGTTCTTCTTAACATTCACAATGCAGGATTCTTTCCAATGGACACAATGATCCTGGCCATGGGCATCTTCTATGGAGGGCTGGCTCAGATAATCGCCGGGATAATGGAGTTCAAGAAAGGCAATACTTTCGGAACAACGGCATTCACAAGTTACGGATGCTTCTGGCTTACTCTTGTGTTCATGATACTGAGAGGAGGAGCCGACAGGGTCTTCATGGGCTGGTATCTCTTCATGTGGGGACTTCTCACATTCTGGCTCTGGTTCGGAACATTCCGCAAGAACAGAGCGCTCCAGACAGTGTTCTTCACCCTCACAGTTCTCTTCTGGCTTCTAGCAGTGGGACACTGGTTTGAAATGCCTGATGCATTCAACCACTTCACAGGTTTTGAGGGAATATTATGCGGTCTCTCCGCTATCTATCTCGCCGCTGCCGAGGTTCTCAATGAGGACAAAGGCAGGATTGTTCTGCCCATAGGATAGAACAGTAATTGTCTCAGGGGGCCTTTCGGGGCCCTCTTTCTTTGTTACTGCTTTCTGACTCTGGTTCGGCACCTTCAACAAACACAGAGCTATTCAGGTTGTTTTTGCAACGGAAACTGCTCTCTTTTTGCTCCTTGCAGTTAGCCACTGGTTTGAAATTCCTGCTGGTTTCAATCATTTCACCGGTTTCGAAGGAATACTCACAGGTCTTTCTGCCATCTGCCCTGCTGTTGCTGAAGTACTCAATGAAGACAGGGGAAGAACTGTTTTCCATCGGAGTAATCAGGAAGAAGCAGCAGCAGGAAGAAAACTATTTGAATTAACCCACTGTGAGGAAAACTGCACAACGATCCATGAACAACTGTTGTACCGTGGACATAAAAGGATCGGCAGCGGAGGGAGGGGGTTGGCAGTTATCAGCCAGCAGGCGAAAAATGAATTGGATCCATGTGTCCCGGCTGAAAGCCGGCAAGCGAACCGGGTAAACTTCAGGTCAGCAGAATATCGTTCTTTCACGGAAGTGAAAATGTGACTTCGAGGGTGCAAGTCCTTCTGGGGGTCCGTGATGACAGGCAGTTTTCGAATGCACGAAACTAACGGAATACCAAGGGCGGTATTGCGAAGTGCCGTCAGAAGGAAGGTGCAGGCAAACTCTTGGCCCAAGTAATACGAACAGTATATGAGGGGCGCGCAGCAAGTATGGGTAATAGAAAGATGCAGTGTATATCCGATACAAAATGAACACCGTTAATGTGGTAATACAGAGAAAGGAGATTGCAATGAACAAGTCGGAAACCTTGTTGATTTCATTGGAAACACACCACTGTGGAAGTGACCGGTCTTTCACCGAAAGGTAGTGCAGGGATCCTCCTCAAACTGGAAGACAGCAATCCAGGCGGTTCCGTGAAGGATCGCAATTACACCTGGATAACCAGGCACGCAATAGAGGACCGCAGATTGACCAGAGGAAAAACCATCCAGAAGCCCTTCTCTGCAAAGCCTCTTTCGGTAAGGCCACCTTTTCACAGGGGAGGTAAACGATCGCTAATCGATCTTCAGGGCAGTCTCTCTGTTGATTCTTGTCATTGAGCGATCAATTTGGTTAACGGAATCACCTTTCCTGTTTCACATGGATCAGATCATATCAAACGGACTCTGTACTGTATTTCTTAATCCCTTAGCCACATGAATGTAGACCCTTGTCGTTTCAAGGTTCTTGTGTCCAAGCAGTTCCTGTATTTCACACAGATCCACTCCGGACAACAGCAGGTGAGTGGCAAAGCAGTGCCTGAGTGTATGAACACCAGCTCTTTTTCCAATACCGGATACTTTTACAGCTCTGTGCATCTCTCTCTGAACCGTTGATTGATGCATGTGATGGATGGCGAGTTTCCCGGTATACGGGGAAACTGATGGATTTCTGGCAGGAAAGAGGTATCGCCACGCAGGTGATTGCCCGGCAGCGGGAAATTTCCTGTCAATGGCTGCAGGGAGCGAAACAGGGGGACCTCCTGTCTGCCAGGATTCAGCAACACGCTCCATATGCTCCGACAGATCAGTGACCAGATTCCTGCCCATGATGGTTACCCTGTCCTTGTCTCCCTTCCCTCCTCTCACGAGAATGGAACAGCTGGAAAGATTCACATCTTTAAATCTGACCGATAATGCTTCACACAACCTTATACCGGATGAGTAGATCAACCTGATAACAAGACCGGCAACACCTCGAGTCTTATCCAATACTGCTTTCACTTCCAGGGTGGAGAGCACCTCCGGGATCCTGGAAGGCTTCCGGGCGCGCACTGCATCTATGCCCTCAGGTTCAATCCCCCAGACATGCCTGAACAGAAAAAGTAGTGCATTGAATGCCTGATTCTGGGTTGACGCGGCAACATGCTTCACCAGTGCAAGATGAGTTAGATACTCCTGAAACGCACCTGACGATTTCTCATCCAAACCCGCACTCTCGCAGAAGGAAAGGAATTTACCGCACCAATACAGATAGCACTTCTCCGTACGCAATGCATAATGCCTTACCCTTAGTACTTTCTTCATAACTTCTGCAGTGGAACCAAATTTTCTGGAAAAACACGAATCGCCTGACCATACAGAGAAGATCTTAAGAGCATCAAGCGCCTGCCTGACCTGCCATTCAGCTTTCCCGTAGGCGATAAGGAAATTGGAGAACTCCTCAGCATCCCCAGCACCTGAACTCAGGTACCACCTGACCCACTTAACAAAGAAGGGAATCCTGTTCTCCTGAACAAGTTCCCTTTCACTCAGATAATCACCAAACTCAACCAAATTATACATGGCGCCCTCCAGCCGCCACCTCCTCCTGTAAGCTTCCTGACAATAACATTCCAACCATCTTAACCAGCATAAATAGACTCAGTCTATCCACCTGATTCCCCAGCATAAGTATACAAATGTACACTACATAAGACAAGTACAATCCCTTGACTCAGCCCATAAACCTAATAATCTTCTAAGTACCACAGCACTTATCAGTATAGATAGACTCAGTCTAATCATTGTTATGTGCACGATATGTACATGAAAAGCTTGTAATGTACAAAAAATATGATATAATGTACATGAAATGAGCAGTAGGCAAAATGAACCAAACAACGATCTGACACATCTTCCTCCAAAGATTGATATTGAAACAAAGAAAATTCTGAACCAGGCTATAAAGGCAAATAGAGAACTTGCAAGGTTAAAAGGCTATTGTTCTCTTAGCAACTTAGCGTATTAACAAGATAATAATACCATTTTTGGGAAAAGCTTTCTAGTATCTAAGTTTCTGTGCACTACTTTCTCCTAGTTCTATGCCTTTTTTCTAAACCTCTCTGTTTACGTTCCAGTCTCTTTTCTGCACCTCTCACCTTCTCCTTTTTAAAATTTGGGACATATTGTTTATAAGTTTCAAACATCTTTACCCATTGTTCAACATTTAGCTGTGATGGCTTCATACCTCCTACCCCAAAGTTTTTTCTAATGATTTTACTTTGTTTATATGAAAAAACCTCGTCAAAGGCTTCAAGTATTGTTGGTTTCCATTGGTTATATCCATAAATAACAAAGTCCCTATACTCTTGCTGATTCTCATATTTGATTGAAGGGTATTCTTTTTTAACAAACTTTGCTAAAACAGTATTTACGTTAGGACTTGGTTCAAATTGATTTCTACTGATTTTGGAAACTATACCCATATCGAAAAACGGTTTTAGTAGTATAGAGGTTTGAGAATTATCTCCAACTGGCTCTCCTATAAATCTTTCTGCTGCTTTGTCTTGCATTATGAGATAGGTAGACTCTGGGGGATTATTGTTTTCTAAAAGTTTACTTACAATATCAGCTGTCATGTTGAACGGAATATTTGAAAAGACTTTATAGGGA
Source organism: uncultured bacterium (assembly GCA_964386635.1). Taxonomy (GTDB): domain Bacteria; phylum Fermentibacterota; class Fermentibacteria; order Fermentibacterales; family JCC-6; genus Sabulitectum. The sequence goes on along the minus strand of CAYLRO010000045.1, from coordinate 5,132 downwards.
CGACTAGGTAGATCCCATCTTATAAAATCCGCCTGGACGATTTCAACATTAGAGTAATCAGCGAATGATCTTTCTAGGTCATCAGCCAAACTCTTATCATATTCTATAGCTATAACTTCTTGCGCCTTTTGCGCTAACTGTTCTGTAATAATTCCTTTACCAGAACCTATCTCTACAACTGTATCATTAGAATTAATATCTGCTTTATCTACTAATGAGGAAACATACTCTGGGTTTTTTAGAAAGTTTTGAGAATGCCAAAGCTTTCTGTCATCTTTGCTATAACTTTTTTCCATACTAGAATTCTCATTCATATTAATATTTTACCATATAACAGGCTTTCTTTGATTAGACCCTAGAAAGATAATACTCAAATGTCCAGTCTGACGATTATGTTCAATCTCTACCTCAATACCATAGATGGACTCTATTAAATTTTTGGTTAGTACCTCTTTAGGTGTTCCATTTGCCGAAACTTTTCCTCTGTCTAATAGGTATATTCTGTCACAATATATTGAAGCTAAATTTAAATCATGCATGGCAATTAATTTAGTAATATTTAAACTCTTTATAAGCTCCATTATCTCAAACTGATATCGTAAATCTAAGTGGTTAATGATAGGAAAAGTGATCCAAGGCGTCAAGGCGAAAACAGGGGAAAATGGGGACCTTCCGCCCAAAATCGGCAGAAATCGTCGCTCTGTAACGAACAGCCCCACCATGTCGGTCTTCAAAATCCTTCAAACCGTGCCAATAGACCAAAACAAACCCATAATGAACTGAAAGCACTGGGCAAAATAACACATCGCACCCGCCGAACGATGCATGAGAAAGGATAATTAATTCAGAGAAGCCGGATCAAATCCAGGCGGCGGTCTCCCCTGTTTTACGAGATGCCGTAAAATGCGTTTGATTTCATCCGGTTCCTGAATTATCGCTATCACCTTCATTTCCGATCCGCACTTGGGGCAGACCATAGGATCTATCTCGTATACCTTCGACAACAATCGGGCCCATGCCTTCTTGTAAGCGCGTGCATCAGGAGAGTCCTCGGAAAAGTCTGTATTCGCGAAAGGTTCGAAATCTTCAGGATTCGAAGTCCCCATCTGGCTATTGTGTTGCATTTTCCAGCCGGTTGGAGCACGTTCGGCAACATGCGGCATGGACTCCCAGGCACCTTTGATCCGGGAAGAGTACAATCCGTAGCGCCGTATCAGCTGCACCCCCTTCGGAGGGATGTGTTGAGTGAGTTCCGCCAGGAAATCGCAGGCCTTGAACATATGCACGTTTTCTTTGAAATACTCGTTGTAATGAGTGTGAAAGAGCACCCGACCCTTAAAACCTTCATAGTGGATCTTCTTCAAGGATATAGGAGGCCGGGCCATATACTGGGCAAGGCTATCACGGGAGCTCTCATCGAGAATTCGAACGCTGTTGTCTATACTGAAGCCTGAGTGCTTCCAGGAAAGCATGTTCCGGGAAAATTGCTCGGAGAGGAGCTTTCTCTCGGAGAAGAACCGCAAGACGGTGCGTCTAAAGTATTCGGTCATTTTTTCGAGACCTGAGAAGGGAAGGTAGACAAAGGTTCCATCCTCATCAAAGCCACCCTCAAGCAAAATGGCATGAAAATGAGGATTCCAGCGGAGCATATCCCCAAACGTTTGATGGGCAATAACCATTCCGGTGTCTATTTCAATACCGGCAACTGCCCTGTAGAAATCGCTGATCATGGCAAATATCATTTTTGATATCTCTGCGAAGAGCTTTCTATCATGACGGAAGAACACCCGCAGAGCTTTTGGGAATGTAAAGACGAACTGACGATGCGGAAGATGGAGGAGTACTTCCTCATTGATGTGTTCGGCAAAAAGAAGGGTCCTTTTCTGACTGCAGGAGGGACAAAGATAAAACCCCTTGCAGGAAAAAGGCCTAAAATAATCATACCCGCAGTCCGGATTACTGCAGCGGATACGGGCTATTCCTTGCCGGTAGTCACCGCAGGTGAGAAAGTGTTCTCCAACAGCCTGGATCCGTTCTAGGCGAAACTTCCCGAATTTATCGGCATACTCATCCTCATACCTGTCGCAAAAATCGGTAAAATGATGCTCGAAGACCTGATGGAGGGTGTTTCTTCCCCGCGGGAGGTACTCGGCCTTTTGCTTTTTCAGTACGGAAGTATTTTGTATGCCCACATAAAGTATTACTGCGAAAATGTACGTTTTGCTTCACCGATAGGAAAAAATGAATCAGAGTTCCACATAACATGCGCTTGGAGCAGACTTGGCGGGTGTAAAAGCAAAAGTGTTTGTGCAGCAGGCTCACAGGAGTTACAATAGGAAAGAAAAAGTTGTTACGGTAAAGTCCGCCAAGCAGCTCAAGCGATTGTTGAACATACAAGGAGTGCACTATGGGAACTACGGAAATTGTAAGTATTATCACCGGAGTAGGTATTTGGATATATGTCTTCTGGATTGGCAAATCCGTAAAAAACCTTAAAGATACAACAGAAGGTCTAAGTAATGTATTTGAGTCAATGAAAACTCATGCTGAGTACATGCAGAGCATTCACAATACTGCAAAGAGCTTGTACGATCCTGAGGAGATAAAGAAACTGGTAACTGTTAAGGCCGAGTTAGCAAGGGTGGAAGCAAGTCAAGAAATAGAAACACTAAAACAAGAGTACACTCAGATAATAGGTGAGTTGGAAGCGGGGAAAGCTAATGCTGAGCAAACAGTTGTAAAGCTACAAGACGCTCAACAGGAAGTAATTGAGGACATACTCACAGTTCATGGCATTTACACGGCACTCACAATCTGGGAGCTTGATAGAAATACGATTCACAAAATCCTAGAAGGTGTCTCGACGATGAAGTCTCCAAGGGTTGATGCATTTGCACGAATGGTGTTAGAAATACTCGAAGTAAAAGAGAATGAAATGAAAATCCAAAGTGAAGGACAACAGAACACAACTAAGAAGTTAACCGCTAAATTTGCATAGGCAGATGATGATAAATGATGTACCCTAGCACGAGCAAAGTTCAACCACAGCATGGACCAGACGGCTGTTTAGGCTCATGGTAAAGGTAAACAGAGCTGGTTTCGCTGATCGTTGGAGTAACGGATACAAGCTGCTGGATTAAGTAGTGTCAGAAGGAAAGGATTATAAGCCAGTGCCGTATGATGTTGAGGTAAAAGATCAAATCTGTGCGTTTGCTGCTGGTCAGCGAACCGAGGACGGAAGGATTCTTGCCCAATTCTCTCAGTTTACTTCATCTGAAGATGGCCAGGAGTTCATCACAAAACTTGAGGCAATCATGAATCCAATTATTCTCGCAGTCGCTCGTCATACTGAAGAGCAGTTTTCCCCTAACGATGTTTCATGTCTTCTGGCCTTGTTTGAAACCCCATCTCAAGCAAAGGTGTATTGGAACGAAATTCCTCTTGTTATCAATGCCCAGATTGCAGGACCCTGTGAGAAGGGGGATCCATTACAGAAGGATGATATTGTTGATATCCTTGATATGGATCTTGGGGGTGTTGAAATTCCCAAGACCTGTGGCTTAGTGTTTTATTTCACCCTTGGCTGGCGAAGAGGAATGTTTTTTGATTTTGGCCCCTTGCTTTCTGTTCCACAATACATCCGCCCTCCTGATATCTCAACTCATTTTGCCGCAATGATATCACATGTTAATTACCAGAATCGGTTCTCAATGACTGATAGGGAATG
>CAYLRO010000045.1:0-1395 GCA_964386635.1 uncultured bacterium | reverse complement strand
TTACTTTTCTCACCCCAGTGGTTCCCATTTTCCGGCCTGGGAAACTCGATTCTTGACTCCATGATTAACCAAGTTCGGCATGGGAGTAGCCCTGACATTCTCCAAGGTGAGATAACTAAAAGAATTCTTGAGAAATGCGATTCATGGCTTGCTTCATGGAAGAGAAAGGGTGTGTTTTCTGATCACTCAAATGTCCTTGAGAAAGCTATTGACCACTTTAGGAATGCTGATTACCTCTCTACTACTCTCGTGCTGATGCCAAGGGTTGAGGGGATTCTAAGGTCATATCAGAAAATGCGGAGCGAAAATCCTAAATTCAAACCGAAATTCTTATCAAAAACTGCCGTTGAAGCACGGCTAAAGCTGCCCAAATCCTTACTTCTTCCAGAGAAATTCAATAGCTACTTGGAAGATATTTATTTTGCTGGGTTCGATCCTACTCAAAGTAAGAACGAGGCATCTAGGAACAGTGTTGCACATGGAGTAGCGTCAGAATCAGGATTAAACGAGAAGGCTGCATCTTTGGCAGTACTAATTGTGCACCAGTTGTTTTATTTATGTGAAGACAATAAGCAACAAAGTAGCGCTAAAGCTTCTGAGGATTGTGAAGAAGATAAGGCAACATAGTTCAACCACTGAATGAACCTGTCACAAGCACTTTGGCTTTGGCTTCAGTGATACTTGTGCAGGTTATTCAGATTGTTCTGAATAGTATTCGCCACACCTCAAGCTGACATGAGAAAAGTATTTCGTACGCCTTTTGGTGATACAAACAATCTCAAGCTGATTCCTACGTCGCCGGGAAACATACCCGGCGCAGTATTCACCTGGTTGAAGCTGTATTGGTCTGGGATCATTACCGGGCAAAAAGTTACCTCCTAACGGGGGTAGCTTTGAAGAAAAAGAACATCATTCCCATATTTCAATCTATACTCCGGTTGATTCTTCCGAGCCGGTATTTGCATGATATAGTGTTTTGTCGTGTTCAAGTATTCTTCACTGGTTGAGAAGCCGTTTCCGAAAAAGATCAGCAGACTTTCTGATACACTTATCGGGTGAAGCTGATGTCCAAATGAAACAGGGGATATCAAGAAGGGTAATCACTGCCCTTTCCCTCCTGCAACAAATCTTGGCGACAAGTGAAAGATACGAGATTTCCGGAATATCTGAGCAAAACTGTATAGATATGCCGGAGAATAATCATATTGTGCCAAGGCCTTCTGCTCATTATCATTTATCCAACTGGTTCAGGTAATCAAGAAAAGAAATATTTTCAGAACAACTGTGTGAACCAGTCAACTGTAATGAGGTAGATACCTCAGGTAACGTTGCTGGTTACACAGGGCGTTCAAAATAGTATTTGCCATCCCCCTAATTGATTCATTGATATCCGGA
>CAYLRO010000044.1:0-19076 GCA_964386635.1 uncultured bacterium | reverse complement strand
GTATCGGCCAGGCAGCATGTTCTACATCCTGGGTGAGACGATTTTCAACGGTGACGGGAACGGCAGCTTTGAAGAACCGGATTATGGCATTTACGCCAAGCTGACCTGGTTCCTGCCTATCTGACAGTATCTGTGCGCACCGGGCCTTGACCTGTCCGGTGCGCTACCTGTTTTCGCATATGAATACCAGGTCTCCTGTTCCAACCGGTTCATTTTCATAACCGCCAAGAACAGTTCTTACTTTGAAACCGGCTCTGTGGAGCAGGTGTTCTGCTTCCCATCTGAATGTGTAGCGCATTATGAATTTCTGCACTGCTTTATGCATTTCTCCCACTGGTGATGTTTTCCTGAAGATCATCTCGCAGTGAACAATCTGATTTACAGGATCAACAGATGCAGTTCTGTAGCTCACAGTAACAGAGGTTCCGTCAGGGAGCTGGAATGGAGGTTCCTCTCCGAATTCGTCTGTTCTGTCGTAGTCGGTAAGTATCTCGAGATCAGGATCAAAAATGTCCAGAACGAAGGTTCCCCCCGGCTCCAGATGATCCTTGATGCATTTGAGTGCCGAGAGCTGTTCTTCCACTGTTGCCAGGTGCTGGAACGGTCTGAATGGTGTGGTTATCATTCTGTACCTTGTGTTGAGCTGAAAATCAGCCATGTCTCCACGGAAAAGAGTCACACGATCCTGAACTTCAGCAGGTTCTTTTTTAAGCAGAAGCCTGCAGTGTCTCAGCATGTCCTCTGAAATGTCCAGTCCTGAGATTTGCACACCTGCCGTGGCGGTTGGAATAAGTGTTCTGCCTGTTCCGCAGCCGATCTCGAGAACTGCCCCGTCTGCTTTTCTTGCCAGTTCAGTGTAGAACCGGATGTCCCCCCTTCTGTTCACCTCAAGGTGACGGTGATAGCACTCGGCAAAGCCGTTGTAGAAATCTTGAGACATCAGTTCTCCACTTCTTCCTTCAGCAGAGCCAGAATCATCTGGTGATGAAACCGTTCTCTGAAAAACACACTCTGTTTCAGAATGCCTTCCACCTTGAAATTCAGCCTCTGAAGCAGATTCACCGCAGGGGTGTTTTCCGGAAGAACACCTGCATGTATTCTGTTGATTCCCATCCAGCTGAATCCGAAATCAAGAATTGCACCGAGAGCCTCTGTCATAAACCCGTTTCCTGTGCTTTCCTGAAGCAGTGTGAAACCAAGCTCGGCAGAGCAGTCAAGGAAATTGAATTCTTCAAATCCAGCGGTTCCCTGAAAATTCCCTGTGGATTTCTCTTCCAGTGTCCATACCAGGCTGCATCCCTGACTGAATCCATCCATGTAATCCGTTACAATACCCTCTACCAGTTCCGGTTCATCAAGCGGGGTTCCAAGGAATTTCATTGTCTCAGGATTTGAGAAGCATCTGTAGATACCGGATGAATCATCAGATGAAACACTGCGCAACAGCAGTCTTTTTGATTCAATTTTCGGGAACTCACCAGGCCATTTGATCTCAGCTGACACATTTACCTTCTTCCCGCTGCTTTTCATGCAGGTGACTCCAACAAGTGTGAATTATATACTTAAGAAGTGCCTGGGAGGTTAGAATGTTCAATTTCCCATCAAGGATATTTTCGGATGTTCGCATGGAAACCCGCAGGGAGACCAGGTTCTTCTGGAAGAGTAAAAAGCTTCAGCAGAGACTGGTTAGAAACGATGTTTCTGCCTTTGTAAGAGTTTACGATGGAAGAAGATGGTATTATTCCTCGGTAACTGATATCAGCGAGATTCAGTCAGAACTGAACCGACTTGCTGCTATGGCTGCTTCATCGAACCTCCGGGGGAACCCTGTAATTGAAGCATTTCAAACCAACAGGGGCCATTTCGGTGCAGCTCCGGATCTGCCTGATGATCCTGAAGAGAAGAGAAAAGCTGCAGAAGCAAAGCTGTTTCTTTCAAACCCGCAGAGCGGAGACGCTCTCTGGGCTGTCTGCTACGAAGACAGGCACATAACCAGACGAATTGTTTCTTCCAAGGGTGCAGATCTTACTGTAGAATCAGGTGGTGCCGGATACAGGTACAAGTTTTCACTTGGTGACAAAGGTAAGAACCTTTCCACGGATCTGATGCATTACTCGGAATCTTTTAATGATCTGTTTCCCGATTTGGAAAAGATCAGCGAGCATCTGAACCGGTGTTCTGAATTCAACAAACACGCCGTTATTCTTCCCAGAGGAAACTACAACGTTATCCTCTCTCCGTTCTGTTCCGGTCTTTTCGCCCACGAGAGCTTTGGTCACAAGAGTGAAGCGGATTTCATGACCGGAGAGGGAGCATTCATTAAAAAGTGGCGTATTGGTTCCATGGTTGCATCTGATATCCTTTCAATTACCGATGACGGATCCTGCCCCGGCGTTGGCAGGATCAATGTGGATGACGAAGGAACACTTTGCAGTAAAACACTGCTCATAAGAAACGGGATGCTTGCCGGACGGCTGCACAGTGTTGAAACAGCTTCTCATTTCGGAGAGAAGCCTACAGGTAACGCAAGAGCTGTGGATTGCAGATATGAACCCATTGTTCGAATGACCAACACATCCATTCAGCCGGGGAAAACCCCATTGGATCAACTGATAGGAGAAGTGGACAGCGGGATTTATGTGGAGAGCATCCGGGGAGGCACAGGGTCAAACCGTTTTACAATGAATCCCGACCTGGCATGGAGGATCAGGGGAGGAAAGATAACTGAGCCTGTTCGGGTATCTGTTCTTGCCGGTGATGTTAAGAAAACCCTGCTTGGGGTGGATGGCGTTTCTGACAGGTTCAAGATGTTCGGAAGTGTGGACAGCGGTTGCGGAAAATTTGACCAGACCGGTCTCAGGGTGGGCTTTGGAGGTCCTCATGTCCGTGTTCGCAGTATGGAGGTGATCTGAGAGTGGGTCTCTTCCGGGAAGAATTTATACAGGAACAGCGGGAAACAACAGTTGGAGTTGAAGCCTCCAGAGTGAAGTCATTGAAGAGAATCCACACCAGGCAGGTTGGTCTCCGGGTTTACAGCGGCAGCCACATTTCCGTTGCCGGCGGACTGGGTTATCCGGATATGGACAGGTTGTGGAAGACAGCAAAGCTGGGGCTTGAAAGCGGTATTGAGTATCCTCTTGAACCCCAGGGAGAAAACAGTGAAGTTCTGGTGACTTCCGGTTCAATACCGGAGGATTCAGCGCTTCTTGAAGAGTCTGAGATCATTCTGTCCAGACTGAGGCACAGGTTCCCGGAAATTGTTATCAACGGGTCCTTCACCTGTCTGGAATACACTGCAGGCCTTACAAATGAAAAGGGGTTGTCTCTCTCTTTTACTTCACCTGTCTACAAGAGCGGTTTCTCTTTCAAGCACAAGAACTCATCTCTTTCCTGCGAAGGCTATACCGGTACATACGGTGTTGACTATTCCAGAGAGAAGGTTTTGAATGATCTGATCTTTGCCGTGGAGCCTTTTTCAAAGACAACAGGCCTGTCAAACCCGGGCAGAATGCCTGTTGTTCTTTCTCCCGGTACGGAAATCAGCCTGATTCGCACACTGCTTGGAAATCTCACATGCGCATCTCTGGAAAGGGGGTCCTCCTGGTTCACAGGGAAAATGAACTCAACTGTTCTCAGCCCTGAGTTTACCGTTATCCAGACTTGTGACAGTTCCAACACCGGTTTGAAATTTTTCGACAAGGAAGGCACTGTTAACCACGGTCACTCGCTGACTCTCATTAAGAAGGGGAGGCCTCTAAGACCCCTCACTGACAGGCTCAGTGCCGGAAGATACGGTTGTGAAAATTCCGGCAGTGCCTTCAGCGGCAGGTATGATGCCGTACCTGCAGTTGGAATGCCTTTTGTAAGACTGGGGAGCAGCGGGAAATCTCTTAATGAACTGCTTCAGGGAAGAGAGGCTTTGTTTCTTGTTGTTCCCGGCGGTGGAACTGTTTCACCCAACGGACGGTTTTCCTCAACTGTGCAACTGGGCTATCTTGTCCGTGACGGTAAAATTACAGGCAGGATACCTCCTGCAGGTATTACAGCATCACTTTATGATATGTTCGGCGCAGGTTACATCGGGTGTTCATCTGACTCAATGCTTCAAATGACACACGCGCCGGCTGTTGTGTGCGAGATGGAAGTTAATCCTCTCACAGACTGATCTACTCTGCGGGAGCAGCAACTCCCACTATGAGTGAACTCCACTCATTGGGATACCAGGTGCCGTTTTGTCTTCTTTTTACAGTTACAGGTCTGGGAGAAGCTGCGCCGGAGCATGCTGTGAAAAGTTTGACAGAGCCTTCCTCCACGCTTCCGCTGTATTTGTTGGTGGAGAATTCAAACTGAACCTCGGAAGGAAGCCTGTATCCGTCAGCAGGGTCTGTTCCAGTGAAATAGGAGTTCATAATCCAGGGAGATGGTTCAAGCTGGCTTTCTGCAAGCTGCAGCCTTGATGCTGCCATGTCCGGATCAAGCAGCTTGAGAGCCTTTTTGCCGTCTTCAGCATTTCTGGCAAGAATATGCAGAGCAAAAATACAGGCTGCCGCTGCTCCCTCCGGGGTTTTGAGCATTTCAGGAAGCATCTTTTCAAGTTCACCTGAATTTACCGGTATTTTCTCTATTCTGTGTTTCATCAGAGGTTTCCTTTCTGTGGAAATCTGCCAATCCTCCTGAACAGCTCTGTCAGGGTAACTGCCTGCTGTTCCGGAGAGTGTTCCAGTATCACTTTATCTTTTCCTCTTTTGCCCATAGCTGCTGCTTTTTCAGGATCCATGAGCAGAGATTCAATCATATCCGCAAGACTTTCAGGGGAACCGGGGTTTGCAAGCAGACCTGATTTTCCGTGTTCTATCAGTTCAGGAATACCGGATAAGCTGGTTGAAATGCATGGAATTCCCATGCCCATGGCTTCCATAAGAGCAACTGGAATTCCGTCACGGTCACCATCTGGTGCCTCTACACAGGGCAGCACAAAGAAATCCCCGGAAGAAGTAAGACGAAGGGTTTCTTCCGAGGTGAGAGCGCCGGTGAAATGAACAGGAAGGTGTGATGCTTCTTCTCTGTATTTTTCCAGAAGAGATCCGTCCGGATCTGAACCAACCACAGTAAACTTCAGTTCCGGGAACGAGTCCTTCAATTTCTCTGATGCTTTAAGCAGTACATCCACACCTTTTTTGGGCACAAGTCCGCTGGCTATGCATATCCCGTCAGTGCCTTCAAATGAAACTTTCCCTGCAGGCAGTTCACTTACATCCAACCCCAGCTTTGAAACGGTTACATCCCCTTTGAAAAGACAATTGTCTGCCAGGTATTTCCTGTTGTATTTCGAGATGGTGAGCACCGAAGCCGCATCTCTGAGAACCTTCTTTAACCTGTTTGTATTCCTTGGGACGAATATGTCTGTTGCATGGGTGGTTACCGCATAGGGAGTTTTCAGAATGGCGGCCATTTTTCTTGATATCTGGGCTGCATCAAGTGCGAAGTGGGCATGTATCACATCCGGTTGTAAGCCGTTCAGCTTCCGCACTGCATCAGCAGCGGCAACGGCAAACCTGAATTCACCTTCCCTGAGAGAGGCCAGAAAAAGTGGAAGGTGTCTGATGTTCTGCAGAGCAGCACGTACAAGTGCACAGGGGGATGCAGTGAGAAGATCAAGCCGGAGACATCTCAGGATGCCTGTTCCAGCAGAGGAGGGATCACATGTTATTTTGTCCCACAGAGCTGATGTTTCTCCCGGTGTCTCTCCTGCCGGAAGAATGACAGTGACCTGATTGCCTTTTCCAGCCACGGATTCTATCTCTCTCTTTACATACGGAGGCAGAAATTCCAGCACATAGAGAATTTTCACAATCCGGCTATCCTGTCCAGAAACCCGGCAAATTTCTCCATTACCTTAACAGCAGAGAACTGTTCTTCTATGGCTCTGAAATCTACAGGAAGGCTTAGAGAAGACGTACTCCACTGGTACTCAAGATTCTCCAGTTTCAGGGCGATCTCCTCTGCCCCTGGGAAAACGGTGTAGCCTCTGCCATACTTCTTTACTCTTTCAGTCAGGCCGCCTTCAGGGGCTATTGCCAGTACAGTTCTGCCTGAGATCAGGTATTCTGAGGTTTTGCTTGAGTTTTTCATCTCGGCGAATCTTCTGTCCTGAAGGTAGGCAATGAGCAGATCGCAGCTCTTCTGAAAAGAAGGGACTTCATTCCATTTAAGAAGACCGTGATGTGTTACCCTGCCTGCAAGAGGGTCCCTTTGAAGCCTGCTCAGCGAAGCTTTGTCTATTCCTCCTGCCATCTTCAGTCTGATACGGGAGTCGGGGTTTCTCTGATAAAACATCTCAAATCCCAGCAGCAGATCCTCTGGAGTGTGATCACTGAAGAAGTTTCCAGTCCATCCTGCAGTCAGGTATTCTCCCTTTTCCGCTGGAGGTGCCGGATCTCCAAATCTGGCAGGGTCATAGGCATTTTCAGCTACATGCTCAGGGGGGCAGATGTCACCGTATCTGTTAATGAAATATCCTGCTGCACTTCCTGTGGTAGCTACGATTCCTCTTGCTTTGCTGACAACCAGTCTCTCCAGAAGCCCCTCAATAAATCTGTTCAACCTGCTTGGCCAGTTCACATAACTGTCTGCAAGCCAGAGATCTCCAAAGTAGGGGATCAGTGGAGTGTCGGTCTTTCTGCAGGCCTCCATGGCAATAAGATGGAGAGAGTGATGGGGGCCGAAAGAGATTATGCACCTGGGCTTTTCTTTTTCGATCAGGTCGAGAAGTACAGGGACAACCTTCCTTTTCCATGTAATAACCCTGTCTGGAACAAGCACATAATTATGAACAAAGAATTTCAGTGCTTTTTTGAAACCGTTGTCTTTTGTTCCAGAGGAAGGGTTTTTTGAATGTGTACTGTGGGGAACCCTGACAACTCTCTGGCCTTCCGGGAGCTGGTTCATCAGTGATTCATCTGTGAGCATTCCCGTTGGCTTGTTAACAGTTACCGGGATAATCTCCCAGTTATACCCGGGCAGATACCGGCACATGTTAAGAACTACAGAAGTACCTCCGGAAGAGAGAGGCGGGAAGGTGTAGGTAAGAAGAATTGCTTTGTTCACAGTTTTGCCACCTCCTCATACAGGTTGATCAGTTTGTTTTTTTGGGGTTCCCAGTTGTATCGGTTCATGGCGTTCTTCCTGCCGGAATCCGCCATTCTTCTGCGCAATTCAGGATCCGCTGCCAGTTTCTCCACTGCAGCGGCAATGCCCCCGGGGTTTTCCGGGTCTACCGTTATTCCGCAGTGAACTTCCTCTATCACCCGTCTGAGCTCAGGAAAATTGCTTGAAACAATGGGAACCCCGGCCATCATGTACTCGTAGAGTTTATTCGGAAGAGAGTAGTAGTGGTTAAGGCAGGTGTTTCTGAACAGGATGAATCCCATGTCTGCATCCACTGTGATGTCCGGGAGCTCTTCTGAAGCTACCGGGGGCAGGATAGTGACCCTGTCAGCCAGTTTCATTGATTCCGCCTTCCGTTGAAGAGTGCCGTTCCAGGCATCCATACCGATGACAACGAAGCGGATGTTTTCTGATTTCACCAAGGCTGCTGCTTCCAGAAGCTCTTCGAGACCTCTCTCAGGGCAGATTACCCCCTGATACAGAGCGATTACTGTTTTACTGTCAGCATTGATCATGGCTCTGAGTCTGCCCTGTTCCGGCAGTTCCACAATTTTCTCGGGAGCATTTTCTACTATTTCCATCCTTTTGATCTCAGGATACATCTCCTGCATCTTTTTCCCCCTGAGAGGGGTAACTGAGATTACCGCGTCAGCTGATCCTGCATGTTTTTTCTCAATATTTCTGAGACGGATCTTTGCAAGCGGTCCGGTTGCAATATGGAAACGGGATGATTCCAGCCAGAGCTCATGACTGTCGTAAATCAGCTTTGCTTTATTCTTTGCCGCTGCAAAGGCACAGATTTCCAGTGTATCAAGGTCGTTTGCATGGTATACATCAGCGCAGCTGTCTACAGCGGCTTTCCTCAGCTTCATCTCCCAGGGTATATCCAGCATAAGGTCTGCAATGCATCTCCTGAGACGATTTCGCCTGAGTCCTCTTATGATCCTGGCCCTTAGAGAGTTGTCATGTCTGTGAGAAGCACGGTGAACATCCTCTCTGAGTTTGGCCGCTTTCCCTGATCTGAAGGGTGGTCTGATTATTCTGATGCCCCGGGTTTCTTCAGATTCCGGTGCACCTGGTTCAGGGGCTGCGATTACTGTTACATGCCAGCCATTGTCTGCCAGAGCAGCCATTTCCTTTTTTACCCTGGCATCATTTGTCAGGCGATTTTTTACTACCATGCATACGGATCTTCTGATCAATTCCCAGTGCCCCTTTCAAGCAGTATCCCCTGAAACATAATCTCTGAAACGGTGTATGTGGATTGCCTGTGATCACCGGTCAGTGTGACTTCAAGGAATTGCTTGGCTATACTCTGCCAAACCGATGCTGCAGAAGGAAGTGAAAGTTTTGCGTATTTCGTTTGTAATGATGGGCATTAAAGATCACAGTACAGGTGGATATGCATTCAACTTCCACATGGCTCAGGGGCTTGCCGCTGCAGGTCACCAGGTGGATGTGATACATTATAAAACTATTCCGGAACAGATAAGAGGTTCCAGATACAGGGGTTCTCTGCACGTTTTGAAAAGGGTACTGAAAAACAAACCTGATCTTCTGATTGTCAGTAAGAGCTACAGTTTCATGGCTCTTCTGAGAATGGTCCTGCCTTTTTCCGGTATTCCTGTTCTATACATGGTGCATCATCTTGAATGGCATGACCGGGAAGATGCAGGGTCTGTTTTCAGGAAAGCCATGGTGAGGTGGTTCCTCAGGTGTGCTTCAGGGATATGGGTCAACAGCGGCAGTACCGCCTCTGATGTTGAGCTGCTGGGTCTTCCTGTTGAGCTGATGACCATAGTGCCTCCGGGAATGAACAGATTCCCGGTTTCTTCATTCAAAGAGAGAAAAAAGCCTGTAAGAATAATTACAGCTGGAACTGTATGTCCAAGAAAAGACCAGCTGACACTGGTGAAAAGCTGCGGCATGATAAAAGATCTTGAATTCTCCCTTGAGATACTGGGAGATGAAAGTGCTGACCCGCAGTATGCGGCTCTGGTGAGGAATGAAGTTGAATCGCTGGGTCTTGCAGAGAGAACCGTTTTTCACGGTCATCTGTCCAGAGATCAGCTTGAGCGGCTTTACGGGGAGTGTCATATTTTCGCCAATCTCTCCCGGTGGGAGGGATACGGTATGGCTGTAGCAGAAGCGCTGTGGGCCGGGCTGCCTGTAATTGCTGCTGACGCCGGCGCAGTTCCGGAACTTATATCCCATGCCGTTGAGGGTTACCTTGTTAAGCCCGGTGACGCGGAAGATTGTGCCAGGCGCCTTCGGGAACTTGTTTCAGATGGAACATTACGAGAGACCATGTCTAGTAACGCACGAAGGAAAGCCGGAGACCTTTTCACATGGGAAGACTCCCGGAGAGAATTCATTAAACTGGCTGAACGGACCTGTTCCAGGCCGGATAAGTGAGGAGATACAGGTTGAAGGAAAAGAGCGGACTGCTTGTGGCCAAATTCGGGGGGACAAGCCTCGAGAGTGAGAGCTGCAGGACAATGGTTGTTGAACACTGTCGACAACTTCTGAAGACCACTGAGAAACTCATTGTGGTTGTTTCCGCAATGGGGCGACAGGGAGACCCGTATGCCACTGATACACTTCTCCATCTTGTTTCTGAACAGTCCAGCAAGCTGGAAAAAGACAGACTTATGGCCTGCGGAGAGGTTATCAGCGCTCTGGTAATGGCTTCCATTCTCAGGGACAGCGGAATTGATGCTGAAGCTCTAACAGGATGGGAAGCCGGAATCTGCACCGATGGTGTTTCCGGTGATGCACGAATAGTGAGCATTGATACAACACGTATCAGGGAGTCACTTGAAGTGAACAGAGTAGTGGTTATAGCAGGGTTCCAGGGGCTTGCGCCTCAGGGACATGTGAACACGCTGGGACGGGGAGGTACAGACACAACTGCTGTGATTCTGGGTGTAGCCATGGAAGCTTCCGAGGTTCTTCTCTATAAAACCGTTGACTCTGTTTACACAGGTGATCCTGAGAAGGTTCCTGCAGTAAAGAAGATAACCAGGATATCTGCCGAGGACCTGAGGCAGATGGCCTGGCAGGGAGCGAAAGTGGTTCATCCCAGAGCTGCTGAAGCTGCTCTTTCCTCCGGTCTTTCTCTTAAAGTGAGATCATTCTGTACCGGTGAGGTTGTTACCGAAGTTACGCCGGAACCTCTGGAAGACACGAAATACATTGTTGGGGTTGCATCCGGACCTGTGGTTACCGGATTTCATGTTCACGGTTCCGGCAAACCATCGGTATTTTTCTCTGAGGTATTCGGAAGAATTGCAGGGGAGGGAGTGTCAATGGACATGTTCAGCGTGCACGATTGCTCTGTCTCCTTTACTGTCCCATTGGATTCAACCGACAGGGTTTCAGATGTTCTCCATTCCATGAACCTTTCTTTCTCCACTGTAACCCCGTGTTCCAAAGTATCAATTGTAGGTGCAGGGATGCACGGCCTTAAAGGAGTTATGGCCCGGTTCTGCCAGGCCCTGAACCGGTCAGGGATTGATGCCCTGCAGACTGTAGATTCCCACGCAACCATCAGTGCCCTGGTTAAGCTGGACCAGCGGGATGAAGCTCTTTCCCTTCTTCACAGGGAGTTCATTGAATGACATGGCTTGAAGCGGTAATAATGGCGGTTATCCAGGGGCTTACAGAGTTCCTTCCTGTATCAAGTTCCGGACATCTTGCTCTGGCTTCTGCGGTTTTGGATGTTCCACAGGGAGGTCTGGCATTTGATATTGTTCTTCATCTTGGTACACTGCTTGCTGTTCTGGTCTTCTACCTGAAAGATATACTGGGAATTATTACCGGTATCTTTCGTGGAGAGCGTAAAAGCATGATTATGGCAGCCACTCTTGTTGCAGCCACAGTGCCAATTGCCATTCTGGGACTGCTGGCAGGTGATTTTATCGAGGGATTGTTTGATAACGTTCTATTTGTTACCTGCGCTCTTGCCTTTACCGGTGCGGTACTGTTTGCTACCGGCAGGAGCCGAAGTGAAAACTCTTCCGGTGTTCCTTTCCGTAAAGGTATGCTGATAGGTACTGCTCAGGCACTGGCCATTTTTCCCGGGGTTTCCAGATCCGGAATGACCATCTGCACAGGATTGAAGGCTGGCCTTTCAAGAGAGGAAGCCGCCAGGTTTTCCTTTCTGCTCTCGATCCCGGCCATAGCCGGCGCTGCTGTAAAGGAACTGCCTTCAGCTCAGTGGGACATTTCAACCGGAGTTCTTCTCACTGGATTCTTCACAGCGGCACTGGTTGGACTTGGTGCTCTTTCCCTTCTGGTTCGTTTCGTCAAAGCGGGAAAATTGAGAGGTTTCGCCTGGTACTGCTGGACAGTAGCACTTGCAGGACTGGTATTCAGCTTTGCAGGATGACAGGAGTTGTAATGAACAGAGTCACACTTCAGAGCAGGGCAATCACAAGCAGAGAAAAGATCGACCGGTTCATCGGGGAATCAGAAGTTGTCCGTCTGGGGATGATCTCAGCGGGCGAACCCTACATTGTTCCGCTTAATTATGTATATCTGGATAACACAGTGTATTTTCACTGCTCCAAAAAAGGACGCAAGTACGAAGCTCTTGAGAACTGCAGCAGGGTCTGTCTTGAATTTGACTCCATGCACGGAATCAGTTCTGAGAACGCTGATACCTTCTACACCAGTGTTGTCGCATGGGGTAACGCTGAAGTCATTCGAGACGTGAACCTTGGCAGAAAAGTTCTGGAAATGCTGGTGGACAAGTACCTTGAAACCAGCAGAAAGATTACTGATACTATGGTTGACAGAACCTGTATTGCAGCTGTCAGGATTGATGAAGTAACAGGTAAGGAGAACCGGGCTTGATACTAATCCTTGCATTTCTTGTTTCCTGGCCTTCGGAATGGTACTCTCTCTATGCTTCCATGAACTGGAACGGCATGGAAGAAACCTCTATCTATCAGGGAGATACTTCAGGAGAACTGGCAGCAAAATCCATCTCCCTGTTTGGAAACGGCAGAGCCGGGGCACTTGAAACAGCACTGGATGCTGTTGCCGCCGACAGCACCGATTTCAGAGGCTGGACAGCCCTTGCTCTGGTTGATATGCAGCAGGATTCAGTCAGCATGGACAGTCTTTTTACCAGGGCATATTCACTGGTTTCAGGTTCTGATCCGCTGCTGGATGAGGTTTATGCCTACTGGTTGCTTTCTGTGGGAGACCTGCAGGGAGCAGTGGAGTATGCACGGTCTGCCATCAGCTCAGATTCTACATTTGCCCCTGGCTGGCTCACTCTTTCCATGGCTCTCATGGATCAGCAGCTTTACGGTGAAGCTCTTCAAGCAACAGAAACTGCTTTACTGGTTCAGCCAGGTTGCATTCAGCTCCTTCATCAGTACGGACAGGTCCTGGAGGCGGCAGGTCAGCCCGGGGAAGCCGAAGATGTTTACAGAGAGGTTATCAGTCTGGATTCAGGCAGAGTATCAGCATATATGGACCTGGGGATGCTTCTGGAGAACTCCAAGCAGGATGGTGAAGCGCTGAAAGTGTACAGAAGCCTGCTTGACACAGCACCTGAATATGCCTGGGCATGGGGCGAGACAGGGGCGATTCTTCAGGATATGGGGCGCACTGGTCTTGCAGACAGCTGTTTCAGCAGATCTGTAGAGCTGGACCCTGATGACCCATGGACCCTGTATATGCTGGGTAAACTTCGAAGCACAGGCAACCCTGACAGCGCAGAAGCCCTTCTTCTAAGGGCTGTTGAAATTTCTCCGGAGTATTCGGCAGCATGGCAGGAGCTGGTTTTCATATACGAGTCACAGGACGACATGGCATCAGCTGAGACAGCTCTGAGAAAATGTGTTGAACTTGATCGGGAAGCGTGGCTTTTCGGTGAGCTGGGATGGGTCCTGGAAAATACAGACAGTTATTCAGAAGCTGCTGAGGCTTATGAGACCAGTGTTTCCATCGATCCACAGTACCTGTACGGCTGGCAGAGAATGGGTGATCTGTACATCATGGAAGAGGATTTTGCTGCAGCTGAGTCCCTGTTCAAGGAAGCCATCCAGGTGCTTGAAACTGAAGATCCCTGGATACTGAAGAACCTGGGAAGACTGTTAGCCGGAAGGGAGGAACCGGATTCAGCGGCTGTGTATTTTTCAAGAGCTCTTGCCATTACTCCTTCTGATGCGGGAATTCTGCTTGACCTTGCCAGGTCTTCCGTCTCAGCTGGACGGAATGAAGATGCTCTTGGCTTTATTGACAGCTCTCTGACTGCAGGGGGAGACTCCCTGATCTGCATTGCCGAGATGCTTGTGATTCAGGAGATAATGGGGCAGGATATTTCAGCTGAAACAGACTCTCTTCTGCAGGAGCACCCGGGTTTATGGATTGCAGCAGGCTGGAGTTCTTTTGAAAGCAGATTCCATGACAGGGCGCTGGATTTTGCACTTAAGGCTTCTCTGCTTCACTACAGCGACCCCTGGGACCAGATCAGTCTTGGAGAGCTGTTCGGTGAGCTTGGCAGATCTGATCAGTTAATGAGTTGTTATCTGGAAGCCTCTGAAAATCCGGAACTGACACCTGAAACGGCAGTAACAATTGCGAATTTCTTCTTCAGAGAAGACATGTACGATGCATCTATAGAACTGCTGCAGGGAATTTACGAAAGAGAAGAATGGGATGCCGATCTCACAACAGCACTTGCAGAGGCATATCTCTTCAATGATCAGCTGGACCCTGCTGAGGAGCTGCTTCTGGAGGTAACTGGAAACGATCCTTATTCAGTTTACGCGATTTGCTACCTGGGCCTTATTGAAGAGAATAGAGGCAACCCTGATCTCGCTGCAGAAAAGTACCTGGAGGCACTGAGACTTGAGCCGGGTTATCCATATGCCCAGGATCGGCTCAGGTACATAAGCAGCGAGGACTATGATCCTTACAGAAGAAGGAGAATCAACAGAAAGTACCAGTGGAGTCTGTGGCTTGACCTCTCTTCAACCGGCGGCAATCTGGATGAGCGGAATTACGGGGGCGGTGGAAGTATAAGCTGGAACTATGACGAACTTGGCAGTTCAGTTGAGCTGGAAACAAGAGGTCATGTGGAAATCGTGGACGGCAGAGACTACAGCAGAACTGCATGGGCCTCTCTTTCCGGTGAACACTTTCTTTCCAGACATCTGTACGCAGGAGCAAGCACCAGCTGGGACAGACAACCTCTTACAGTCAGGCCCTGGCAGGTAAGCTCCTATCTGGCAGCTGGATGGAAAAGCTGGCCGGCATTCTGGATCTGGCTGGCTCCGGAAACCGGGGCAGGCCTTGTAAGCACGAAGTGGAGCATCTCAGATGAAAGAACTGACCAGTGGACAGTTTACACTTCTCTGAGTATCTGGGCGAGAACTTCTGTGAACTGGCTGCCTTCTCTCTGGCTTTCAGGGAATGTCTATCTCCCTCCGGAAGACATGAATCAACTGGTGGCCAATGCTGTTGGTGAGCTGGAGTTTTCCCTTCCCGGTCCCCTGTCTCTGATATTCGGTTCTTCCCTTGACTATACCAGAACACCTGTTGTGGAAACCTGGGAGAAGCTTGACTCAGAGTTGTATTTAAGACTAAGGCTGTAGAACCACTACCCTTACAGTTTCTCTTCTCTCTCCGTTCTCAGCAGTTACAAGAAGAACTCCTGCCGGCATCCGGTTCAGGCGAACCGATTCGTTTTCGTCACAACCAGGTTCAAGCTCCCTTTTAAAAAGGAGTCTGCCGGAGAGGTCATGACACAGAACAGATACACTGCCTGTCTGAGAGCCTGTTACCAGAACAACAGGGGACGGTGAAGGTGATGTGATGATGGAGATCAGATCCATTGTGTCACCTGATTGAACTCCTGCAGGATCGAATCCGTACACCCTCAGCCTGCTGTCATCACAGACAGTAAAAATCCTTTCTCCATCAGGATGTACAGCTATGCCCACCGGTTCACCGGTGACTGCTATTGTTCCCTCTGGAGTGAAGTCTGCTGTGCTGTAAACATCAAGAGCATTTTCAGATGAGTTGATACCGTAAAGGAATGGAAGATCAGGAAGGCAGATCATTCCTGAAGGGGCGAAGCCTGTACAGGTGATCATGGTATCAATGGAAAAATCCTCTGTGCTCATTATTCCCACAAGCCCCCACTCCGTACATGACAGATAGAGCTTTTCTCCGTTTCCGGAAAGAGCACAGCATCTGGTGTCAACACCGCTTGTAACCCTGTTCACCGTGTATGTGCCGGCAGAAATCACAGATTCCTCAGGGCTGCCGTTGTCAGAGGCATATATGACAGAGTCGTCAGGAGAAACAGCCAGAGAGCGCAACTGTTCTCCGGCCCAGAAAACTGCTTCCGGTTCACGGGTATCCGTGTTTATCACAGTAATCATTCCTCCATAGTGAGCAATGAATATCCTGTTTTCCCCGGAACACAGCACCATGTCTTCAGGAGAGGGTTCTACAGCAAACGAGGTTTCAATTGACAGTGTGGATGTATTCACCACATAAACCATGCTGTTTTCCCCGTCGGCGACGTAAAGGTATTCACCTGTTCCATCACACTGTAAAGCAGAAGGTTCACCGTCGATGTTAACCAGACCCGCCAATGAAAATTCATCGTAGCCTTCTATATCCACCACAGCGGCAAATCCCCAGCCTACAGCAGCATATGCTCTTGTGCCGTCAGGTGAAATGCAGATGTCGGCAGGTCCGCTGCCTATGGACACTTCTCCCAGGAATGTCTCCGGGAACTGTGCTGAACATGCCGCAGCCATTCCGGCGAGAACCAATAAAAGTTTCATCTCAATCTCCCGTTATCGCCGCAACAGTTCCGTTGCAGGTGTTGACAGTATTTTTCTGAAGAAGAACCAGGCTGACATAGTAGAAACGATCAGTACAAGTCCCAGCCCGGCAGAGAGCCAGCCCACCGGGAATACAGCAAGGGAATCCACCGCTATTCGAAGAGCCGGAACGAGACTAAGCATTGCTGAACTGACTCCGGATGCAAGAGCGGTTCCTATAAGGCCGCCTGTTACTGTTGTAACAAAAGACATCAGGAATATCTGGAAAGCGAATATGTAAACCAGTCTGTCTCGGCTGGTGCCCAGCGCCACAAGTACTCCAAGTGCGTATGATCTGTTTTTCAGGTCCGCTACAAGAGTGTGTATCGCACTTGCCACAGCTGAGGCCAGGATTGCTGCAGCCAGTGCACCCAGAGCGGCAGTGACAACTCCTACAAGCAGCTCCGCCTTCTGGGCTATGCCTCTTCTGGTTTCAGCCTGAAGCCCCATAGCTTCCGCATATCTTACCAGCTCGGGAACATCCTCAGCTCTTTCAGCAGTTACCATCAGAGCACTGTAGGTGTGGGGTTCATCAGGAAGATACATTTCATTTACCTGCTCAACGAATTCTATAGGGACTGCCAGAGCAAAGAGAGCCATGTTTCTGGAGGTTCCCACAATTTCAGCTCTGATGTTTTCAGGAGGTGCCTGCAGAGAGGCTATGGAACTGCTTCCTACATTGATCCTGACTTCAAGCCCAATAACACCTTCAGGAGTCAGACCCATTAGCCCGTTGGATTCTGCAAAACCTGCATTGTAGAGGATCAGAAGATTTTCGCTTAAAATGATAGGCAGCGGTTTGCCGGCGCTGTCTGCCAGCGTGTAGTTCCAGTCAACGTTT
Organism: uncultured bacterium; assembly: GCA_964386635.1. Classification (GTDB taxonomy): domain Bacteria; phylum Fermentibacterota; class Fermentibacteria; order Fermentibacterales; family JCC-6; genus Sabulitectum. The sequence goes on along the minus strand of CAYLRO010000044.1, from coordinate 2,213 downwards.
TCCAGAACCGAATCCGGAACAAAAGCATCAGACACGCCTTCAAGAGTGATGTCGGTGTAGTAGTTTCTTCCACCCAGCAGCCCCCTGAGATATGCGGGAACATGGGCATAGATCTGGGGGTCAATTCTGGCCACAAGAGGATGGGCGGCAAGAGAATCAAGGACAACATCGGTAATCTCCATCCCGCCGCGTTCTGTCTGAAAGAAGCCTGCCTGCACACCGAGAGGGGTGATTCTTACCTGTTCTTCCGGCAGGTCCGTTGAGAGGAAGCGCTGAAGGATTCCTCCAACTCCCAGCCCGATGGAGATAAAAAACACTAGAAGGAGAGAAGCAACAAGGAGCATTCCCTGGCTGAAGATGTAATCTCTCCAGTGTCCTCTGTTCCATAGAGAAATGGCTTTACGCATGCTTTTCACAAAGAACTCCCTCCTGCAGATCAAGGACTCTGTCCGCTCTTGAGAGAACTCTCTTGGAGTGTACTACTGCAATAAGAGAGAATCCTTTCTCTTTTCGCAGGGAGTCAAGAAGATCAAAGAGCTCAGTTTCACTCTCCTCGTCCAGACTGGCTGTAGGCTCATCGGCAAGAAGTATCTCAGGATTGTTCACCAGAGCTCTTGCTGAAGCGACTCTCTGTCTTTCACCTCGTGACAGGAATCTTGAAGGAGTTGAGTCATTTCTCAGCCCGAGAAGATTCATGACATCCTCTGCGCCTCTTCTGGTACCTGCGTCATCTGTTCCGGAAAACACCGCTGGCAGGAGAATGTTATCTATCGCAGGAAGATTGGGAAGAAGATGAAAGTCCTGAAAGATAAAACCAAGAAGTTCTCTTCTGATCTCTGCAAGATCGACGGGAGAGCACGTGCGAACATCTCTTCCCTTTATGTGGAGTTCTCCCTGGAACGCAAGATCCAGTGTTCCCAGCACTCCCAGAAGTGTGGATTTCCCTGCACCGCTTCTGCCTGTGACTGCGCAGAATTCACCTGGCAGCAGGTTCATATTCAGGCCGTTAAGTACAGTTCTATCCTGAAAAGTCTTCACTATTGAATCTGCTCTGATCAGCGGTTCTGCCATTCAGATCACTCCTTCAGCAAGGGTGAGTATCATTGTGAATGCGCTGTCCGGATCGATGCCGGTGTTCTCCGCTTTCAATACCAGAGATATAATGCCGCCTTCCCTTCTTGCGAGACCAAGTGAAATTGTAACATTGTCTGCAGGTTCATCAGGCCAGGATATTCCCATTGCAAGGGCACCTGGTTTTATTTTTGCTGCGATATCCCTGTACTGCTGCCACCAGACTATCTGCCGCTCCAGGGGAAGAAGCGAGAGAAAGCCGAACAGGTTCCCCGGGAGAAGAACTGAGATCTGTGCGTTTTCAGGAAGAACCTTCGCCAGGGAGGTGTCTGCAGCAAGAGAGTTCTCCTTCTCCATATTCAACCACTGCCCCAGGGTTATGTGAGGCGCAGGTCCGATGTAGAGTGCTGTCCATCCGTTACGCTCTGTAACTGCCGCTCTTGCATATCCCTGCTCCGATACAAGATCTACTCGGTTGTCCTCCTGTCTGGGATCCAGATCCAGCTGTCGGGCTGCAAGAGCTGTGGCATACTCAACAGTTACCCTGTCTGAAAGCATGAGAAGCTGAGGCTCCAGAGTGGTTATGTCCACTCCCACCAGTGAAACACCAAGAGGGCCGGCTTTAAGAAGAGAGTCTGCAAGCTCGAATTCAGGGAAGAATTCTCCTGCCAGAGTTCTGGCCTGAGAGTTGAAACCCTGCTCAAGATGTATGTGAAGCAGCGCCATTCCAGGCACCAGACTTAATTCAGGCACCGGTTCTGATCCTCCACATGAGAGGGCCAATATGGCAAAAAGTAAACAACCTGTTGATAATAAACGATTTACACGCATATTGCTGACACCCTTCGGTCCGGGTTATAGTTAGCCGCCTGGAAGTGAATTATGAACAAAAATCTGCGATTACAACAGGGACGAATTCCCCGGGCCTTTTAACCTTGACGGTTACAGGTCTATCGTAGTATTATCGCTGTCCTGTGCTGGCGTAGCTCAATTGGTAGAGCAGCTGATTTGTAATCAGCAGGTTGCGGGTTCAAGTCCCATCGCCAGCTCCAGGTAAGAAATACGCGTAAGCGTTACGAAATAAATGAATTGTGGCGAGGTTCCCGAGTGGTCAAAGGGGGCAGACTGTAAATCTGTTGGCG
>CAYLRO010000043.1:0-20328 GCA_964386635.1 uncultured bacterium | reverse complement strand
TTCGTTATGGCTCCCATTGAAGATGCCGGGGGACTGGACTATGCATACCCTACAGAATTTGAGTTCTCGGTCCAGGTAGGACAGAGTGAAACTGCGTACGTTAATGTCTACGATGAAAACGGTTTGGTAGACTCTTTTGTATTTGATTCTCCAGGAACTTACTCAGAAATAGTTCCTCTTGGTTATTACGATGGAACTACCGATGATATTACATTTCACGCGTCTTGTGCCTGGGTTGACGGAACACCCCCCTATCCACAGATAACCCACTACTTCTATTTCCCGGAGGACTTTACCTTCTATCCCAAGTACTGGCATTACGGATATCATTTCTAGAAAGCTTCCAATTTCTAGAATCCGCTAGGAGAAATGGACAGCCCACTATTCCATTCTTAAATTTATATATTCTGGAACAATCAATCTGACTATTACTATACAAGCATGCATATTCATTCAGAAAGCAGGTTTATCATCAGTTCTGTCAGCAGACATTTCCTCATACTGCTTTCGAAGGTTGTTTTTCCAGTTCTGCTGGTTTCCTGGAATTCTTATGCAAACATTCTCCCCTCACTCTGCGAAGCAGAGCTGACCCTGCATTCTGATTCTTCGGATGCAGCTGCCTGGGGCAGATATGGTCTTGCTCTACTGGCAGATGGAGAAGATCACGCAGAATGGGTTCTTCAGAATGGTCTTTCTTTTGGCAACTCCTCTGAGTCCCTCAGGGGATTGGCCTCTCTTGCTGTACAGTCCGGGAACTATGAAGAAGCTATAGAGCTTCTGGAGCAATGTTCTGGAAACAATTCCACTGACATCATGCTCTGCTCTGTGCTTCAGGAATCCGGCTGCATTACTGAAGCTGATTCCCTGCTAAAACAGCTTATGGCATCAGGGGAAGTCGCTGATGAAACCACCTTTCTCAGAATAAGGCAGTACAGGTGTAGCAGTTTACCTCAGATGGCTGATTCACTTGCTGCGATACTGCTGAATGGAAATGTACTCGAACTCTCACCGTTGATTAAACTGGACTTGCTGCTTTCCGGAGATTCCACAGTAAAACTGGATTCCTCAGAAATTCTTACAGCAGTTAGAACAGATATTATTCTCACAGGCAGCGTTTACAGGAACAGGATTCTTTCCAGTCTGGCTTCAACTGATATGCAGACTCAGCAGCCGTTACAGACAGCTCGGATTCTAGCCCTCCTGGGGGAAGAGGAGGAGGCAGAGAGAGTTATTTCTTCAAAGTCTGTTGAGGAGATGAGTCTTGACGAGCTTGTTTTCTACAGTGAGTTACTGCTTGAGCTGTATAAGCTGAACCAGGCTGAATCAGTTGTTAGAACCGGTCTTGATGCATACCCGGATTCCCCGGCCCTTTTCAAAGTACTGGGAATGACACTTCTCAGAGGAGGACGCTATCAGGATACCTATCAGGCCATGAGCGAAGCCGTTGAGCTTACCGGCTCAACTGAATGCATGGCTGTCATGGGTCTTGCTGCCGAGTACGCCGGTGAATTCATTCTGGCTGTCAACGCTTATTCTCCGCTTCTTGAAATGTCCGCAGACAGTATTGTTCTAATCAACAGAACAAGAAACTGGTTCAGAGAAGACCAGCTGGAAACACTGACTGAATCAAATGTCTGGGAGAATGGCAACAGCCCCTTCAGCGGCAATATTTCATTGAGCTACTACAAGTCAACAGGAGAATACCCCCAGGAGAATGCTTCCCTGGGTGGATCAATATGGTTCAGGTACGGACTGTATAACAGCAGCGTTTCCGCCTCTACCCGGTTCTCCAATAACAACTGGCCAGGCCTTGAGACAAGTCTTAAAAATCTCTATGTGTCTGCATCCTGGAGAAACTACTCCTCAAGAAACCTGTTCCAGAGTATTAATGTCAGCTGGGATCACTCAAGAGATGAAACCACCAGGTGGAAACTGTCATCCATCGCCAGTTGCGGATACTCATTCGATATGGCAGAAACTGTGTGGATAACCCCCTCAGTTGGTGTTGGGAAAATCATCAATCGGTGGGATGATGAGATCTATCAGCGGGACTCATATGTATACAATCCCGGAGTCACAATCACTTATTCAGGAAGGGTTGGTGAATTCAGACCAGGCGTAACCCTCAGCGGTGATATCAGTTGTGATTTTGCAGACAGTGATCAGTATGAAGTGGGATCGCAGATAAGTCTCAATGCAGCTCTTAACAGTCTGCTTTCTCTTTCCTATTCCTACCGCATCGACTACCAGTCAATTGTCCCGCCTGAGAACGAATCTGAGTTGAATACAAGCACCAACGCCAGTTTGTATTTTCACTTCTGACGGAATTTACCTGAAGAAGCCTGAACGCATAAAGTGGAAAAGACAGGATTGGGGGTTAATCCTCTGAATCAGGAGCACCCATTATCACCTGAACATTATTACACAGATTGTTTTCTGACAGTTCTACTCCATTGCCCTCTGCCAACACACCGTTTACCGTAACCTTTCTTACCCCGCTGGACACGGAATCGGGATTTTTGAAGTAAAGGTTCCAGATGCATCCCTTCCGTTTCAGCGTAACCTTCCACTCTTCCCAAGATTCAGGTACACAGGGATTTATCCTGAGATAGTTACCCTCCACCTCGATTCCAAGTATCGCCTCTGTGGCCAGCCGGTACATCCAGGCAGCCGCTCCTGTGTACCATGTCCAACCGCCTCTGCCGGGGCATTCCGGAGAACTGTACACATCAGCAGCCACAGCGTAGGGTTCAACACGGTAGATGTCAGCCCTGTGTTCAGGAAAAGACTTGTTAACAGGGTTCAACATGTTGAATATCTCCATGGCCCTGGCACCATTTCCTGCAATGCTGAAAGCCCAGGCTACCCATGCCGCTGCATGGGTATACTGACCTCCGTTCTCTCTTACTCCAGGGGGATATCCCATTATGTAACCGGGGTGGTGACCGGTCCGGTCAAAGGGTGGAGTAAATAGTAGAACCAGACCTGTCTGCCTGTCTACAAGATGCTCCATCACTGACTCCATAGCTGTTTCTGTTCTCTCCTTTTCTCCTGCCCTGGAGATAACCGCCCATGACTGAGCAATTGAAGCTATCATACACTCCCTGCCGGAGCTGCTGCCCAAGGGGAAGCCATCATCGTAGAATCCCCTGAGATACCATTCGCCGTCCCATGCCTTTTCGTTCAGGGTTTGCTTAAGATTGCGGGAAGCCTCAGAAAGCCTTTCTCTATCTTCCCCACTGCAGAGTCTGCTGTAGCTGTCCAGGACGGCACAAAGAAACCATCCCAGCCACACACTCTCCCCCTTTCCCTGGTATCCAACCAGGCTCATTCCGTCATTCCAGTCATGGGAGCCCATGAGTGGAAGGCCATTGGGCCCTCTTGTAAGCCCTTTTTCAAGGGCCTTCATGCAGTGTTCATGGAGGGTCCCTGTCTCCCGGGAAATGGTGAATCTGTCATACCGTTCCAGCTGATCCTCAGCAAGCTCGATTCCATCCAGGTAGGGTACCCTCTCATCCAGAATAGCCCTGTCGCCTGTCTTTCTGACGTACTCAGCGACAGCGTACGGAAGCCACAGCAGATCGTCTGAGCACCTGGTTCTTACCCCGGCATTCAGGGGTGGATGCCACCAGTGAAGCACATCCCCCTGGATGAACTGTTTTGAGGCACATTCAAGAATGTGTCTGCCTGGTATTTCTCTGTCAGCTGTACAAAGAGCCATACAATCCTGAAGCTGGTCACGGAATCCGTATGCACCGCTGGACTGGTAAAGAGCTGTTCTGCCGAATATTCTGCAGGAAAGCGTCTGATAGAGCAGCCATCGGTTAACAATCAGATTCATGGCCGGCTCAGGGGTTTCTATTTGTATAGTATCCAGCAGAGAATCCCATACGGCAACTGCGTTCCGGATCATAGCTCCACTTGTTGCTCTTATCATCTGCCTTCTTATCAGTTCAGCAGCCTTCTCATCTGAATTCTCCTGTCCGGCGAGAAAAGTAACCTCCTTCCGCTCCCCGGGACCTATCCAGATCATTACCTGTATTGCAATGCACGGGTCCTGGCCTGCCCTGATCCTTCCCGACAACCCCGTCCTTCTCATTGCAGCAGGATTTCTCATTGATCCGTCTTTCCCCAGGAATTCATTTCTATCAGTGGTAATACCGTTGGGAGTTCTGCTGGATGCCATGAAAAAAACACCTGACGGAGGTTTCTCTGCAGTGGTGTTCCTTGTGAAAACGGCATTGCATGACGTATTGAAGTCAGAGACCAGGAACCTTGATGTGGCAGTTCTTGCTGTGCCGAGAACAGGTTCAGCATAAACTGTTACGCCTATCCTTCTGTTTCGGGAACCTGTGTTCTCAATGGAAATGTTAATTGCTGCCACAGGATCTTCGGCATCTGCAAACACTGTCATTCTCTGTGCAAGTCCCATGCTGTTGTGTTCCCAGACTGTGTATCCAGCGGAATGCCTGATCAGGTATGGATTTCTGTCACGTACCGGCAGAGGAGATGGAGACCAGAATTCACCGGTTTCCTCATCCCTTACATACACTGCCATACCCGGGGTGTCTTCAACAGGGTCGTTCCTCCACGGAATAAGTCGGTTCTCACCGCTGTTCACCGCCCAGAGACACTCAATGCCTGATTCCGAAGCTGTAAGCCCGGCTGTTTTGGAGGCAATAACATTAATCCAGGGCCTGGGGAGCCACTTCCCATCTTCCAGGTAGATCATGTACTCTTTGCCGTCCATTGTGAAACCGCCGTAACCATTGAAGAAAAGGAGGTTTTCAGGGGGTGGAACAGGCGGCAGAAGGTGTCGGCTGTCTTCAACGGGAACAGGTACCAGGTCAGGCTGTCTGATGGCTTCTCTGTGGAAAACTTCAGTCTGCATGGACAAGCTCTCACTGCAGTTGAGAACTACCGATGCCCATGTTTTCAGAAGAATTACCTCACTTTGTTCCATTAGCCCTTCACTCAGCAGGAACACTCCTCCTCTTCTTCCCTCCCATTTTTCTGCACCTGTGGATGAAAGCATTCTGCGCAGCATACCATGAAGTTCGTTTTCGTAACCGGCGGCCTCCTGGTTCAGTATCACCATGTCCGCTGTGAAACCTCTTCCTCTCCAGAAACGATGAATTTTGAGAAGGTCTCTGACAATGTCCAGGTTATCACCGGTATCTGCAGTCACAAGAAGAACCGGAAGATCACCTGAGATTCCAAATCTCCATAAGTGCCTCTGTCCCAATGTGTTTTTTCTTAAAATACCCTCTCGAGACCGTAACCTCCACGACGGAAGAAAAAGTGAAGAAAGCACAGGCTGCATACTGCTGATCATGGCGCTGTCTACTCCACAGGCTGCAAGTTCCCTTCTGGTGAATACTTCGCTATGCTGGAAATCAGTTTCCAATGATTCAGGGCTGGAATATTCCTCTGATATTTTAAGAAGGTCGCTGTCGTCCTCTCCACAGACGATAACGAAGAATGCGGAACTGCTCTCCTCAGGTGCCAGTGTAATCTCGATTCCCAGGGCCATCACGGGATCCACTGTAGACCCTGTTCTTCCAGTTAACCCTTCCCCTTTCAGAAGAGCAGCGGGTTCTATCCCGGATCCTCCTCTTCCTGTAAGTATCTCCCGTTCCGTCTCGAAGGAAACCCTTTTCTCGCCTGCAATGAAAATGGAAGCTGCCATGCCTTCCTCTTCAGCACTCCGCTTCCTTCGGGAGACAACAAGAGTACCATGTTCCGGAGAAAAGCTTGTGGAAAGAAACAAACGGTTGAACTCCGGATGGCGCATGTATTCTCCCGTATCTGCCAGAACCGGTTCCATAATACTGCAGACGAAATATCTATTTCTCTCTGCTCCATGATTCGTTAATGTAACCTTTCTGATCAGCCCGTCATATTCAGTTGAGGCTATTATCCTGGTTGAAACAGTCAGGTTGCGAAGTTTACTCAGATACTCAACCATATGGGGATGCCACACCGGTGATGATCCTGCACAGCTGTCTCTCAGCTCACCGGTATCCAGGTCTTTTATCAATACCCTTTCTCCAGGCGAATCCCTGCCGGTAACATCCCGTCCCTTCCAGTTAATGAAGGCTTTTCCGGAATCTGTCAGAACAGCTCCCAGGTTACCGCCTGAGATGCAGTGCACAACCGTTTCAGGCGTGGGCCGGTTGATTATCCATTTGTCCAGATGGGTCTGAGAGATTCCTTTTACCTCAGCTTTTCCAGACCTCGGCCTTGCATAAACGATCCTGGGGGTTCCCGGTGCAGATTCGTGCAGGAGAAGTTCAACTGTGCTTACCTCCGGCTCTCTGTGAAACCTTTTCACGTTCACATCATTCTGCAGGGAATTCTGTATGGAAAGCAGTATCATCCCCTGATGATGAGCCATGTATGACCAGACCCTCCTGAACTCCTTCCCTGCAGGAAGTCTTTCCTGTGTGAAATCAATTGCCTCGTAGAATCCGTACCTGCCTGTCATCTCGAGGCTGTTCAGGAAAGACAGGTTCTTCATAACCTCCTCCCTGTTCACCGGAAGAGCCAGCAGAGAGGCATAAGGAGCCACCACCATATCTTCCTCGAGACCTCTCCTGTAACCAAGGCCCGGAACACCGAAGGCTCTGTACTGATAATGCCTGCTTTGATCGAACCAGTAGTATCCGGACTCGGATACCCCCCATGGTATGTGCTTTTCTTCACCGTAATCAATCTGCTTCTGAACAGCAGCAGCACAGCTCTGACCAAGAAGAGTTTCGCTGCTGTAACCGGTAAAAATCAAAGGCATGAGATACTCGAACATCGTACCGCTCCATGAAAGAAGCCCTACCATCCCTGAAACGGAGGTAAAAGGTCTGGACAGATAAAGCCAGTGTTCGAAACTCACATCTCTTCTGGCTATGGCAAGCAAACTTGCAAGTCTGGCTTCAGAGGCCAGAAGATCATAGCAGTTGCTGTCTGGATGCTCCGTGTCCACATTAAAGCCAATCCTGAAAACTTTTCGCTTATGGCTGTAGAGGAAAGAGAAGTTCATACTGCTTATCTCCTTCTCTATCATCTGCTTGATTCTGTCTATGTCCTGAAGCAACTCAAGGCATTTTTCTCTGCTCTCCGAGACCGTCTCCTCAAGCTTCCCAATCCAGTGGAGAAGGTTCCGCCCTGAATCTCCATGGAAATGGTCCTCCACAGAACAGCCGAGAATCCTGAACCTTTCCCGAACTTCACCTGTGGCTTCAACCACCAGGGCTGGCGAAGGTTTCAGGAGAAGAAGTTTCCTTACCCCTGTCCAGGCATCTCTTACTCCTGGATCCTGGTTGCTTTCAAGGATACGGGTTTGCTCCGAGCCTGTTTGAAGAAACCACGGGTACAGTGTTTCAATCTCATCCAGCATATCTGACAAATAGTAGCGAAGCCTTTCTGACCATGTTCTGAGCTCGCCGATGTCCTCCTGTGACATTTCGTGACCTTCTGCTTCCAGAAGCTCCATGAACATCCCGTCCATATGTTCGAGCTGTTTTGTACACAGTTCTATGAGCACTTCCGCACAGAAGTTGCTGCTTTTCATCTGCTTTTCTGCAATCTCCTTCATTTCCCCAAGCACTGTGAGAAGGTTTTCTCCACATGCTCCTGTCTTCTCCACAGTGTCCATAAGAACTGAAATCATGGCAGCAAGACCCTGCCACCTCTCTCTGCTTCCCGGAGAAAGGTATGCTGAATCGTCCAGACCGTGTTTCAGGGTTATCAGAGAGGCAAGCAGATTTCCGCTGTCCACTGTGGATACGTACCTCGGCTTTAAAGGCTCCAGGGTTTTTGTGTTGTGCCAGTTGAGTATATGACCACGATACCTGCCGAGTTTCTGCATACCCTCCAGGGTATCTTCCACTCTCATAAGAAGCTGTCTTATTCCTGTAAATCCGAGATCTCCTGCAGCCAGAACAGAAAGAAGGAAGAGACCGATGTTGGTTGGTGAAGTTCTATGAGCAACCTGGTTCAGGGGTTCCTCCTGATAGTGATCCGGAGGGAGCCAGTGATCCTCCGGACCAACGAAAACATCGAAGAAATACCATGTTCTTAAAGCTGTTTTCAGTAACAATCCGGCTTCGTCGGAGAATGATTTCACATACTCCGTTGCCTTCCGCTGGAACGAGATCAGTCTGCTTATCAGCGGCAGGGCTCCCCATATGAATAGAAAAGGAACTGAGGGAAGCGGCACGTATCCACGGAGCAAAAGAAGGGCAATGGTAAGAACCCCGGAAAAAATGGTGACCCCTTCCGGACTCTTGTCCGCCACATTGAGAGGTCTCCTGGAAACAACAGCAGCAGACGTCCACTTAAGCAGGTTTTTACCACTAACAAAAACTCTGAACAGTGTAACTGTGATTCCATGAAGGGAGGAAATCGCATTCACAGGCAAGAAAGCAGTTTCCAGCAGACCTCTGAACCAGACCGATCCTTTTGTTCTGAACCCTTTGAAAATGCTCTCGATCAGCTGTGATCTGAAAAGAACAATGACTGCAGCGGCAGTCCACAAAAGAAGCGCCTGACCATCCAGAAAGAACCAGCCTGAAACGAGAAAAATCAGAATCCAGGGACAGGTAAGACTTCTTCTCATGTTGTCCGCAATCTTCCACCTGTCGAGAAGGGAAAATTTCCTTCTGAACAACCAGGGAAGAAGCTGCCAGTCTCCCCTTATCCACCGGTGCTGCCTTTTCAACCAGTCTGTGAAATTTCTCGGAAAATCTTCGTAAATAACAACGTCACTCAGGTAGCCGGCTCTTCCCAAAAGCCCTTCAAGAAGGTCATGGCTGAGAAGGCTGTTCACAGGAACACTGTTCCCTGCAGTATCATGGAAGGCCCTTAGATCATAGATCCCTTTGCCCATGTAGATACCTTCGCCGAAAAGATCCTGATACACGTCTGAAACGGCGTTGGAATACAGATCTACCAGAAAATCACCGGAAAATGCCTTGAAGAACAAAGTGGGATTACCGCTCCGGTATAAAGGCAGAACTCTTGGCTGCATAACAGTATAGCCTGTTTCTCCAGTATATCTGTTAAGGGGATGAGCCATGGCCCCGGTCATCTTTGCCACTGTGCCGCCGGGGATTATCGTGTCACAGTCAAGTGTAATCACATATTTGATTCTCTCAGGTACAGGACAATTAACAAACGATGTTTCGCCGGATCTTAAAAGCAGTCTGTTAAACTCCTCGAGCTTGCCCCTCTTTCGCTCCCAGCCCATCCATACATTTTCCGAAGGATTCCACTGCCTGTTTCTGTGAAAGAGGAAGAAAGCAGGGGCATTGGAAGAGCAGTAACGGAGGTTCAGCTCTTTGATTCCACTGATAAGAGTTTCATGTATCTTCCTGTCAGACATGGTTTCTTCCGATTCTGAATCCCGGAGGTCAGTCAGAAGACCGAAAAAAACGTTTGCTCCGCTGTTGCTCAAATAGTGACGCTCTATCTGACAAACCAGATCAAGGGCTTCCATTGATGTTGAGAGTATAGAAGGGATCACTATGATGGTTCGGGATTCTTCCGGTATCCCATTCCTGTAATCCAGCTTTGGAAGCCTTTCTGTAGAAGAAATGCAAAGCGTGGCCTGAAAGATCAGTTCCACAGCAAAGGCAACCGCAGGAATAGAAAGCAGAAATATCGCCGCCCATGGTGGAATTCCTCCTCCTGCTGCCAGTCCATGCAGAGACAAAACAATAAGGATGGTTGTCAGGAGCACTGCTCCGGTGAAAACAGGTGTAAGAATCTTCTTCCCGGGTTTGCGAAGGCCCTTGGAAAGATTCAGCCTTTTTCTAAGGACGGCGATGCCGGGAGGTGACATAAGATACCATCCGGTATGGTGCTCAATTGTTCCCGCAGGGGCCTCAAGGGCCAGGGCAACAGCGGCCTCTGCTGTTTCAGTTTCACTGAGATCATGTTTCCATGAGAGTTTTTCCACAGAATTTCTGTAACTGTCCCTGGTAGCAAAATCCATTCTGCAGTAGATGCCGGAAGGATCCCTGCGGAGTATTTTCTCAACTGGGCTTACTTTCTCGAAAAAAGCCTTCCAGTCAGTTTCTTCTATCTTCCGCAGGTTCAGTACAGCTGAAGAAATTTCTTTACCCTCTCCATCCTCCTGCAGCATTGATACAAGTTCTTCAGACAGGTTTATGAGCACGGATAGACGGAACATGACGGGAATTGCCCAGATTTCTGCAGTGGTAAGGCATTGTGCTCTCTGGTAGTTTCTAAGAAATGACACCGTTCCGGTTATGCTGATAATGCTTTCCCGGGATGTAATTTCGCTGCAGATGTGGAATATGCGGGTTCTGTCCTTTTTCCCGGTTTGCTTCAGGAGGGGCAGCCTGCGGTGAAAGGAAAAACTAATGTCCTCTCTTACCTGTGCAATTGCCCTTTGTATGATGTAGTAGTTATCCAGCAGCCATTCGGAAGAATCCCTGGAACTTTCACTGTCGCCTGAAAAAAGGCTGTATGCCTTTCTTACATTTTCATCTATATCCCTGAGAAGGCCAGGTATTCTGTAAAATTTTCTTCTAAGTAACGGTGATTCCCCTGGATAAAACACTACTCAGACACCCCCCTGTCTTTTGAAGGGAATCAGTGACCGAAATTCTCGCCGGCTGCTTCCTCTGCCAGTGTTCTCCGGGCTCTGGTGTGGTGAACATCCTGCATTATCAGAAGAGGTGCGGTCCCATAGACGATCAGGTTTACAGCTACACTCCCATATGGCCATTCAGTTGCGCTCCTGTTTCCATGGGCACTGATTACCATAAGATCAATGTTTTCGGTCTTGACGAGATTTTCCAGGGATGCGGCCACATTGCCACCAATGAGAAGTCTTTTCTCCGGAGATATTTTTTCCGAACTGAACTGCTCGACAAGCTGGTTCAGGTAACTCCCGGCGGACTTTTTGTTCCTTGTAACTATTCTTTCCTTCAGTTTCTCATCCTCTGAATTCGGTGGGAGCAGTCCAGGAAGTTCCGGTGTTCTCACCACATGGCCGAAAAGAAGCCTGGAGTGGTATTCAGATGCAAGCATCACCCCTATGGGAAGGGTGTTTTCTGATCTTATTGAGCAGTCCAGAGCAAGCAGAATTTTGCTGTATCCCGGCACCTTTTCACAAGGCTGAATGTAGGCCCTTACAAGAAGGGTTGAGATGTATGACCGCAGCATGACCTTCTGAACAACGCTGTTGATATTCCACCCTGTGAACCCACTGTTGCCGTGGGTAGAAAGAATCATGTAGTCCACATGGTTTCCATGAGCGAAATCTATGATGCTTTCAGCGGCAGAGCCTTCCAGCAGAACTACATTCACTCTGGATAGAGAAGATCTCAGTTTCTTTGCGGCCTTCTCCAGATAGCTTCTGGCCTGAGCTCTTCGCATACGCCACTCAACGGGATGTACAGGACTTGTTGATCCTGCACCGCCATCTCTTTCAAGGGAATGAAAAAGGGTGACCTCTGCCCCCATTAAAGCAGCCTGCAGCTTTACATGAGGGAGAACGCATTCTGCCAGTTCCGAACCATCCAGAGGTACCAGGATATGGGTGAACATAACACCTCCTCTCCTGATATTTCCATCAATTTACTAATATGATAGAGTCATCAACGCAATGCCACGGGTTAATCCGGTGCTTTATAACCTCTTTCGAATAACTGCTCCAGTCGAAAACACAAAAAGAAACCGACCCATATTAAATTTCTTAATGAATTTACCTGAAGTAAACTGAGTACTTCATATGAAAGAGGAATTGTACTGCCCCGAATTCCGTTTCCCTTGATCCTATACCGGTACTGACTCCACTGCTGGCTGAGGAATTGTCTGACAAGCTGTATTCTCCATCCAGACTCACTCTTGAAGAACCGTCATCAATGCTGACAAGGGCTCCTGTGGAAAAGGTAAGAAGAGGTGATGCAGAGAAGCCTGCCCCTGCTGCTGCATAGTGCTCACCGGCCAGATAAACGGAGCCGGTGGTGTAAGGGTCGGACAGTATGCTTTCTCTGCCTGCGGAGTTGTAGTGGTACTCTGCAAAACTGTACAGTCTGCTCTGGAAAAAGCTCCTTTCAATGCCTGTGGAGATGCTCCACCAGCTTTCATGGTTCACGCTCTCTGAATAAGCCCCTTCTGCCCAGGCAACGGCACCGAGTATCGCCCGGTTCAGGCTGCCTCCAGCCATGAGGTTTTCTCTGTACCGTGCTCCCAGAACAGTTATATCTGTTTCAATCTTGTAAAACCTTCCCCGTAACCAGTATGCATTGTTTTCATCTGCTCCGTCTTCTCCGAACACAGCTCCTGTTTCAATTTCTGAAAGAACTCCTGTTGGATAGACTGCCCTGATCCCATCCACACCCACTCTGTACTGGGTATCAATGGTGCCGTATGGAAAGGGAGCGATGAAATCAGCAGGGCTCACGGATTTGGCAATTCCCCAGAATATTGCCTGCCGGCCAGCTGTAATCCTGAATTTTCCCGGCCGGAACTCCAGGCTCAGTCTGTCCAGGTTCTGAAGAATAGAGAAATTTTCACTTCCGGTAATCTCAGGTTCAAAATCCGTCAGACGATAAGCTGTGTAGTTGTCTTCCGGGCCGGATTGTGCCGGGTCTCCTAAGGAAGGGCTTACAGCCCAGGCTGCTTCAAATCTGGTAAAGCTCAGGGTTCTCTTCTCCATGAATCTTGCTCTAAAAGCGGAATCCCAGCTGCTTTCACGGATGAAAGCGGCAGGCTTGAATACTACTGTGAACGCAAAGGCAGAAGTTACGGAAAAGAGAAGAATACCTGAAAGCTTCATCCTCTGCCGCCATCCAGTCTGCCGTCCTTTATGACAACTACTTTTCTGGCTCTTTCCATCACGATCTCGTCGTGGGTGGAGAAGAGGAAGGTCATTCCTGTTTCCAGGTTAAGCTTCTTCATCATGTCCAGAAGACCGCCGCTTGTTTTTGAATCAAGGTTGGCTGTGGGCTCATCTGCAATTACCAGAGACGGTCTGGCAACCATTGCCCTTGCTACTGCCACTCTCTGCTGCTGGCCACCTGAGAGCTTTGAAGGCAGCCTGCCTGCAAAGTCAGCCAGTTCCACCTGTTCCAGTATCTCCATTACCCTCCGGTGCCTTTCCTGTTTCTTCACCCCCTGCAGAAGCATGATGTATTCAACATTTTCCTCCACTGTAAGCACCGGGAAAAGGTTGTAAGCCTGGAAGATGAATCCTATGTGATCCCTTCTGTAGTCTGAAAGCTCCCTGCCGGTCATGTTTGAGATCAGTTTTCCCGAGAGCTCCACCTGGCCCTCAGTTGGCGTGTCCAGCCCGGCAATCATGTTCAGAAACGTTGTTTTCCCGGAACCGGATGGACCTGTCACAGCAGTGAACTCACCGACATTCAGGGTGAAGTTGATACCCCTGACAGCCTGAACGGGAACACCGTTATCGGTGTAAGTCTTTTTCAGATTTCTGGTAACTATCACTGGTGTGCCGCTCATTTCATCTCCTGTCCTACAGGCTCTTCCTGATAGCCTTTGAGGGATTCAAGCCCCCAGCATGAATACCGGGATAAATTCCTGCACCAATAGTGAAGATCAGCGTGAAAACAGGGTAGATCCACAACCTGCCCGGATGGGAAACCGGATAAATGGGTCTGTTGAGCATTACACCTGAAAATTCCATTTCACCAAAACTAATTCCTGAACCGGTGAAATACTCAATCACTCCCCAGCCAAGAAGTAAGCCTATGACAACTCCGCAAATGCCAAGCCAGAAAGCCTCAAGAAGAACCAGAACAACCACTGTGGATACAGGAGTGCCGATGGCTTTCATTATTCCGAATTCATACATCCTCTCGTATACAGACATGAACAGGGAGTTGATTATTCCGAAAAGCACAAGCCCGAAAAGGATCAGGGCCATAACCGCCACACTCACATTCACCATCTGTATCATGGAATGTATCTGAGGTGCAAGCTCCGGCCAGCCCCTGGCAATGTTGCTGTCAGTACTGTATTCATTCCAGAACGGAAGCTGCTGATTGTCAGCGATCATGGGATCTGCAAAGATTACTGCCATCTCATGAACCTGCCCTGGAAGTCCAAGGAGTTTCCCTGCCGCCGGCTGGTTTACAAAGACCGTGTATCTGTCAAGATTCTCTGAGCCGAACCTGCAGATGCCTGAAACTATAAACATGCTGCCGCCGAAACCGCTGTCAGCCATTGCTGCGGTAACAACAGCAATGTCGCCCACCTCAAGCTGCATATCTGCTGCGAGTTTCTCACCGATTATCATCTCGGTGCTGTCACCTGTAAGGTACTCTCCCTGAATAATGGAACTTTCAAGAGAGGACACAAGCCTGTCCGTTAACCAGTCCACCCCGGTGAGGGTTACCGGTTTCATCTCCCTGGTGGATTCAAGAGAAGCAGGCGAAATCAGTCTGGCAGTGAATCCCTGAACAAGTGTGTCTCTGCTGAGCTGTTCCATCACCTCACCGGGATTATTCACTGTCAGTCTTATCCTGGCAGTTTCCTCAAAGCCTTCCCTGTGTATCTGAGCATGCCCCATCCAGCTCCCTGTGGAACTCTCCACCATGTAGTTGATCATTCCGGTGAACAGAGCATCGGTAAACATCAGAGCTGCCAGGCCGAGGCCGATAGCTGCCCCGGTGATTATCGTTCGCCGTTTATTCCGCAGGATGGATCTCCATGACAGGGTGAACAGTCTGCTGAACATTCTACACCATCCTCAGGGATCTGGCCGGATCCGTATGAGCAGCCTTTACCGCAGGTATCAGACTGACAACGGAAGCTGTAAGCATTATGCACACTGCAGGAATCCAGTAACAGTCCGGTGATATGGTGGCAAGCATTTCGCTGAAGGTAAACCCCCCGTAATCAAGGGGCTGGTCGAGAACCAGCCCATGCTCTGACAGGTAGAGAAGCCCTGCAGTGCTCACCACGCAACCTGCAGTCACACTGAGTACACCCATTATGGATGCCTCAAGAACAATCATTCTGATTATCCCGGATGGTCTTGTGCCCATGGCCTTCATAACACCGAATTCTCTGCGTCTTTCAAGAACCATCATCAGGATCGTGTTCAGAACACCCAGGGCAGCCATTCCTATGATAATTCCCAGAGTAATCTGAAGACTTGCCTCATCGGCTTTCATTCCGGTGTAGAGTTCTTTAGCAAATACCTGCCATGGCTCCACTGCAATGCTGTCATCAACGAGAACTTCAGAAATCGCTGCCGTTGCCCTCTGGACATTGTTGAGAGAGCCTGTGAATACTGCCATTTCATGCACTCTGTTCTCAAGGGCGAAAAGCTTTTGAGCGTCTGCAAGTGTGATGTATGCAGTGGTCCTGTCCAGATCAATGTTGCCTGTTGCAACTATGCCTGTTACAACATATCTCCTGTCAGCACTGCTTCCGTCAGTTGCCTGGGAAAACAGAACAAGTGAATCTCCAGGCTGCACATCCAGTACCAGCGCAAGTTCCTTCCCCAGAAGAATCTGGCCTGTGGTGAAAAGAATTGAATCCGCTGCTGAAGCGGTGAGCATGGTTCCGCCTGTGATCTGCCGAGAGAATGATGTGGATTCCTCTTCTCTTAAAGGGTCAATCCCTGTAAGTGCAGCACCTGCTGAATTACTGAACATTCCCGGAGAAGCGCCCTCTGCCCGTGAAGCCAGCAGTGCGCCTGCGTAAATCCTGGGAGCCCAGGATATTACATCCTCCACTTTTTCCAGTTCTGCTCCCACTTCGAGATAATTGTCCAGGGTATCGTAGATCGACGGATCATCAAGATAACCGGTCCTGTGAAGCTGAATCTGCCCGGTTCTGTGACTGGTAAAAAACTCTATCATGTTACCGTAGGAGCCATTCATCCACCCGATGGAAAGGCTGGCAAGTACAAAACCGCCTGTCATCGTCATTATGGTTAAAAGGGTTCTCCGCTTCTGACGGAAGATGTTTCTCCAGGCAAGTTTCAGAGGAAGATTCATCTACATGTCTCCGCCGGTCTGAAGGTTTGCCAGAGAGAACACATCCTGATCCACTCCGCGGTTGAACGAAGCATCCGACCAGGTGACCGTGGTGCTCTGCCCTTCTTTGTCCGCAGGGATAATGCTCATTACAGCAGGGATTATTCTCCCATCCATATTCTCCACTTCAGTGAAGGTAATGGTTTTGATAAGCTCTCCATGACTGTCGTAATACTTCTCCCATACAGGAAGGAGGGGATCTCTGGAAACTGCACATTCAATCCAGGCCCATACAACTGCTGTTGAAGGCTCCGGCGTCAGCCTGAGATAAAGAAGCTCCCCTTCTGGATCAGCCCCGGCAGGCTGATCCATGTACTCCCCTGCATAATCTGAGGAGTAGGTAATTTCCTTGACCATGTCATTATTGGTAAGATCGGAGCCCATCCATGAGCCTGTCATCATTGATGGCGGTATCCTTATTGTACTGTTTGTGTTGGGAAGATAGTTCCACATCTCACTGCCAAGTCTGAGAGTGGCGGATCCAGCCTCTCTCGCAGGAGCATGAACAACAATAAAAGTCTTGTCTGAACCCTCCGACCAGACTTCCATCTCCAGGGTTCTCTCCCAGTGATCCGTCACAATGTGCATTGTCATTTCCGCATGGCTGTTATCACTTCTGTACAGCTGATCCAGGTGTTCAAGGACAGCAGCAACATCAGGCTGTGCGTGAGCTGACAGGACAACAGCTGCAGCTAAAACAAGTTCTTTCATTTCAGAAACTCCCTTCAGGCAGTATACCTCTGCAGAACTGCCCCACCATGGAAGCAATGAGGATCCTGGACTGCTCAACATCAATCCTCTCATCAGCCAGAAACCAGACTAGCCCTCCGAATACCAGGCTGTAGATTGCAAAAGCAACTGTGGCAGAATCGGTTTCCGCTTTCAGTTTCCCTGCTTGCCTGAGCCTGTCAAGAAGCTCGGTAAAGTACCTGATAAACCTTTCATCCTGGCTGGTAAGGCCCTGAGCCAGCTCGCTTCTGTTGCTGCCCACTGAAGTTGCAAAGAGTTCTCTGATAAGTTCCCTGGGATATTGCTCCAGGTGGGCAAGTGAACTTTCAAGAACCGCCCACACAATTTCTTCAACTGAACTGTTCTGCAGCTCTTCATCTGTGAACTGAATCATGATAGTATCCGTGTCTTTGCTGTTGATAGCAGTAATGATCTCAGCCTTGGATTTGAAATAATTGTAAATGGTTCCCACAGCCACCTGGGAGCAGTCAGCTATCATCTCAATGGAAGTGTCTGCATACCCGTTCTCAAAAAACAGCTTTCTGGAACAGGTCAGTATTGTTTCCCTTGTTGCCTGCTTCTTTTTTTCTCTGAGACTCATGCGACCTCCTGAATATGAATTGATTCATATTTATAATCGATTCATATTAATCGTCAAGCAGAAATTGACGAATTCCGGTTTACGTAAAGAAGTACTTCCTGAGGTTGGACCCTTTACGCTCCAGTCTTTTCTCAAAACCTGCAAGGAACAGGATCACCGGAATAACTCCTGATGCTGTTACCAGCGACCAGCTCACTCCTGGTGTCACTGCCAGGTCGATACTGATTGTCAGAAGACCGGCGCAGACAAGGAAAACTGACAGAGTCCCAAGGAAAGATAGATTGAAAAGCCTGACTGCTCCAGTGGCAACAACTGTAAGGAGAACGGCTGAAACAAGTATGGGAAGGGCAATTTCAGAGAACCAGGACATTTCAGCGGTAAACACCCTGAGCAGGAAGAGATAAACACCGGTCAGGCTGATTCCGGTTATCAGCATCAGATATCCTCTTGGATTGAGAATCGAGAGAAGGATACCGGTTACCCATACATAGCCAATTGAAAGAAGGGGAATTCTTGACCAGCTGATACTCATCCCGTAAGCAATGTCGGTTATAAATACTATCAGAGAGCATGAAAAACAGATAAAGCTGAGAACTTCTCTGAAGTGTTTTGCAGCGGGAATATGATCATCCTGCAGTTCTGATTCTGATGCAGCTTCTTTGGCTCCGGTGCATAAAGGGCACCCGGTACTGCTGTTCTCATATCTCACACCGCATTTACTGCACAGTGGCATTACTACATCTCCTGAACACAGACGTCCACTCCCAGCCGGGCAAGGGTGCTGAAAAAGAGCCGTTCGAGTTCTGTATCTTCCATTACACTGGTAAAGGTAATATTCAGCTTTCCTCCATAGGAGAGAACACCACAGCTCTTCTTCATTACATGGTTGGGGTTGATGTAAATCTGCAGAGATCTGATATGATCCTGGATTTCCGGCGGCACTTCTATTTTACCCAGGTTCGAGAGTACTCCTGAATGAAGCCCCTCTCCCAGTCTTGAGTAAACAGATGACAGAAGAATGTCTTTTGCAAAAAGAGGCATGAAACGAACCAGAGGATTCAGTTCAGAACCTACATTACGGTAAATCTGTCTGCCAAGCTGCTTCACGTTCTTCAACAGCTGTATGCTGTGATGAATTTCTTCGACTATCTCATGAAAGCTCCAGTCTCCCAGATTCATGTCTATCTCCGGAGAGAGATACAGAGAAAAGTTCCTCATTGTGGTGGATGGGAAAAACCGGCGCATATCCACAGGCACTTCCAGCCTTATGATGCTTCTTCCGGAACCTTTACCGTTATCCTTTTCTGCAATGTAAATCCTTGCGAGACAATGGATATAAAGGGCCGCGAGATATTCTGTGAGTTTTACTCCCCTGGCCTTTGCAAGAGACAGCACCTCTGAAACAGGAGCTTCCCCCTTCAAAACTCTGAAGCGGCCGGTTTTCAGAGTAGTACCCTCAAGATGCCATGCCCGGGAGAGCTTTTTCGGAGAAACGCCGGTTGTTTTGAAGTTTTTCCTGTGAGCATCCTCAAATTCCTCCTGAGAAGGATTTTCATACCGGCTCATAATCCCCGGCAGAACACCTTCTACTATCCCTGCCTGCCTGAGATACTCTGCAGCAAGGGCAAGAAGAAAACGCATTCCCCCGTTGCCATCTGTAAGAATGTGGGAAAAATCAACAGCAACAGTGCTCTCTCTCGTACTTACTCTGAGAAGCGGCGATGTGCTGCCTGTTTCAGGAAGAATATCCAGGGGTACATTCCGGAGCAGTTCCACACAGGGTACAATCTCACTGCGCTGAAGATAGTACCAGAAAAATCCTCTGCGAAGGTAAACCTGGTAGTAAGGGAACCGGGGCATCAGCTTCTGCAGTGCTTTCTGAAGCCATAGAAGCCTGACAGGCTCATCCAGAGTGAAAACCAGCCGGAATTCTGCCGGTGATTCCACTGATACTGTAGAGGGATATATCTTGGCGGCGTTATCCAGAGGAAGCCAGTCTTTTACTGTTTCCACAGGCTTCATGTACGGTACCTGTCAGTTCTTGAATCGGAGGATCATCTCGGCCAGTATTCTGTCCATCTCTTCCAGAGGCACTCCTGCGTCGGTCATTGCTTCCACTGCCATGGGAATGAATGCATCGCCGGCAAGGATGGATTCGGCTGTTTCCATTCTGGATGGAGGGTTCCGATGGGCTTTAACTGCAGACTCAAGAAGCCGGTGGGCTTCGGTTTTAAAATCTCCTTCAAGAAGTGCTTCTTGCAGAACTTCCCTCCATCTGTCAGGAAAACCTTCAGTATCCCTGTTGATTCTCTCAAGAGTTTCCTCTCTCATGGTATATCCTTTTTCTTATGCCGACTCATGAGCATCTCAAGCTTCTCCCTGAGAGAGTCCTCGGTGTATGAACCTGTAAGCTTGCCGTCAAACGCCACACGGATACTTCCAGTTTCTTCACTGACAACAACGACAACGGCATCAGTTTTTTCCGCCAGCCCCTTTGCAGCCCGGTGCCTTGTCCCCATTGATTTAGTATCGGTTCCAGGGAGGGTTAATGGTAAAATGGCACGCGTGGCCACTACCTTATCACCCCGAAGCACAATGGCTCCATCGTGGTAAGGACCAGGTGGAGTGAGAAATGATTCCAGCAACCTGGCTGTTACAGGCAGCTCTTCAAGCTCATAGGCATCTCTGCAGTTTTCCGAAGTATTCTCTTCTCTCTCAAGAACTATCAGGCCGCCGTATCCTTTTCTTCTAAGATAGCCGCATGTTTCTACAATTGCTTCCACAGCTGTAAGCATTTCCTTCTCAGAACGATGATATCTGAAATCAAGAAACCCGATACGACTCAGGTATCTGCCGAATCTCGCCAGAAGATCTTTCACTTCCTGACTGAATATCACAATCAGCGCGAATATTGCCACAGAAGCCAGTTTGTTGGTAATAAGGCCAATGGAGTAGAAA
>CAYLRO010000042.1:13147-21276 GCA_964386635.1 uncultured bacterium | reverse complement strand
GTTTCGCTTACTTCCTGTGCTCTTTCAGTATGTCTTCAGCAATAGCCACTGGAACTGCTTCATAATGCTCAAACTGCATTGAGAAGTTGGCTCTTCCCTGGGTGGAGTTTCTCAGATCCGTTGCATAACCGAACATTCTGGAGA
Source organism: uncultured bacterium (assembly GCA_964386635.1). Classification (GTDB taxonomy): domain Bacteria; phylum Fermentibacterota; class Fermentibacteria; order Fermentibacterales; family JCC-6; genus Sabulitectum. Next base: position 21,132 of record CAYLRO010000042.1, on the reverse strand, counting down.
GAGGTACCCGTGCCTTGAATTCCTTTGCGTTTCCTCTGGCTTCCATGGATATGATGGTTCCACGGCGTTCGTAGATGCTGCCGGAAACACCACCGGAGTATTCTTCCGGGCTGATTACGGTTACAGACATCACAGGTTCCAGAAGACGGGGACTGCACTTCATGAAGGCTTTTTTGAATGCCATTCTTGCGCAGGCCCGGAATGCCATCTCCGATGAATCCACAGCGTGACTTGATCCGTCTTTCAGTGTGATTCTCACGTCAACAACAGGGAAACCGCAGTATGCGCCCTCCTTCATTGCATCAATGATACCCTTCTCAACAGCAGGAATGTACTCTTTGGGGATGTTGCCGCCCTTGACCTCATTTATAAATTCAAATCCGGTTCCTGCCGGGAGAGGTTTCATGTTAAAGATCACATGGGCGTACTGACCCTTGCCGCCGGTTTGCTTCTTGTACCGTTCATTCCAGTCTACTGAACTGTGAATGGTTTCTCTGTAGGCAACCTGAGGCTCGCTCTCCTCCACCTCTACGCTGAACTCCCGCTTTATCCTGTCCACAATAATCTCAAGGTGAAGTTCACCCATACCTGAGATTATTGTTTCACCGGTTTCATCATTGGTTTCAACAGTGAATGTAGGGTCTTCCTCGGCAAGTTTGGCCAGAGCATCAGTGAGTCTGTCTCTGTCCTGCCTTTTCAGCGGTTTTACCGCAGTGCTCAGAACAGGTGCAGGGAATTCTATTGCCTCAAGAATGATAGGTTCATCAATCGAGCAGATTGTATCGCCGGTAATGGTGTCAGAAAGACCGATAACTGCTCCGATTTCCCCGGTGTTCAGTCTCTCAACAGCCTCTCTCCGGTTGGCATGCATCCTGAGTATTCTTCCAACACGCTGCTTCTTGCCTGTGGTGGAGTTCAGAACGTGAGTTCCGGCTTCAAGAACTCCTGAATAAACCCTTGTGTAGATCAGTTTGCCGGTGTGCTTGTCGGTAACAACCTTGAAGGCAAGAGCAGCAAGCGGTCCGTCATTTCCCGGTTTCCGCTGCTCAAGTTTTCCGCTTTTGCTTTTTCCGCTTATGGGTGGCAGGTCTACAGGGGAGGGCAGATAAGCCACAACTGCATCCAGCAGACGCTGAACACCTTTGTTTTTGTAAGCTGTTCCGCAGAGAACAGGACATACAAGCCCGTCATGAGTTGCTTTTCTGATAGCAAGAGAAAGCTCTTCTTTTTCTATCTTTTCATCGGCGCAGAACTTGTCAAGAAGCTTTTCATTCACTTCACTGACCTTCTCGATAAGGATGAGCCTCTGTTTTGCAGCGGTTTTTTCCATGTCGGCAGGAATCGGTTTTTCCTCGTACTTCATGCCGCCTGAGGACTCGTCGTAGTAAACTGCGCAGTTGTCCACGAGATCAATTATTCCAAGGAATTCCTTATCTTTACCCAGTATGGGTATCGTTATGGGAATAGCGTTTGCATTCAATCTTGAATGAAGTTCCCTGAGCACGCCGTAAAAGTCAGCGCCTGATCGGTCCATCTTGTTTATGAAAGCGATTCTGGGAACACTGTATTTCTCAGCCTGGCGCCATACGGTTTCACTCTGGGGTTCAACGCCTCCAACAGCACAGAAGAGAGCAATTGTTCCGTCCAGCACCCTGAGGCTTCTCTCAACCTCAACAGTGAAATCCACATGTCCGGGAGTGTCTATGAGATTTATCTGGTAACCCTTCCAGTCTGTCGTGGTTGCTGCACTGGTAATTGTGATTCCCCGCTCCTGCTCCTGCTCCATCCAGTCCATTATGGCTTCGCCGTCGTGAACTTCACCAATGCGGTGGGACTTACCTGTATAGAAAAGGATTCTCTCAGATACTGTGGTTTTCCCAGCATCAATATGAGCCATAATCCCTATGTTGCGAATCCTGTCGAGATTGTAATCCCGTGACATTGTACTGTCTCCGTTCTTAAAATGATTTGCTGAAAGAGTGCCCGAATATAGCCCAACCCCTCTGATGAAAGCAAAAATCGTATATTCATCCTCAAAATGAAGGGAGAATCTTTGGATTTCAGTCGCATGATTGCAGGTGAATTATCTCTGAACCACTCCAGGGTGGCAGAAGTTATAGCCCTTATGAATGAAGGCGCCACGATTCCGTTTATAGCAAGGTATCGCAAAGAGGTCTCAGGCGGGATGGATGAAGTGACTCTCACAACCCTCAGGGACAGCTGGCACAGCCACGAGGCTCTGCACAAAAGAAGAACAGCGGTTCTTGCTTCACTGGAGGAAAGGGAACTGCTTACCGACCGGTTGAGAGAGAAACTGGAGAAAGCATCCACCCTTACTCAAATAGAGGACATATACCTGCCGTTCAGACCAAAAAGACGCACAAGGGCTGTAAAGGCTGTTGAAGCGGGACTGGAGCCTCTTGCCCAGCTGATTCTTCTTCAGAGAGACAGTGATCCTGAAAAACTGGCTGAACCGTTTGTCAGCCCTGAAAAAGGTGTTGAAGATGCTGCTTCTGCTCTTGCCGGAGCCCGTGATATAATCGCGGAAAAAATAGTACAGGACGCATCTGTAAGGGGACCGGTAAGAGATTTGTACATGAAACGGGGAGTCTTCGTAAGCAAAGTTATAAAAGGTAAGGAAACCGAGGGCAGTCGGTACAGAGACTGGTTCGACTGGTCTGAGAAGGTGGCAACAGCTCCATCTCACAGGGTTCTTGCAATGCGCAGAGGCGAGCGGGAGTTATTTTTGAACCTTTCGGTACAGGTTGAGGAAGAGGATGTTCTCAGACATATGAAAAGGAAGTATCCCCTTAAAAACAACCTCTGCGGAGAGCAGATACTTCTTGCCATGACCGATGGTTTCAAAAGGCTTCTAGGTCCCCAGATGGAAACGGAGATCCGCCTCTGGTCAAAAGAGAGGGCCGACAGGGAAGCCATCTCTGTATTTGCAGTAAACCTCAGAGAACTGCTTATGGCCTCGCCTCTGGGAGAGAAATCAGTGCTGGCAATTGACCCTGGATTCCGTACAGGATGTAAAACCGTCTGTCTGGACAGACAGGGTAAACTCCTGGAGCACACTACTATATTTCCCCATACCGGCAGATCAGAAAAAGCCGCGGAAGATGTTAAGCGGTTGATAAAGAAGCACAAAATGGAGTGTATTGCTGTTGGTAATGGAACTGCCGGCAGAGAAACAGAGAGTTTTCTGAAGAAACTGGATCCAGGAATTCCAATAATAATGGTGAACGAGAGCGGAGCATCCATCTACTCTGCATCTGAAACTGCCAGAAAGGAATTCCCTGATCTGGATCTTACTGTTCGAGGCTCTGTTTCCATTGGCAGAAGATTGCAGGACCCTCTTGCAGAGCTTGTGAAGATAGACCCTGAAAGCGTGGGAGTGGGGCAGTATCAGCACGATGTTGACAAGAAGCTTCTTAAGGGCTCTCTTGATGATACAGTGATCTCCTGCGTAAACTCCGTAGGGGTTAACCTTAACAGTGCCAGTGCCGAACTTCTTACCCGTGTTTCAGGTCTTAGCGCTGCGAAAGCCGCGTCAGTGGTGACTCACAGAAAGAAAAACGGACCGTTCTCCCGGAGAAAAGAGTTGTTGAAGGTGGCTGGTATAGGTCCTTCCGCGTTTCAGCAATGTGCCGGATTCCTGAGAATTCCAGGGGCAGCAAATCCACTGGATGCAAGTGCGGTTCATCCGGAAAGCTATGTTGTTGTGGAGAAGATGGCTGCAGATGCAGGCACTACAATAACAGGCTTGATGGATCATCCTGAACAGACAAAAGAGCTTGATCTGCAGAACTATGTGACTCCAGAGAGGGGACTTCCCACGTTGAGAGACATTCTCAAGGAACTTGAGAAGCCCGGCAGGGATCCACGGTCGGTATTCGAAGCATTTTCCTTTGCGGATGTGCACACCATGGAAGACCTGACTGAAGGGATGAAAGTTCCAGGGATAGTAACTAATGTTACTGATTTCGGCGCTTTCGTTGACATTGGAGTGCATACTGACGGTCTGGTTCATGTAAGCAAACTGAGTACTGAATGGATTCGTCATCCATCAGAGGTTGTGCATGCCGGGATGAAGGTAAATGTTACCGTTGAGAGTGTAGACATGGCCAGGAAGAGAATCAGTCTGTCCATGATCTGAACACCTGATGGAACCCCGGCGACTGAACAGGGTAGCTACCTTTGAATGGAGGTGCTCAAAGAATGAGAATTACTGCTCTGCTGTTTGTACTGCTTGCTCTTGCTTCGTATGCCGACACAGGCAGTGCAACGGTTGAGATACGCAACTGCACATCAACGGAGTTCTACTTCGTCTGGGTGACTGAATCAGGAAGGGAGAAGTGGATTGACATGCTTGGTCTTTCAATTCTTCCCCCTGACAGTTCCGCCGTTTTTCAGGTTACAGGCGGCTGGTACGATTTCAGAATAGAAGACTGCCAGTGGAGAACCTATTCCTTTTCCAACATACCCATAGAAGGCGGTTCATGTTTTGTATGGGAAGTTCTTCCTGCACATGAGGATGCAGATTAACAGCTAGGAACCTTCCAGTTCGATCCTTACTGCTTCATGCATATTGGCGATAGCCTGCTTCAGGCTTGTATCCTGCTCCATACTCATTTCAGCATCACCGAAGGCAACCTGGAGCAGGGCATCGTTGGCAGACCGCAACCTTTTGCAGACAATGGCAGAGAGGAATCTAAGGAATTCCACTGCAACTTCAGGTTCTCTGGAGAGCATTCTTGAGTACTCTTCCTTGCCCATTTTGAGAACACTGCTGTTTGTTGTGGCTGTAACAGAGGCTGACCTGATGGTGCCGTCCAGGAAGGACATTTCACCAAAAATATCCCCGCGATTCAACATCGCCAGAACGAAGTCTTCTCCGGCAGAATCATCGTGGACACTGAATTGTCCCCGGGAAATTATGTAGAGATCTCTTCCTGAAGAACCTTTGTCGATAATCGTTTCCTCTGCCGCCACATTCAGTCTTGAGCAGAACCACACTATTCGTGCTGCAAGTTCTGCAGGTATGGTCACACTCATTGAGCTGGCTCCGTTTCAAGGGGGGACAGGAATGCAGGGGGTTCCTCAAGATATCCTGGATAATACAGTCCTGCATGCATGGCATCCCTGATGAATCTCGATCTATTTCTGTAGAATTCACTTCCGGCGTTCAGAGTATCAGTTTCGTCTGCAAGGACCTCTGCAAGGATAAGGGATGAAGACGGTTCGTTGTACTGCTGATAGGCATCTCCTCCGGATCTCCGGACAAGCTTGAGGTAATTCAGGCATGCCTCGGTTACTTCCTCAGAGCTGCCTCTGCCTGTCTGCCACATGAGGTAGGCATACTCGTATACAACATCAAGGCTGTCAGGGTTGTTTGCGAGACCTTCCCGGATGAATTCAATTCCCCTGTCCACCTCACCAAGATTCACTGCAAGGTGGTACGCTGCATCGGTATAAACATCAGTGAAAGTGGGATCAAGCCTGGCAATAATCCACATCTGAGGGAGGTAGTCAGTTACCTCGGTCCATGACACACCCTGATACATTTCGATGTGATGATAGTCATCAAGTTGCAGGAAAAGGGCGCTTGCCATGAAATGTCTCAGCCGGTCCACTCCTGAACCTATTGCTTCAACATGATGGAAGGTGTTTACCATGGTTTGAGATGAAACTGCCGAGCCTGAGAAGAATGCCCCTGCCAGGAAGAGAATAGAAGCGAAGAAAAGAATCAGCCTCTGTCTGGTCATCGTTTTCTTCTTCCGGTTGCAACAAAGAGAACTGCAGCAAGTGCCAGAAAAATAGCTCCGTCTCTGGCCAGTTTTCCCCATATAAAGGGAGCTGCCCAGGGCTGATTGAAGAACCACTGTGTCCCATGGTTTCTGTTGCCGATGGCGTGGGCATGTCCTGACGGACCTCCTGCGTGTTCATCCTGCATTTCAGAATGAATGTCTTCGACATCCTCATCACCTGTGTGAGCACTCTCTTCACAGATCTCACCATCTTCATGATCGTGACCGGCATGTTCACCTGATTCAAGGTGTTCCGTTGGAGCAACCTCATCAATGTCGTAGTCTTCCACACATGCTGTGAGAACCAGCAGGAAAACAACTGAAAGAAATGTAAGAATTCTCATTTCAGATCGCGTCCTCTGAATACAGCCAGAGCCAGAGAGAGCATGAAAGCACTGTAGCACAGACCGTAGAATAGCGCTACAGCAAAGTAAACGGGTTCTATCTCAAAACCGTGGGCGATGGGATCTTTTATGTGAAACACATCGGCGTGGGGAAGAAGCAGGCGAAGGATTCGCATAACTCCCGGTGCAGAGGGCATTATCTCTATGAATTCAGATACGCTCATCTGACTCACAATAAAAAGCATACCTGTAAGGGGCCAGTTCAGAGGGGGAGATGTGAAGAAACTGAAAAAGAACACAGTGGAAAGAAGGAACCACCCTTCAACCACTATGAGCAGAGTTGCCGGAAGAAGGTTACCGGGTATGTGCATTCCGTTGAAGAGAAGTATGAGCATGAGACCCAGGCAGCTTATTATCAGTGCTGCAGCCTGAACCAGAGCTGCTCCGAAGAACCTTCCCAGCAGATACTGCCATCTGGACAGGGGAACTGCAATAAGGGGCATTACAGTTCTTGTCTCCTTGTCTCTGGGATAGAGGTTGGCAGCAAGACCAAGGGCCAGAAGCAGCGCTCCCACCTCAATTCCGAACAGACCGAAGTCCAGAATGAACCTTCCCTGGTTGGAAACATCGAAATTGGGAACGGAAGCTATTCCCGCAAGAGCCAGGAGAATGATGAGAAGGATGCCCCAGAGGGTTCTTCTCCTTGTGAGCATCCTCAGCGTCATCAGAGAGAATGTGAAAACAGCTTTCATCAGTTTTCACCTCCTCTTGCAGTGAGGTAAACCTCTTCAAGGGTTTTGAGAACAAGTTCTACTTTCATTACCTTAAGGTTTTTCCCGCGAAGTGCATCAATCTTCTCCTGAAGCTCTCTTTCCGGTACAAGGAACTCAACTGTATCCTGAGTATCTCCTGCTTCAGCAAGAATCCTGTATGTCTGCTCGCCTCCCAGAAGCTCTTTCATGGATCCCTGGGAAACAAGTTTTCCTCCACTGAGCATTACAGCTCTGTGGCAGACTGTTTCAACCTCTGACAGTATGTGAGAGGAGAGGAACACAGAAGCCCCTCTCTGATTTTCTTCAAGAATAATGTCCCGGAATTCCTTGCGGGCAACTGGATCAAGACCCCCTGTGGGTTCGTCCATAACAAGGAAATCAGGTCTGGACTGCAGAGCAAGAGCAAGGCTCATACGCTGACGCATACCCTTGGAGAACTGCTTGACCACTGTTTTCTCCCAGCCGGAAAGCCCCACTCGCCCCAGAAGTGCTGTCCAGTCACCGGAAGAGCCTGAAAGGCCTCTCATGGAGGCAAACATTGAAAGGTACTCAAGAGGGGAAAAGGACTGGTCGTAATCGGGATTCTCAGGCACATACCCTATTCTCCTGCGAACCTTACTGTCTGCAGGGAGAGAATTCCACAGGCGAACAGTTCCGCCGGTCTGACGGAGAAGCCCGAGAATACACTTGATGGTGGTTGTTTTCCCTGCGCCGTTGTGACCTATGAAACCAACTATCTCACCGGATTCAACATTGAATGAAACGCCGGAAACGGCGTGCACAGTTCCCATTCCCTTTTTACCAGGGAATTTCTTTGAAAGATTATCAACCTGAAGAGGAAAGTTGCTCACTTTTTTCTCCTGCCTTAAGCTTTGTATAAGGCAAGATATTTCAACAGGACATCAGGGGCAAGGCCGGTGAACTCGGGCAACCCAGTTCCTCCAGCTGCTTCCTGTCGGAAGGACGTTAGCCCAGGTAATCCAGTCCCTCCAGTTGCTTCCTGTCGGAAGGGCTGTTACCCTAAATAACCAAGTCCTTCAAGCTGCTTCCTGTCGGAA
>CAYLRO010000042.1:0-13047 GCA_964386635.1 uncultured bacterium | reverse complement strand
TAACCAAGTCCTTCAAGCTGCTTCCTGTCGGAAGGACGTTAGCCCAGGTAACCCAATCCCTCTAGTTGCTTCCTTTCGGAAGGGCTGTTACCCTAAATAACCAAGTCCTTCAAGCTTTTTCCTGATTTCCTCTTCGGATTCACCGGCACCGGGATCAAGCTTCTCGAGTTCTCTCTCAACAACATGGAGTATGAACTCCTCCACAGAGGAGTATCCACCTGCATCCGAGACTTTTTCCAGCCGCTGGTTGAGTTCATTTTCTATCTTCAGCTTAAGCTTCTTCATTACAAACTCCTATACCTTTACCTTGAAGACCACTGCACCGAGAATGGCCCAGAGGCTTGAAAAGACGATAAATACTGCAAACCAGCTCCACCTGCCGCCCAGGATGTTGAAACTGGTGGATTCAAGTGAAACCTGAATACTCTTGATCTCACTGTTTACTGGAGTGTTCCACGGCCTGAAGAAAGTCCTCGTGATCCCTGACTTTTCAGCTCCACGGACCACAACACTGCCTGAATTGCCCTCACTGCCTGCCAGTATTCCCAGGTGATCAATTGCAAACACACCGTTCTCACCGGTGAATGAAAAGCTCTGTTCAAGAGAGTCTGCAACAGTTACTACAGGAGAGATGATCTCTCCTCTGTCCGGTACAAATTCACCTGAGGGAATCGAATCCTCCCAGCGCATTATCAGTGTTGAAGGATGATCTGATGAAGGGGGCAGCTTGCCGTATCTGGCATCAAGCTGCGCTGCAATGAGTATGAAGGGCACAGCGATGACAAGCATGGGTTTAAGCAGGTGCCACAGATAAATGAAGTTGTCGGTTATCAATCCCAGTGCAAGCTTGAGCACAGTAGGAGGGCTTTCCAGATAGAGCAGCATGCCAAGGGCCCTGGAGCCCATTTTGCGCCTGAGTTCTGAGATAGCCTGCTGGTTTGATGTCCACTTGAACACAAGGATCATGAGAATACCTGCAAGAGCGGATATCCACATGAGCCCCCAGAGTGGGTGAAGAGAACCGAATGGCAGCAGCAGTATGTTGAAAATTACTGTCATGAAAGCAGGTCCTCACCGAGAAGTATTCCCTTTATCAGAGCACCCATTCCTGTAAGAGTCGGGTTTCCTGGAAGGTTTTTTACAGTTGTGACAAGTGAACCGGGACAGATATCGGGAGAAATGCAGTGAGTACCGCTCCAGGGGTCCATGTTATCTGTCACGACATCTTCAGGGAAAGCTCCCAGAGTGGTTTCCCAGCTTGCCCTGTAACCTCTGGAGTAACCCACAAGCATGTCAGGGGCCCAGGGCGGCATTTCCAGATCAGGGTAGAGGTCTTCAAGTATGAACAGGTTCTTTACAGGTTTTTCACCGGTTGAAGGGTCCACTGCAGATTCAAGGGATACTTTAAGATTCTCCATTATGTTTCTTCTGTCGTTCTCAGGGACGGAACCGTTCTTCTCTCTGCCCAGCTGATTCACATAGAGTCCGTTCAGCCCAAGTCCGTAAGCCCCTGTCTGACTCCAGTCCAGGCAGGCGTACATGTCTCTGTTCCTGTCGAACTCTGAGCTGATGTGCGCAAAACCTTCCGCTGCCAGGAATGAATTAAGGTTGAAACTTCTCCTGAACGGGGCAAATCCGTGGTCTGACAGAAGCATAAGCTCGGTTCTGTCATCCAGAAGTTCCATGGCTTCCCCCACAGCGATATCTATTCTTGAATAGAGATCGGCAACAACTCCCTGGAATCTTGGCTCAACAGTTCCGTAAAGTGGGCTTGCAGGGTCCATTGATCTGAAGAACATGTGCACGTTCAGGTCCAGACTTGTGAAGTAAAAGAAGAGAAGCCCTTCCCTGTACCGTGAAATTGCCGTATGGAAAAGATTCATTCTCTCCTCCAGCACAATGTGTGCCTGAGAGAGGTAATCATCATCGTTGAATATCCCTCTGGAGAGTGCTTTTGTGTCCTCAGGGAAACCCTGGGTGTAGAACTGGCCTGCTTCCTCCGCAAGGTCTCGTGAGTACCAGTCAGGGCTTGAGATGGGCAGTGCAGGATTTTCAGGGTCGATGTTAAGAGGGGAGAGGTAGAGTTTCAAACTGGTTGATAACTGCTTCAGGTAGAACCTTCCCATTGCATGCACAGTGGAGATTCCTGCAAGTGCCGGAAAGCTGAATCTCATCCATGGGCTCCACTGGCCTTCACCGAGAACGATAGAGCCATCATCGGTATCAATCCTTACAGCACCTGACTCTCTGTCAGCCCACACCTTTATCTCTGTTGTCATAGTGGGGTTGTCCACAACAAGTGAATTGGCAGGTCCATCGATTCTGCAGGTGTAGCATCCGTCTCCATAGTCACGGACGGGAATCACAACACCGCCGCCGGTTTCATCCGAGATGGACCGGGGGTCATCAGTGAAGAATGTGAAACTGCCCTGGCTGCCCCTTACATCAGGTGTTCCGAGACCTGACAGGAACAGACCGTGGGGATGTTCCGCCGGTGGAGGGAAGTCTACCGGGAGTTTTATCATTGTAACAGGAATACCGTTGTCCAGCAGTTCATTCCAGAATGGTGTGCCTCTGCGGAGCAGTTTGACACCTCCTCCGGAGAGTGGAAGACGAAGCTTGCCTATATCCAGCGTGGAGTCCGGGGGAGATACTTCGGAAGTTGAGAGGTAGGGAATCATTGTCCCCGGGTCTCTGTGGATGAAGTCGAATATGCCGTGTACAGGGGGTGGTGCTCCGGTTATGAAGTTGGACCATGCAACAGGGCTCTGAGGGGGATTGGATGTGCCCAGGCGGCGGAAGCTGCCTGAGTCCATAAGCTTTTTGGTGTTGGGCATCAGACCCCGTTCACAGAAGTTCTCCACAAGCCCCGGGTCCATACCGTCTACGCCAAGTACAATAACTCTTTTGCCGGATCCTCCAGCTCTTGTGCTGCATCCTGCAGACAGTGCTGCCAGGGCTGCAGGGGCAAGGGCGGCGGTTTTCAGAAAGTCTCTTCTGTTCATAATTTCCTCCCGTCCATGTAACCGGGTGCTTTCAATCCCAGCATATCAAGCACAGTGGGAGCTATGTCAATAATGGCAGGAGACTCTGTTTCGTGTTTCCAGCTTGTGAAGAGCACTCCCTTAACCAGCTCAGGATCATGGCAATGGTCACCGTCCCAGTGCTTGTCGTTGGGATACAGAACCCTGTCTCCAACACATCCGGTTACGCATCCCCAGTCGGAACGGTAGCCGGTGTCGGTGAACGGAATGATGTCCGGGCTTCTGTCTATGTATGCCCCTTTATAAACCTCACCGGCAAATTTCACCGACCGGATCACAGAGGTTTCACCATCCATAACATCAAGCAGACGGGACCTGATCTCTTCCATTAGTGAAAGCGCATCGGCCCTTTGAACAATACCCTGGCCCTCGCGGCCCTTCAGGTTAATGTTTATTCCTGTAAGCCCCAGTGCATAGGCTCTGGTTTTCGACCAGTCCACACCGTGGTAGGATGCGTCAACAGTTGTAATGCCATCCTGAAGAACCATATAACCTTCCTCAACAAGCCATTTGTTGAAATCAATGCAGGTGTGGAACGAGGTGAAGCCGTGATCCGACATCACAACAAGTCTCTGGTTCTTTTTAAGGCCGGCCATTGTTTCACCAACAAGCCTGTCCATTTCAAGGTACATGTTGTGTATTACAGAACCAGGTTCAAGCCCTTTGCCCCAGAACATGTGCTGTATCCTGTCCGAGGTGTCGAACACGCACACAGTCAGGCCGTCTTTACCGTTCTCAAGGGCATTGCGGAACATCCGCTTTCTTTCGTCGCAGTATGCCCATGCCATATCAAGGAAGCTTTTTTCATCAAGATGGCCGTTTGAGAGAGCCCAGGTATCCTCTGCAAGTCCCAGGGTTGCAAACTGTCCCACGGCACCTGCAAGGTACCGCGCGTAGTGCACAGGGTGGGAGAGGGGAACAACAGGGCTTGAAGGGTCAACATGAAGAGCTGTGCAGTAGATCACAGGTCCTTCAGTTACTCTGAACCGGGAAATTCCTCTAACCTTTGTTCTGCCGGATCTGTATTCAATGGTAAGCCATGGGGACAGAATGCCTGCCTCGGCATCAATGCTCATGCCGCCTGATGCTATTTTCCAGGAGCCGTTCTTCTTTGCACTGAACACTACGGTAACAGGTTCACACCCGTCAGGTCCGGGTATCTCTCCCTGCCATGAGCCGTTCTCACCTTTCACCAGGGTGCAGGAGAGTCCACCTGTGAACTGCTCACCTTTTCCCTCAGGTGTAAACAGAGTGTAACTGCCCTGACTGCCTCTGAGGTCCGGTACGCACATTCCGCACAGAAGCCTGCCGTCAAGGGGTTCAGGCGGGTAGGTGATGGGTACTCTGAGAATAGTGGAACGGATGCCGTACCTGCCCAGAAGGGTCCAGAAGGGTTTGCTCATCCGAAGTATTGATGAGGAGACTTCTTCACGAACTCTTCCCAGTAGAGTCTTTTTCTTATAAGAACGGGTTTTTACAGAGCTTAATACTGCAAGATATCTTTTTCTGTCAGGGGAGAGGAAGTCAAAAATTCCATGTTTACCGGGATTTACACCGGTCTGAAAACTGGACCATGCAACAGGGGAAACCCCTGGAGTGGTTGTTGTAAGCCTTCTGTATGTACCCTGAGAGGCAAGTTTCTTCAGGTTGGGCAGATCACCGTTCTCCCAGTACTTTTCAACAAGGTAGGGAGAAAGGCCGTCCAGACCCAGGATAACAACCTTGTCACAAACTGCCTTGCCGGGACGTCGACTCTTCTTCAACGCCCTTATCAGTACCATTACAGGCCAGAAGAGGAAAGAAAGCATGGAAACTGCAATTGCATTAAGGAAAACAACAAAAGACGTTAAAATGCCGAAACCGGCTCCCGGGCCTATGTACCCATGGGCGAATGCCGGAAGCAGCAGCAGAAGAACTAAAAATGTGATTCTCAGGTGAACTCCTCCCGAATAAATGGAAAAGCAATTATACTCATGAATCAACATTGTGTAACGGTATTGGTTCCCTGGAAGGAGACAAAATGAAAAAAACAGTGTTCATTGCAGCAATTCTTTTACTGGCAGCCTGCGGCAACTCAGGCATCGAGCTAAACAATGCAACAGGAATGGACCTGGACAGGGTCACCCTCACAATAGGGGATAACACACAGACCTGGGACAATGTGGAAGCCGACCAGACCATCCGCTCAAGCCTGAAGATCACAGACTCGGCTTTACCTGTAAGGGTTGACTGGGAAGCCAGTTCTGAAACCGGCTACATGGAGTACTTCCTGATTGACCGGGCAGCTGAAGCAAAGAGAGTCTCAATCCTCTTCGCCCCTGAAGAAGTCAGTATCAACTACTCCTTCTAAGCAAAGTATGTAATTAAGCAGCCACCTGGATCACCGGGTGGCTTTCGTTTTAGTCGCAGGTTCGAAACCGGTCCCCGCTACCATCTGGCTTGAAAGCTGAGGTTGCATCCAGCTGTCCAATTGTTTTGCAGATGACTAAATGTTAGGAAATTCACTTTCCCATATTAACCAGAAACCGGGTACTGCTCTGTTTTTTGATTATTGGGCAATTCTCTATATTTGAATACACCCATTGAGAAAGCAGCATTATGAAGTCAATTGTGAAGCGGATAGCTGAGCTTGATTCCATGGAGATTCATGCACTGTTTGAGGAAGTATTCGAAAAAACCGGCAACGGGCCCAAACTTATACTTCTTCTCAATTCAATGAGTTTACCGGAACGCAAGGTATTCTGGGACACCCTTAAACCACTGGGAAAAATGTGGCTTCAAGGTGAGCCGCCGGATACAGGTTTCTGCCCTGATGAAGACCCGCCGGCTGATCTTGATCATGAACAGCTCCACCAGGCAGAAACTTTTATTCAGTGTATTCTGGCCCGGCTTGGCTCCCTGGTTGAAACGGCCAGAGCCCATCGTGAAGGTCAGATCAGGGACATTGTCAGGAATCGTGAAGTTCTTAAAGCAAGAATGCCTGAGTTTTTATCAGATCAATACATGGGCGTACCCATGCCGTCACCGGTTAAGGATTATCCTTCGAACAGCAAACTGATTGAGCTGCCGGAGCCCACTGATGAAACAGTGAGAACCAGCAGCATTTTTCAATGCATCAAACAACGGAAAAGTCGCCGCAAATTCACTGATGATCCGCTTTCGCTTTCAGAACTGTCCTATCTGCTCTGGGCTACTCAAGGAGTACGGAAGTTTATGCCTGAAAATAAAGGCAGCTTCCGAAACACACCTTCCGGTGGTGCCAGGCAGCCAATGGAAACCTATCTTGCAATCAACCATGTGGCAGACTTACCTGTGGGCATTTACCGATATCTTCCCTTTGAACACAAACTTCTGTTTCAGTCATCAGTTCAGGATTTACAGGATAAACTGTCTGAGTATTCCTATGGTCAGCAGTTTGTTGGTCGGTGTGCAGTCTGTTTTATCTGGACAGCGATTCCCTACCGGATCGAGTGGCGGTATGGTTCAGAGGCAAAGAAGGACATCCTTCAGGAGGCGGGACATATCTGCCAGAATCTCTACCTGACCTGCGAGTCAATTCATTGTGGAACTTGCGGCATTAATGCATACCGGCAGGAAAAGGTTGATGAACTCATAGGGGTAAACGGGGTGGATGAGATGACGGTTTATCTCTCACCGGTGGGCCGAGTTATCTGGTAATGTTTTGATATCCTTCAGGTACGAATCCCGTTCTTACTCACAGGAGACAATTCCGGCACGAAAAGTGTCGGAATTTTATCAAAACGGGTTCTGCATTGCAGGAAGAATCAGCCGGAATGGATGATGAGAGGGCAGAAGGTTGACGTTTCTGCAGACGGGTGTATGTTACCTACCGTTAGGTAAGCTACCGTCCGTTAAGTAAGCTGGAAAGGGAATGTGCAGAAAATGAGAAATGAAGATACCCCGGATAAGAAGCAGGAGATAATGAAAGTTGCAACAGATCTTCTGCTGAACAACAGTTACGCCAAGGTGAACATGAGTACTATAGCAGAGGCCTGCGGTATCACAAAAGCAGGTATCTACTACCACTTCAAGAATAAGGAAACGCTTATACGGGAATGCTTGAAGAGCACTCTTGCTGATGTGAATTCCATTCTCTACAACCACTGCAGTGAGAGTGTTTCCGTAAGGGACAAGCTGCGAGTGATAAGTTTGGAGCTGTTTGCAATGGCAGAGGGTAATCCCGGGATGCTTACACTGTTCCTGCGGAGTATTACAGAGCCTGAACTCCGTGTGATCCTTACAGAGCTTCACGATGACGTGGACATGTTCATCCGGGAGCTGGGGGAGATCATAAGGTTTGGATTCAACTCCGGGGAAGTTCGCCCGACTGTTGATCCTTTCATGGCTGCCCGAATGCTTGCAGGCACGTTCCTGATGCAGATGCAGTCTGCGTTCCTTCTGAGAAAGAAAGAAGTGTTTGAACCTGAAGCTGTCGTGGATCTGCTCTTCGACGGTATTGCAGTGCGATAAGGAGATAGTTGTCATGAATAGAAAGAGTATGGTTATCGGGAGCATGCTGCTGTTTGCCATAGCCGGCTGCGCCGGGGAAGAAACTGCGGATTCAGCATTGCGGGTAGTCAGGGTAATGGAGGTTACTCCAGAGCCAATAACGGAGGAGGTATACAGATCAGCCCGCCTGGAGGGCTCAGAAGAGGCCATTATCGTTCCTGCTGCAGGGGGCAGAATCGAGCAGGTTCTGGTTTCAGAAGGTGATTCCGTTTTACCGGGAGATCCTCTTGTTTATCTGGTTACCGACCGTCAAGTAAGTGCAGGCACATCTGCTGCAGTTGCCGGTATTAACGCAGCAAGAGCGAATTCTGAAAATGCATCCCGAACACTGGACCGTATACAGGTGCTTTTTGAAGCAGGTGCTGTGAGTGAATCACAACTGGACGGTGCCCGTGCATTGGCGGATGCTGCATCGGCTCAGCTGGTATCCGCTCAGGCAGGATACAGCCAGGCAGTCAGCATGGCTGAGAACTGCTACATCAATTCACCTTTTGCCGGAGTGGTAGGACGTGTGTGGGCCAGGGAAGGCAACATGGCAGGGGGAGGACCTCTGCTGTCGATATCCAATGCGTCATCGATTCGAGCTTCTGTGCTGCTGCCGGAAAAGTACCTGGGTTTAGTAGCTGCAGGCCAGCCTGCCCGGGTGGAACTGATTACCGGTGACCGTCCCAATTATCCAGGTGTAGTTACCTCGGCATCCCAGTCAGTTGATCCCATTTCAGGAATGGTTGCCGTTGAAGTGAATTTCCCAAATCCGGACGGGCTTATTTATCCGGGACAATCAGGACGCGTGGCCATTGGTGTGGCAGTATCGCAGTCTGCTCTGTCTGTACCTGAGATCGCATTGCGCAGATCTTCTTCAGGCTTCACTGTTGCAATTGAGTCAGACGGTGTTGTTTCAATAGTACCTGTTGAAACCGGAATACGGAGTATGGGAATGGTGGAGGTTGTGTCCGGGCTTTCTTCCGGAGACAGAGTGCTGATTGCAGGTCAGTATCTGGTTACCTCAGGTGAGAGGGTTGAGGTGCAGGAATGAAACTGCCTGAAATAGCCGTCCGCCGGAAGACCACCTTTCTCATGGTCTTCATACTCATGGCAGGGCTGGGAGTGTACGGCTTTTCCCTGCTTGGGCTGGACTTCTTCCCGGAGCTTTCTCTGAACAGCATAATGATACTTACCGTGCTCCCGGGAGCAGGTCCAGAGGAGATGGAAACACTTGTTTCAGAAGAGATAGAGGAAACCGTTGCCCTGGTAAGCGGGGTTGAGCACATCGAGTCGAACTCGTCATCCAGTGTATCGCTTGTTACAGCTGAATTCTCCTGGGAAACAGACCTGGATCAGGCAGAGATTGATGTGCGCAACGCTCTTTCTCTGGCAGAGCGGGATCTGCCTGATGACATAGAAGAGCCTCTGGTAATACCCATGGATCCAAGTATCTCACCGGTGATAGTTGTGAGCATCAGCAGTGAAGTGCTTGATGACATAGAACTGCGCCGAATGGTGGATGACGAGATCAACCCGATTCTTACAAGGATAGAAGGGGTTGCTTCAGTGGTTGCTTACGGTGGGCTGGAGCGTCAGATCAATGTCCAGGCGGAGCCTGTTCTGATGGAAAGACATGGTGTGGGCATATCACAGGTGGCTGCTGCTCTGTCTGTGGTGCGGAACAATGTTCCTGCAGGTAAGATGGATTCAGGGGGAATGAACTTCGTTCTTACTGTGGAAACTGCATTTCACTCAATAACGGAGATAGAGAGCCTGGTGGTGGGGTATCACGACGGGGTACCGGTGCAAGTGGGTGATGTCTGTACCGTAGTTGACGGAACAGAGGAACTTACAGAAACCATCATGGTGGACGGCGAAAGGTCGATCCTTGTCATGGTTCTGAAGCAGACCGGTGCCAACACCGTTGAGGTTTGCGATAACGTTCACTCCGGTCTTGCGGAAATTGATGAGATTTATGGTTCAGTTGCAGGCACAGGTGTGGTTTACGACCAGTCACGGACAATCAAAGGCTCTGTAGCAAACCTGGGCAAAACCGGAGCGCAGGCGGTGATCATTGCCGTGCTGGTGCTGCTGTTTTTCCTGGGGTCGTGGAAAACTGCAGGTACTGTGGGGCTCTCTATCCCGCTTTCCATACTGCTGACCTTTCCGGTGATGGTGCTCTTCGGTGTGAACATGAACATGGTTTCCCTGGCAGGACTGGCTCTTGCAGTGGGAATGCTTGTTGATAATTCCATTGTGGTTCTGGAGAACATCTTCAGGCACAGAACGGTTCTTGGGGCGTCCCCCCGCCGTGCCGCTGTTGAAGGTGCTGCAGAGGTGGGTATGGCTATCTCCGCTTCCACTCTTACAACACTTGCAGTGTTCATTCCCATTATGCTTGTTCCCGGAACAACCGGGCAGCTGTTCAGAGATCTTTCACTTACCATAAGCTCCACTCTCATGGTGTCGCTGTTCGTGGCACTTACTCTGATACCGCTTGTGACCAGCAGAATGAGTAAAATCGGCGCTGCCCGACGGAAGACACGAATTGCTTCCTCCATTGAAAAATTCCTTGACAGAATGGACAAGGCCTATTCCGCAAGGCTCTCCAGAGTGGTGACAAGGAAGAAGACGGTAATTTTCGGGGCAGTGGGGCTGTTCCTGGTGTCGCTTGCGGTTCTGTCAGGGATACCTTCAGAATTTATTCCGCAACTGGATGACGGCATGGTAAAGTTCATAATCTACCGGTCACCCGGTACGGAACTGGCTTCAACTGACAGCACAATGACTGCCATAATGTCTGAACTTGAATCTGTATTACCCTCTGATGCAGTGGACCACATCTACTACACCGCAGGTGAGAGCGAGGGCGTCATGGCTCTGGCCGGCGGATCAGGCACCAATGAAGGCAACCTGATCGTTCGGCTGGTACCGGCTTACGAGAGGGATTTATCCAAGGAAGACATAGAGGATATCATAAGAGAGGTTCTTGCCGGTTTCGCTGATGTGGAATACGCCAGGAATGACGTGATGTCAGCGGCTCTTCAGGGCGGAGATCCTGTTGTAATCAATGTGTACGGTGACGATATGGAGATACTGGCTTCAATTGGTGACGGGCTTGCTGCTGAAATAACATCCATTGAAGGAGTGGAGGAGGCAAGATCATCACTCAGCGACAGAATTACACAGCTTTCCTTCATACCTGATTACGATGTACTTTCTCTTCGTGCCGCTTCCCCTGCCATGATGGGTGTTGAGGCAAACCTTGCTTTCATGGGCAATGACATCTCGGTTTTCAGAGAAAATGCAGAGGAGTACGATGTAAACCTGCGGTACCCTGAAGAGTACAGAAGCTCCCTGAGTGATGTGAATGCTGCTGTGGTGAACGGAATGCCTCTTGAGTCCTGGGGAAGCTTTCAGGAGAGCCTGATCCCCAAGAACATCGTTCGCCGTGATCAGAACCGTGTGGTTACCATCTCAGGAAGCATTTCAGGTACCCGTACAATTGGTGAGATTTCTCCCGATGTGGAACAGGTGGTTTCAGAATATGACCTCCAGGGATACAGGTATGAGATAGAGGGGCAGATAGCTGATCAGAAGGAGACATTCCAGGGGCTCTTAATTGCTTTCCTGGTATCAGCACTTCTGGTGTACATGGTTATGGCCAGTCAGTTTGAGTCTCTCCTGGAGCCTTTCATCATCATCCTTACGGTGCCGCTTGCCTTTTCCGGAGCGGTGTTGATGCTGGCGGTAACAGGTACATCGTTCTCTGCCCTGTCATTCATCGGAATCATCATGCTCACGGGAATCATCGTGAACAACGGCATTGTACTTGTTGACTACGCCAATCAGCTTCTTAACACAGGAAAAACCCGCCTTGAGGCTGTTGTAGAGGCCGGACAGACAAGGCTGAGGCCCATTCTGATGACAGCTGCAACAACTGTAATAGCCATGATCCCTGTGGCGATTGGAAACGGTGAAGGCGGACAGCTCTATGCCCCTATGGGCCGTACTGTAATCGGCGGACTGGGTGTGGGAACATTCCTGACTCTCTTCGTAGTACCCTGCCTTTACCTGGTGTTCGGCAAATTCAAGAAAGCCCGTGAGGAGATAGTATGAAAACCACCTTTTTAATAACGGCAGTGCTGCTTGCGATTGCGGTACCGGCATCGGCCTTCAATCTTGAAGAGGCGGTGCACACAGCCCTGGAACAGCGGGGAGATGTTACCGCTGCGAGAAATTCCGTGGAAAGTGCAAGATGGGACAGGAACAACGCCAGCACATGGTTCCTGCCCAGGGTTAACTTCACACTTGGCTACCAGCAGGACCACGATATCTACGAGCTTGAGATAACCGGACTGGGAACCATCCCCCTTGAAACCAGCTGGGCATCATCCTACGGTATTTCAGCCACTGTTCCACTGGTTCTGCAGGGTCCGGCAGGTGCTTCCATGGCATCCACCGCTCTGGATTTGTCAGAGCTTTCCCTTTCTGCAACTGAGCAGAAGGCAGCGCAAGATGTTGTGGGTTCGTTCTACGGTGTGCTGCTTGCGGAGATGATGAACGATGTTGCCACCGAGGCACTGAACATAGCCCGTGAAGGGTACATTCTTACAGAAACCCGTTATGACGCAGGGATGGCAAGCAGGTTCGAGCTGCTGCAGAGTCAGGTAGCCTATGAAAACAGACGACCTGATTCCATTGCTGCAGCTGCCGGCCTGGACAATGCTCTTGCTGCATTCGCAGTAAGTCTGGGTTTTTCCGGGAGTGAATCTGTTTCCATAGAAGGTGAGCTTCACGATCAGTTCCCGGTTTCGCTTCCATCAACCCTTGCAGAAGCTCGTTCTGTAATGGCCGTTTCCAGTGTGGAGTTTGCCACTGCACAATCTTTAAGAGAGCTTGGAAACGATGGTGTTAACCTTGCAGCCGCTTCATTCGCACCTGAGCTGGTTTTCCAGACAGATTACATGTTTGAAGCTGGCGTGGATCATATAAGTGAGATATCTGCCGATGACTACAACCGGAACTGGACTGTATCAGCGGCAATGCAGATACCAATTTTCAACGGTTTAAGTGATTACAGCGATTACCGTTCAGCCCGATACGACAGGCTGGTTTATTCCGCTCAGGCGGCTGACCTGGAGAACTACTCTTCTCTGGGCCTGGTGGTTGCATGGAACAGTCTTGAGCAGGCAGGAGAAACCGTTGACGCAGCCAGATCCACTATGGCTCAGGCGGAAGAAGCTTCAGAAATAGCAAGGATTTCCTATGAATCCGGAGTTATCACCAGGCTTGAAATGGATGGAGCGTTCCTTGCCCTTACACAGGCGAGAACGAATTACGCTTCATCACTTTATTCCATGAGAACGGCGGAGGCCGGGCTGGCAAGAATACTGGGAATACTGGTGCTGTAATTTAAGCCGGGGGTGAAGCACCCTCCAGCTTCCCTCCGGTATGGGGCGGGTGTACTATCTTTCCGCATCCGCCC
>CAYLRO010000041.1:0-21340 GCA_964386635.1 uncultured bacterium | reverse complement strand
CCGCCTGTGAAATACTGAAAAGGCATCTTAATATTCTATGAAAAAATCAAAAAGGCTTATTCTGTTCCTGTGTGTTGCGGCTGCTCTTCTCCTTTCAGCATTCGGTTTCTACAGATGGCTGGATGTACCACCTGGTACCGGGAACCAGGTCGAGTTCCATCTTGAAAGAGGCTGGGGGGTGCGAGCAGTGGCAGAAGCACTTGAGGACAGTTCTCTTGTGAAGAGCAGGTGGATAGTGCTTCTGCGGTACAGAACCGGGTTCAGCAACGCTCCGCTGCAGGCAGGCACCTATCTTCTTTCGGACACAATGGCGGCTGATTCAATACTTGCCATGTTCACCAGAGGAGATGTAATCCCCGTTCCCACGACCTGGCTGACGCTGCCTCCCGGGCTTCGAATGGAGGAGAGTCTTGAGATACTCTCGGATTCTCTGGGTTTCTCCATGGAGTATCTCGATGCTCTTTCCCGTGAGATAGAGTTTCTGGACGCAATGGGTATTCCAGGCTTTGAGGGGTATCTTTTTCCGGAGACATACGAGTTTGCCGATACTCTTGAAGCTTATGAGGTGATAAACAGAATAGTGGCTACAGGGCAGCGGGTAATGAATGAAGAGTGGGCCTCCAGCTGTCAGGCGGTGGGCCTCACTCCATTTCAAGCTGTGATACTGGCTTCAATTGTGGAAAGAGAAGCAGCATCTGATTCAGAGAGAGATATGGTTGCAGGGGTTTTCATCAACCGTCTCAGAATCAATATGCGACTTGAGAGTTGCGCTACTGTACAGTATGCCCTTGGTGAAGTGCACGAACAGCTTCTCTTCAGTGACCTTGAAATTGAGAGCCCATTCAATACCTACAGGAACTCAGGACTGCCACCGGCTCCAATTTGTTCTCCTGGTGTGGCATCTCTGCAGGCAGTAGCTGAACCTGATACTGCAGACGGTTTCTATTTCTTCGTGAGCAGAGGCGATGGTTCAGGAGAGCATCTGTTTGCCAGAACCGTATCCGAGCATAACCGGAACATCAATTCTGTAAGGTAGTTTCACATTGACGCGAACAACCTTAGTATATAGGTATGATATCCTGAGCAGGAACGTTCAAATGATCAGTCAGGAGGGTGAAAATGAGTGACGGAAGAGATCTGAATTTCCTGGAAAAAGCCATACGGATTATTCCGGGATATAAAGGTTACAAGAGAAAAGAAGAGCGCAGAGACAATGACGCTCTCTTCAGGTCCATGCTTGCACAGAAGCTTGAGGGATTGAATGCCATTGCCACAAGCGGTCTTGCAAACCTTAAAGGACCTGCCGCCCTTACAGCAGCCGGCGGTTTTGACAGGCTTACCAAGAAGCTGGAGAAAGCTGCTGATATGGTCAGATTCGCCTCCAGGGGTTACAGGGGCTGGTTTGACATGCACAAGGTCCAGGAAGATGAGCTGAACAAGCTGTACGAATTCGACTGCTCTCTTACCGAAGATGTGGAGAAGCTGCAGATAGACTTTGAAGCCATTGGAGCATCGGTGGAAACCGGCGATGGTATTAAAGATTCTGTGGAACTGGGCATTTCCGGTCTGGACGAGCTCATACACAAAATTGAGGGTCGCAGCGCTCTGATGGTTGACCTTCAGAACAACACACCGATCGATTAGGGAGGGTGAAAGATGTTCAAACGGCCTGAAATAATCGAATTTCTCGATAACACAGGAAAAGAGATAGCCCACCGGATACCGGAAAACGGCTCTGGAGAATTCCGACTGGGCAGTCAGTGCGTTGTCCGGGAAAGCCAGCAGGCAGTGTTCTTCAGAGATGGCAAAGCCATGGATGTGCTTGGCCCGGGAAGGCATACACTTACAACACAGAACATTCCACTGCTTGCCGGTCTTGTTGACTGGGCATTTGAAGGAGAGGGCACTCCCTTCAAGGCCGAGGTTTACTATGTGAACACCAAGACCTTCACGGACATGAAGTGGGGAACCAAAGAACCCATAATTTTCCGCGACAAGGAACTTTCCATGGTAAGGCTCCGTGCCTTTGGAAACTTCTCCATGAAAGTTGTGGACAGCCAGCTCTTCGTGAACAAGCTTGTTGGAACAGAGGGAAGATATTCAACAGGAGACATAGAGGGTTTTCTCAAAAACATGATTATCAGTCGTCTTGCTGACCTTCTCGGTGAGACTCTTGAGACTATCTTCGACCTTGCAGCTTACTACGATGAACTGGGTACACTTGCCAAAGCAAGATTTGCTGATGATTTCAGCAAGTACGGTATTCAGATGGTGGACTTCTACATCAGCGCTATCACACCTCCCGAAGAGGTTCAGAAGCGTATTGACGAGAGAAGTGCAATGGGCGCCCTTGGAGACATGAACGAATACATGCGCTTCAAGACTGCAACTGCAATGGGGGATGCAGCCACAGCCGGTGGCGGAGGCGCAGCCGGTGCAGGTGTAGGTATGGGAGCCGGACTGGGAATGGGAATGGCTATGGCCAACCAGATGGGCCAGGCGATGAATCAGCCTGCAGCTGCTTCGTCTGCTCCTGCAGCATCAGCAGCACCTTTGATTTCCTGTCCTTCCTGCGGCAAACAGGTACCGGATGGCAAGTTCTGCCCTGAGTGCGGAAAACCTCTTGCAACACCATGTCCCTCCTGTGGAAAACCCCTTCCAGCAGGCAGCAAGTTCTGCCCTGAATGCGGAGCTAAAACAGGCGGCGGCAAAACCTGTGAATGCGGTGCCAATGTCCCAGCAGGCAGCAAATTCTGTCCGGATTGCGGAAAACAGGTTGATTAGAGAAAGTCTTACTGTCCATGGCCTGCTGAAGAAGTGGGCCATGGAAACACCGGATAAAACAGCCATCCTGGACGGGAAAAGCAGGCTTACATTCGCCCAGTGGCACCGGGCTTCAGAGCACCTGGCCGGAAGGCTTCAGAATGCCGGTGTAGAGAAGGATACTCTTGTAGGCGTACAGGTTGACAGAACCTGCGGTCTGCCAGTGGCGTTTACAGCCATATCCCGTATCGGAGCCAGATTCATGGGTTTAAACCCCGGGTGGCTTTCTGAAGACAGGGAAATGGTTTTCAACCGGTGGAAGAAAAGGTTCATCCTCTGCTGGGAGGACATGGACATAGAGGGCTGGAAAGCCAGTGTTCTTTTACCATTCAGCAGGAACGATCTGGAATCTCCAGCTCTTACCACCCAGGGAACACCTCCTGTGGAGATGTTTGATGACTTCTATATGAATGTCACAAGCGGATCAACCGGATTACCCAAGGTGGCGGTGAGTTCTCACCGTGAGCTTATTGTTAACACTGCAGCTGTGTGCGATGCACTTGAGCTGTCACAGGATGACACCCTCATGTCTCTCTTTGGTGTAATAGGACATCCTCACGAGATATTCATGCGAGGTCTTTACCTGGGAGCCACTACCGTTTTTGAACCGTCGGTTTATCCCAGGCAGCATCTGAATGTAATCAGAGAAAACTCTGTTTCGTTCCTTATGGGTATGCCGCCGCAGCTTGATGCCCTGAGCCGTCTGGCATCCAGGGAAGATGCTGATATTTCATCTCTCAGAATTATTGAAGCCGGTGGCATGAGGATCACAGATCAGTTTCTGGGGATTTTTCATGAGAGAACAGGCAAGAATGTAATTCCAGTCTGGGGCAGTACAGAAACCTCTGGAGTTGTGCTTGTTGGCGACCCTGGTATCGAAGGTTTGTCAACGGTAATAGATGGTTACAGTATTCAGCTTCGCAATGATCAGGGTGTTGTGCAAGAGGATGGCCGCGGAGAACTCTGGGTTGAAGGTGAAGGAATAGTTAATCGGTATCTGGGTGAGCGGTCAGGTTCTTCCGAGATACTTATTGACGGATGGTATCGCACCGGAGACATCTTTACCAGAAAGAATAAAAGGCTTTACTTCACAGGACGCAGAGGCGGCCTGATCAAGGCTTCCGGCTTGAAAGTGTATCCCGGTGAGGTGGAACTGGCCATACTGAAGCATCCGTCAGTTCGAGATGTTTGTGTGGTGGGCGAGGATATACCAGGCAGGGGTGAAGCACCTGTTGCATACATTGTTCTCAGGGGAGGCGAGGAGCTTCCCATCCCGGAATTGCGGAGCTTCCTGGTACATATTCTTGAAGATTTCAAGATGCCTAGAAAGTACCATTATGTACTCGGTCTGCCTCGAACACTCTCCGGAAAACTGGACCGGTCAAGAATAGGCAGGCAGGATGTTGAACCTGATTACAGGGCGGAACTTCTCAGACTCGATGTGGACCTTGTGAAACTACTGAATGCCAGAGCAGATCTGGTGAATAGAATAGATGCGGGATACAATCCCAACTGGGTGGAGGAACAGGTGAACAACGCCATGGGGCATAATCCCGGACCTATCTCCGACAGTGTTGTCAGAGAGGTGTTCAGATTTATTCTGGATAACCTGGGGAGGGGATAGGATGCAGGTAAGACAAGTCAGTGTCGGAAAAGTTGTTTTCGGAGGACCAGAGGTGGTTCTCATCGCTGGTCCCTGCTCTATTGAAAACGAGGAAATGGCTCTTCAGACAGCAGAAACGGTTGTTAAAAACGGAGCTGGCATTATCAGAGGAGGATCGTGGAAACCCAGAACATCCCCTTATTCCTTCCAGGGGCTGGGAGAGGATGCTCTGAGGATACTGCGGAAAGTAGGAGACGAGTTTGATGTTCCGGTAGTTACAGAAGTCATGTCTTCCGAACAGATTGAGACAGCCAGAGAGTATGTTGACATGCTTCAGGTAGGCGCCAGGAACATGCATAATTTTGTACTTCTCAGCGAGATAGGAAGAAGCGGCTTGCCGGTTATCCTGAAAAGGGGTTTCATGGCCACTGTGGAAGAATGGCTTCTTGCTGCAGAGTACATTCTGAAGGAGGGTAACGAGCACGTTGTTCTGTGTGAGCGGGGAATAAGAACATTCGAGAAATGGACCCGGGCTACTCTGGACGTTTCAGCAATTCCACTGGCACGGGATTCACTGGGTTTACCTGTAATTGTTGATCCATGCCATGCGGCAGGAAGAAGAGATCTGTTACTTCCCCTTGCAATGGCAGCACTGGGTGCCGGGGCAGACGGAATCATGGTCGAGGTGCATCCGGACCCTGATAAAGCCCTCTCTGACGGGGGACAATCACTTTCATTTGAACAGTTCACCAGGTTCGCAGACATAATAAATGCGGCAGGAGAATCTCCCTGCCGGTTTAAGGAGAAAATCAGGAGGTAGACAGTGCACTTTGGAATACTCACCGGAGGCGGTGATGCACCTGGTCTGAATGCCGTTATACGCGGTGTAGTTGTAAGAGCTGAGGCAGGCGGTCACAGTGTAACCGGTTTCCTCAGAGGATGGAAAGGTGCCATAGAGAACACAACCATCCCTCTGGACAGAGAAGCAGTCAGAGATATTCACACCATCGGTGGAACGATCCTTCTTTCTTCCAGAACGAATCCACGAAAGCTGGAGAACGGATTTGAAAAGATAAAGGAAACCCTGGCGGCTAACGATATTGATGTTCTGATAGCAGTAGGCGGTGAAGACACTCTTGGAGTGGCTGACACTCTTGCGGAAATGGGTGTATCTGTTGTGGGTGTTCCCAAAACAATAGACAATGACCTGTCTGCAACCGACTACACATTCGGTTTCGATACAGCCATAAATTTTGTAATGGATGCTCTGGACAAACTGAAGACCACAGCCAGAAGCCACGAAAGAGTAATGGTTGTTGAGATAATGGGCAGACATGCGGGCTGGATGGCCCTGCAGGGCGGAATTGCAGGCGGAGCCCATGTGATTCTTACACCGGAGAAGGAATTTGATACCGACGAGGTCTGTGCTCTTCTCAAGAAGCGTTATGAAGATGGCAGGAGGTATGCCATCGTTGCAGTGGCAGAGGGGGCCATAGACCCCGGCCTTTCAAGGCATGTTTATCATTCCTCAGAGACAGACTCCTTCGGGCATGTTCAGCTTGGCACAGGTATAGGTATCGGCGAGGTTCTGAAAAATGAGATAGAGGACAGAACCGGGCTTGAGACAAGACACGTTGTTCTGGGGCATGTTCAGCGGGGCGGCAGTCCTTCGGCATTTGACCGGGTGCTGGGCACCAGACTGGGTGTAAAAGCCGTTGAAATAGGTGAATCCGGAGAAAACAGGAAGATGGCTGCTATCAGAGGAACCAACATCATTGCAGCAGATCTTTCAGAAGCGGTTGGAACTCTTAAAACAGTTCCGGAGAGTGATTTAAAAACAGCTGAACTGTTCTTCGGCTGATAGGAGGAATTCTCATGGCGGTAAAAGTTGCGATAAACGGATTCGGAAGAATCGGACGCCTGGTATACAGACAATCTTTGAAGTGTGATGAAATAGACATTGTTGCCGTGAATGACCTTACAGATCCCGGGATGCTGGCTCATCTCCTGAAGTACGATTCCGTGCACGGTATGTTCCCTGGAGAGGTAGTTGTTGAAGGTGACAGAATCAAGGCAGGCAGCGATTCCTTCCAGGTTCTCAGCCAGCCGGATCCATCCAAGCTGCCCTGGAAGGCTATGGGAGTGGACATTGTTGTAGAGTCCACCGGATTTTTCAGAACAAAGGAAAAGGCTTCTCTTCACATTCAGGCAGGAGCCAGGAAAGTTCTTATCAGTGCACCTGCAAAGGGTGAAAAGGGAGCGGATCTTACAGTGGTCTATGGTGTAAACAGTGATCTGTACGATCCCTCAAGGCATGATGTATTAAGTACAGCCAGCTGCACCACAAACTGTCTTGCTCCTGTTGCAAAAGTTCTTAACGATACCTTCGGTATTGAGACCGGTGTCATGACAACAATACATGCATACACAAACGATCAGAGAATACTGGACCTTCCTCATTCCGATATGAGAAGGGCAAGAGCCGCTGCAGTGAATGTGATTCCCACCACAACCGGCGCAGCCAAGGCAGTGGCCCTGGTAATCCCTGAACTGAAGGGAAAACTTGACGGTATGGCTGTAAGGGTTCCTGTACCTGACGGTTCTCTGGTGGATCTGGTCTGCATGCTTGGTCGCGACACAACAGCCGAAGAGGTAAACAGAGTCATGAAAGAAGCTGCTGATACAACTCTCAAGGGCATTCTTCAGTACTCGGATGAACCTCTTGTTTCCACAGATATTGTGGGTAATTCTTACAGCAGCATTTTTGACAGCGGTATCACAAAGATGATCGGGCCAAGGATGCTCAAGGTTCTCTCCTGGTACGACAACGAGTACGGTTACTCCTCCAGGATGGTTGACATGCTTGCAATGATGGGGAAACTGGGTTTCTGATATGCAGTACCCATCAATCAGAGATTTGAAAACCGGGGGGAAAAGAATTTTCCTCAGGGCTGATCTTAATGTCCCCATAGAAGACGGCAGGATCCTTGATGATACCCGGATAAGATCCGTACTCAGAACCCTGAGACATCTTATCGAACAGGGCTCCCCGATTGTCCTTGCCTCCCATCTGGGAAGACCAAAGGGCAAGATCGATCCAAGATTCAGCATGAAGCCTGTTGCAGAAAGACTTAGAGAAATTCTCACCGAGACAAGGATTCTCTTTGCTCACGACTGTGTGGGGAAAAGGGTTGAAGCAATGGCTGCAGGCCTTGCTCCCGGAGAGATCCTGGTCCTGGAAAACCTGAGATTCCATTCTGAAGAAACTGCAGGAGATATGGAATTTGCCGGCAAACTCGCGGCTCTCGGAGATATCTATGTAAACGATGCCTTCGGAACAAGTCACAGAAAACATGCATCAATGGTGGGTATTCCTCAGATACTCGGCGGCGGATATGTGGGATTCCTTGTAGAACAGGAACTCAGAGTTTTCGGTGAGTTGATAAGACATCCCAGAAAACCCTACACGGTAATTCTGGGTGGAGTGAAGGTCAGTGACAAGGTAGCACTTATAGAGAATGTTCTGCCCAAACTCGACAATCTCATTGTCGGCGGTGCCATGGCGTTTACCTTTTACAGAGCTATGGGGCTGGAAACCGGCACCAGCATAGTAGAGGAAGACAGAGTTCAGACGGCGAAGGATATTATCAGGGCCGCTGAAGAGCGCGGTGTGAACCTGCTGCTTCCTGTGGACATTGTCTGCGCCCCTGGAAGAGATCAGGGGGATCTGGCTGTTGTTAAGAAGTTCGATGAACTTCCAGTGGATATGGCAGGATTTGATATAGGCCCTGAAACCATTAACCTTTTCAGGAAAACCATGGTAGAGAGCAAGACCATTGTCTGGAACGGCCCTATGGGTTTATTCGAAACACCTCCCTTTGATGTTGGAACGAGAAAACTTGCTGCTTTCATGGCTGATGCCACCAGCTTTGGCGCTGTGGCTGTAGTAGGTGGCGGAGACAGTATGAGGGCAGTGAGAGAAGCAGGTGTTGCAGAGCAGATCACTCATGTGTCAACCGGCGGTGGAGCATCTCTGAAACTTCTTCAGGGTGAGGAGCTGCCTGCTCTCGAATACCTGAAAATAGATGGTGTTAAACCTATTGTCGGCGCTAACTGGAAAATGAACGGCACTTACGAGATGGGGATTGACTTTCTCACTGCTCTGGACGAAGGGAATATCAACTACTTCGGAGCCGATGTGGTTCTCTTCCCGCCATTCACCCTTCTGAGATCCTTCGCCTCCCTTGCTGACAAGGCAGGTGTGGACCTTGGAGCTCAGGACATCTTCTGGAAAGAAAAGGGTGCTTTCACCGGAGAAATCAGTGCTGAAATGCTGAAAGAAGCCGGTTGCACCTGGTTCCTTGCAGGACACAGCGAGAGAAGACACATTCTTAATGAAACAGATGAGATCGTAAGATGCAAACTGGAAGCGGGACTTTCTGCGGGTATGTCAGGTATTCTCTGTGTGGGTGAGCTTCTTGAAGAGAGAGAAGCCGGCAGAACCGAAGAAGTCATCAGAGGGCAGATAGAAGCTTCTCTGAAAGATCTGGATGTTACCACACCTTACAACACAGTTATTGCCTATGAGCCTGTATGGGCCATTGGAACAGGGAAGACTGCAACCCCTGAGGAAGCTCAGCGGATTCATGGACTGATAAGGCAGTGGGTCTCCGAGATTGCAGGAGACGATTTCTCAAGGAACCTGAGGATTATCTACGGAGGCAGTGTAAAACCTGCCAACGCACAGGAGATAATGCTGGGCCAGGATGTTAACGGAGCACTTGTAGGAGGTGCCAGTTTAAAAGCAGAGAGCTTTATTGAGATAGTTGCCGAGTGCAGGTAGCCCTGGAGAGCCAATGGGTCTTTTGAGCTTCATTGTAACCCTGTTGCTTTTTGCCTCCATGGAGGTGGTAAGCAAACCGCTCATGGGATCCGTGGATCCTCTGGTTCTTACGCTCTGGCGTTTCATCTGCGGTATTCTCGTACTGGGCTGCCTTCTCGCTTTTCAGAGGAAAAAGGTCCGACTGGGACATTCTTCCGTTATCATGCTGGCTGTGATGGGTATACTGAATACTTTTCTGAGCATGTCGCTGCTCCAGCTTGCAGTTAAGAACACTTCCGCTGCCAGAGCTGCAACTGTTTTCTGTTCAAACCCTGTGTTCGTGGTGCTCTTTGCTTCACTTCTCAAGTGGGAGACTCTGACAAGAAAAAGAGTTCTGGGACTTCTTCTCGGTGTGGCAGGGCTTATTATTGTAACCGGAATGCACACGCTGACAATAGATACTGGAACGATCTACGCCCTTCTGGCATCCATTTCCTTCGCCCTTTACATTCTTGTAAGCCGGAAAGCATCTCTGAAGATCGACCCTGTCACTGTGAATGTGGTCTCCTTCGGATTCGGTATTGCTGCTCTTGCAGTTTACCTGCTTATCAAAGGAGTTGATGTAAGCCCGGCACCTCTGTTCAAAGAGCTGCCTTCATTTCTTCTGCTCGGCATCGGGGTCAGCGGTCTGGGTTACATTACTTTCATCAGGACCATAAGGAGAATCGGAGCAGGAAATGCCTCAACCATCTTTCTTCTGAAACCTGCGGTAGCAACCGTTCTTGCCATACTGATACTGGGTGAAACTATTACTTTTCAGTTCGGCACAGGTCTTGTTCTCACTGGTCTTGGGAGTTATCTGGTAGCAGGCAAATAAAAAAGCCGGGCAGAAGCCCGGCCTTTTCAGATTGTCTGTTATGATTTCACTGAAGTTTTCATGAACTGTACCCGTTCATACTCAGCGGGATTCCCGCTGTTCTTCTGACTCAGTCTCTCACGGAAATCTTCAATTCCATTGTAGTTGTGCCGCCTCATCCAGTCTGCCAGGAAACCCAGCATGTCGGACATGACACCCATGCCATTCTCGTAGAGAGTGCTGCAAACCTGTACAGCCTGTGAGCCTGCAAGAATGTGCTTCACCACTGCTTCTCCGTTGTGAATGCCGGTTGTTGAGCAGATGTCGCAGGAGGTGATGGGACTGATGATGCTTACCCATCTGAGGATTTCTTCGGTTTCGCCTGGAGAGGAGAACTTTGTGCCGTTCTTTACTTTCAGGTTCTCAATATCGAAATCTATTTTGAAAAACCTGTTGAACATCACAAGAGCATCAACCCCTGCACCACCGTCAAGCTCCTGAGCAAAAGCGGATAAACTTGAGAAATGAGACCCTATTTTTACCGCAACAGGGATGGAAATCTGTGACTTGAGGTCCGCAACAATATCAAGAATAGTATTTTCGTTCTCCCGTCCCTTCCTTCTAGGGTCAGACGGAAGAATGAATGCATTCAGCTCTATTCCAGATGCTCCAGCGTTCTCGAGCTTTGTTGCGTATTCGATCCAGTCTCCTTTGCCGAAGCAGTGAATACTGGGGATGATTGGTATGTCAACAGCATTTCGAGCTTCTTCAAGCATTTCCAGATGCTGAGAAACTGCGTTGTGAGAACCGTAGGTGTTGATGTAGTTCACCGCTTCAGGATACCAGCTGTCTCCTGTGAGAGTGCCCAGATCAGCCTCGATCTGTTCCTCGAATATCGATTTCAGAACAACAGCACCTGCTCCGGCATCTGCACATTTCTTAACATTCTCCACTGAGCCTGTGAGGCCGGAACTCCCCACTATGAGAGGATTCCTGAGCTTAAGGCCCATATACACTGTGGAAAGGTCCATGAAAACTTCCCCTTCGTTGGTTGTATTCTATCTTCGTCACCGGAACATATAAGCGCAGGGTAAAATTGAACAGACCTGATGATTCATCCTTCCTTGACCACCTTTACTGACCTGCGTATCCTTCTGTTAAGCACAGAAAAGAGGAAGGCTGCTCATGAGGTATTATCTCTGGACTCTGGCTCTGCTTGCCTTTTCTTCAGTTCCGGCGGATATCCCTGATGGTGTTCTTAAGTGGAGATCCATGGATGTATTTGAGTTTCCAGGGAATGACATTGTCATGGATTGTGCAAGAACTGCAGACAGGTCAGGATTTCATGCCGTTGTTTTCAATGGAGACTGCCCGCAAAGATGGAGCTGGTATCTTGTCACTTTTAACAGGTACGGCAGAGAAACAGCCCGAACCCTGCTTCTGGAGAACCTGGGTTCATTATCCAGCTGGGCTGTTCCGGGATTTACTGATACCGGTAAGCTGGTGCTTGCTTATGGCTCACTGAGTGAAAGCGGTCCTGTCAGTTTGATTGTTATCGATCCATCCACTCCTGATACTGTCAATCTGATAGATGTGTCACAGTGCTTTCCGCTGTACAGCCATGTTGAGATAACGTCAGTGGTTTCTCTGGAAGGCGGCACCATACTTCTTGCAGGAGTCGGGCTGAATGGTGATAATCTCACAATGCTTTTCACCGCGGAACTCGGCACAGATGGAACGCTTCTCTGGCAGAATGAACTGTTCGGTTATGAATTCTTCACTGTGGAGAACACAACAGTAACTGTTCTCCGTGACGGAACCATCATGCTGAGTTATGAAGAGGACGGTTTCCCGGGAGGTATTCCAGTCTACCGGCTTGACAGTACCGGGCATGAGATGTGGCAGTCTTTCATTCACATGGACTGCGAATTCACTGCCAGATGCTGTGATTTCCTGGAGATGACAGACGGGGATATTCTGTGTGCAGGATATTACGATGATCTTTACTCCGGCAATTTCAGAGGGTTGCTGATTTCCATGGATCCGGCACTGTCTACTGTATGGACGAGAACCGACTGGTATCTGGAGCATTCATCCTTTGAAGCGGCTCAATTCACGGAAGAGATGGAGGTTCTGGTGTCAGGCTGGGCAGCGGAAAGGGGCCAGCTGCTTTATGAGAGGACTGATATGGATGTTCTGCTTGCTTTCGTCAGGGACGATGGAAGCGGAATAACAGGATACACAATTGAAGACCCCGGCAACCAGCAGCCTGAATTTGTTTTTAGCGGAGGTATCGGTGAATACTTCATTGTTGGAGAAAGCACCAGCCAGGGGAGAGATGAAAGTGATGTCTTTATTGGAAGGGTGATAATTGAAAGGTAACAGAAGGATACTCAGAGTAATTCTGTTCTCCATGATCCTGGCTGCATCAGCCTGCAGTTCATCGAGACCGAACTTCATACTTGTAATTATTGATGCAACCAGAGCGGATCATCTTGGATGCTACGGTTACAGCAGAAACACTTCTCCTGCGCTGGACAGCCTTGCTGATTCAGGAATTCTTTGGACCCGGTGTCAGGGACAGGCTCCATGGACTCTTCCAGCCTGTGCATCCATTCATACCGGTGTATCTGTCACAACCCATGGTGTTATGCAGGATCTGAACGGTACTTTCGGTATCCCTCCTGATCTGCCTGTTGCAGCTGCAATCTTTGCAGATGGAGGGTATGCCACTGCTGCAGTGGTGAACAGTTACTGGACAGGGCCTGATTTCAACTTTCATCACGGTTTCCGGAGCTTTGCTTTCCACAGCAATGGTAACAGCATGGCCCGGGAGTCTGTTGAAGAGCTCATTTCCATGATTGAGGAGGGGAGCCAGAGTCAGAACAGTTTTTCCGTTCTTCATCTGTATGACCCGCACTCTCCTTATTTTGCTCCTGAGGGATATGACAACCTGTACTGCGTTGATTCCTTCAGAGGTGAGGGTCTCTGGAGTACTGACATCAATACCATGACAGTGAATAATCCCGAGGATGCCACAAGGCTTATGAACTTGTATGACGGTGAGATCAGCTGGGTTGATTCTCAGCTTGCTATTCTGTTCAGGTGGCTGAGGGAAACAGGCAGGGCTCATAACACAGTTGTGATTGTAACTGCGGATCACGGTGAGGAGTTTCTTGATCACGGATGGGTTGAGCACAGTACAACTCTTTATCAGGAACTGCTGCATGTGCCGCTGATAATAAGCGGTCCCGGTATACCCGCCGGAGTGAGAAGCACAGTACCGGCAGCTCAGATAGACATTCTCCCCACCATGCTTTCCCTGGCCGGGATTGAGATACCGGAACACCTTGAGGGAATAGATCTGTTTTCAGATGAAGCATCTTCAGCAAGATTCATTCCCTCCAGCGGAACAACTGTGGATCACGGGAACCCGGCTGGGCCTGTGAACAGAAACTGGATTGCTATCAGAGAAGGAGATACCAAGCTTATCTGGAAGATCAATGAGGGAACAGCAGTAACATACGATCTGGCAGTGGATCCCTTTGAACAGAATCCTCTTCCGGCAGACAGTCTTCTCATGGAGAGAGCAATGGATCACCTGGCAGCAGTCCGTGAATACACTCCGTTCCCGGTGGGTGATCCCGGAGCTGAGAGAGTTGAAGAACTGAGAGGTCTCGGTTACATCTAGAACTCCTGAATGATGGTGGAACCGGGAAGGAGCCTGCCGGAGAGGATAGAAAAGAATTGGTATGAAAAACCTGTTGAAGCGCCTTTGCCCTGAAAGCCTGTTCTTTTTTGGCTTTGCAGTTATTACAGCAGTCACTGGATTCCTCAACGGATATGAGTACAAGGTGCTGCATGTGATTGTTGTTGTGGGGAATGTCATCTGTGGGCTTCTCTGGCAGTACCGGAAGGATGAAGAGGATAAAAAGGACTGAGTTTCTCAGTATATCAGAAAAGGTGGCGCTGTCAGGCGCGCCCCTGGGTTCTCCGGTTCCCTGCTTGACTGATCGTATCCGTATTACTATTTTGCAATCAAGCACCGAGATCGGTGAAAATCGGTGAAAATACTGACCATGAAGCAGGATTACTATGCATATAGTGGAAGGTGAGAAATTCAGTTTCCTATTACTCAATAACAAAAGAAGGATGATATTATGAAGATTCTACTGGCAGTTTCATTACTACTGGTTTCAGTTGCTTCTGCGGTTTCCATAGGGTTTGCCCGAGTCTCAGTTCCCGCGTACTACGAGATGGTTTTTCTGGGACAGGAAACAGACGAAACAGTTCATATGCTCACTGTAGGAGGGAAGCTGGCACCTTACTTCCATATCCAGGGCGGTATTTCCTACTCATCTGAAACCCACAAGGAAAATGACTCGTACTACTACGATTTGATGAACCAGACAATTCAAGTATACGAACTCGGTATGTTCTATCAGTTGGCGTCAACGGATTTCGCTTCATTTTCACTGGGAACCAGTTTCATGTACAGCATCTATGATCTGAAATCAGATGACGCATCTGATTATCTGAAAACAACCGGTACAACCTTTTCTCCCCTGGCCCGGGTTGATTTCAGTATTCCGGGAGTTGACAATCTCTTCCTCTACTCCCAGTACGGTTTTGAGTATCGGAGTGTTAAGACAGAGGGAGACAATTACGGATACTATTATGATGATGATATCGAAAGAACTGATTTTGGCACAACGGCACCTGATCAGATACTCGCCGGCATTTACTACCGGTTTTAACAGCCGCTTTCTTTTATTGCCACTAAAAGAAGAGCCCCATGAACGGATCATGGGGCTCTTCTTCAGTGCCTGAGAGACACATTGTTCCTGCTAAACAACTTCCTTGATAAGTTTACCAAGTCTTCTGCAGCCTTCAACAATCTGTTCTTCATTGCAGAAACTGAAATTCAACCTCATTGAACGGTGATCGTCGTTGTTTGGAAAAAATGCACTGCCTGGAACGTAAGCGATGTTTTCCTCAACGGCTTTAACGAAAATATCATCTGTACTGATACCTTCAGGAACTGTCAGCCAGAGGAAAAGGCCGCCTTCAGGTTTTGTCCATGTTACACCGGGCACATCCCCGAGATTCTTCTCAAGTTCAGCCAGCATGATGTCGCATCTTTTGTGGTAAAGCTTGATTGTTTCCTTCAGACCTGTCTCCAGAGCTCCTGCTTCAAGCATGTGATAAGTTATTGCCTGGTTGAAAGGAGGAGTGCAAAGGTCCATTGACTGCTTGGCCATAACCATTTTGTCTATCAGCCAGTCAGGGCCGTATGCCCAGCCGAGACGGAACCCTGGAAGCATGATCTTGGAGAAGGTGTAGAGACTGAGTACTCTTTCAGGGGCCAGGCTCTGGAAGGTTGGCTGATGTTCACCGCGGAATCTGATCTGACGGTATGGGGTGTCCTCCACAATGAGGTAATCACGCTCTCGTGCTATAGCTACGATCTTTTTTCTGCGATCTGCAGGGATGGTAACTCCAGCAGGATTCTGGAAATCTGGAATAATGTAGATGAGCCTGGGTCTTCTGCCTTCACCCTCAAGCCGGTCAAGAGTTTCAACGAGTTTCTCCGGTATCATCCCGTGTTCGTCAAGTTCCACTCCTACAGGAACTCCACCATAACTCTTGATAGCCTGTAAGCCGCCCAGGTATGTAGGCAGACCCACTACGCAGGTGTCTCCAGGGTTGAAGAAGACCTTGGACATAAGCTCAAGACCCTGCTGGCTTGCAGTTGTAACCATCACATGGTCGGGATTGGCGTTAATACCGTCACGGCTCATAATTTCAGCAAGTTTTTTCTTAAGCCTGGGATCTCCTTCTGTTGATCCGTACTGAAGTGCCTTTCCGGCCTCTTGTTCAAGAACCTTGGCCACAGCATTCTTCACGTACTCAACAGGGAACGTGGATGGCGCAGGAAGGCCACCTGCAAAAGAAATAATTTCCGGCTTGTTTGTGAGTTTCAGAAGCTCTCTTATCACCGATCGCTGCATACCGTTTGCCCGATCGCTGAAGACTGAAGTTCGGTCCACCCGGGACCTCCTTTCCTCTTATGTGAAACTTGAAAATACAAAAGTGTACAGTTCTACTATCGGTTGCGGACTCAGTCAGTGTCAACACCGTGAAAAGAGGGTATATTCCACCGTTGAAGTGAATATCCACCCTGGTTTAAGGAGATGAGAACTTGAGAAAACTGCTTTACATTCTACCGATAATGCTTCTTGCATTTGCCTGTGGTCAGGAAGAGCCTGCCGATGAAACGGTAACAGATGATGTTGAAACAACAGAAGATGTTACAGAAGATGTAACGGAGGATGTTACCGTGGAAGAAGGACCTCTCACCGCAGTTACAGCCCGACACATTCTTATATGCTACGACGGCTGTGCAGTGAACGAAACCTTTAACCGCACTCAGGATGAGGCGCTTGAGCTTATTCAGGGAATTGAAGTCCGTCTTCAGAATGAAGAGTTCACATTCGTCCAGGCTGCCATTGATTATTCCGACTGCCCGTCAGGTCAGGATGGGGGTATGCTGG
Organism: uncultured bacterium; assembly: GCA_964386635.1. Taxonomy (GTDB): domain Bacteria; phylum Fermentibacterota; class Fermentibacteria; order Fermentibacterales; family JCC-6; genus Sabulitectum. Next base: position 4,682 of record CAYLRO010000041.1, on the reverse strand, counting down.
GTGAATTTAACAGAGGCGAGATGGTTCCTGCCTTTGAAGAAGCCGCATTCGCACTTCCCGTGGGTCAGATGTCCGGAATCGTGGAGACACAGTTCGGTTATCACCTGATTTACAGAGAACAATAAACTTATTGGGTACCCCGGAATATCAGGTTGAGGAAGACGAGTCAGGAATCAGACTCGACAGTTTTCTCGCCCTTCAGGATGACCTTGGGCTGAGCAGGAGCTACATAAGCACTCTTGTCCGAAACGGTCATGTCCGGGTAGACGATGCTACGCCAACCAGACCTTCTACAAGGCTCAGGGACGGGCAAATCGTTGATATAACGGTTCCCGACCCTGAGCCTATTGATCTTGCCCCGGAAAACATCCCCCTGGATATTGTATACGAAGACAGCCATGTGATCGTTGTCGACAAACATGCCGGTCTTGTAGTGCACCCTACTCCGTCAACACGAAGAGGCACTCTTGTAAACGCTCTTCTTTTTCACTGCAGGGATTCGCTTTCAGGGATCTCAGGTGAACTGAGACCGGGTATCGTTCACCGGCTGGACAAAGACACAACCGGGTTGATGATGGTGGCAAAGGATGACGAAACCCACAGACATCTGGCGGATCAGCTGGCATCAAGATCAGTAAAAAGACGATATGTAGCACTGTGCTGGGGTCATCCCAGCCCGGAAAAGGGTAGAATTGAAGGCCCCATCGGCCGTGATCCCAGGAATCGGCAGAGGATGACTGTGATCGAAAACGGCAGGCGTGCAGCTACCAATTACAGGATTTTAAACCGGTATTCAATTGCAAGCCACATCGAGTGTCGCCTTGAAACTGGAAGAACCCACCAGATAAGGGTTCATATGTCAGTTCTGAAAAACTGTCCAATTGTTTCCGACATGAAGTACGGGGGAATGAGTCCCAGAGGTTTCCCTTCAACAAGGCAGAACAGGGAGATCGTGGCAGATGCCATCCGGCTCGCAGGTCACCAGATGCTTCACGCAGAAACACTGGGTTTCATTCATCCCATAACAGGAGAAGAACTGGAGTTTCAGTCTGCACCACCCATTGAATTCAGACTGGTGCAGAAGAAACTCGCCTCGGCGTCTGAAGAGATAAAAGATTGACAGCAAGGAACATGATTTTTGCTGCTCTGGTTGCAGTCCCGGCTGCCTCCTTCTTATGCGGCGGCAGATATCTTCCGTTTTTCTGTCTGTTTCCAGTTGCTGCTGCTGCAGAACTCAATTTTAGATACTTCAGGAACATTGCACTTCTTGCTTTCGCCCCACTGCTGTTTCTCGTGTGGGCTATACTTACCGGTAACGGCGTAACCACGCTGAGATCTCTCCGGTGGATTGCAGCACTTGCAGCCGGCAGCTATTTTGCCGGTGCTCTGGGAACATCCGGAATTGCCTGTGTACTTAAGAAAATGGGCTCTGTTCAATCTTTGAGAACCCTTTCGGAAACAATGGAAACCGCAGGTCCGGCAATAAGAGTGGCAAGGGAAACCTGGAACAGGAACACTGATCTTCCAGTTCTCAAGAGAGTATCCAGGGTTCTTTCAGAGTCACTGGCAGCCCAACCGGAGAATGCGGAACCAGGGGTTGTAAAGGCTGTACCTGTTGCAGCGGCGGCGGTATCATGGCTGTTTCTGCTTGGAGCGGTATCAGGAAGGCTGAGATGAGAATACTTTTGCGGATCGAATTTGACGGAAGAGATTTTCATGGATGGCAGATCCAGCCTGGAGTGCCCACTGTTCAGGATTCAATTGAAAAAGCTGTGGCAGAACTCTGCGGAAGACATGTTCCTGTTACAGGAGCCGGAAGAACAGATGCAGGTGTTCATGCAGTTGACCTTCCTGTTCATCTGGATATCAAACCTGAAGAGCTTGAGAGAATCATAAACGGTCTTAATACACGGCTTCCTTCAAGTATCTCATGCTGGAGCGTGAAAGAAGTTGCAGACGATTTCAATGCCAGGTTCAACGCAATTTCCCGAAGCTACTGCTACAGGATAGCCAGACACAGGCATCCCCTGACCAGAATAACGGAGTATCAGCCGCGGAATCCAGAACTGAATACGGATATTATGCAGAGAGCAGCAAGGCTGTCACTGGGAAAGAACTCCTGGAAAGGGTTTTCCAAAGAGGGAAGCGGAAATGCCACCTGGGACATGAACGTTATGGAGACATCCGTAGCTGAGGACCTGCTGGGATGGAACCTGCGAATTACAGCTAACAGGTTCCTCAGGGGAGTTGTTAGAATATGGGCAGGAACGCTGTTCAGGATCGGAACAGGAAGAATTGAACCGGAATTGATTCAGCAGATTCTCATGGAAGAAAACAGAGACAAAGCTGGACCCTCTCTGCCGGCATGCGGCCTTACACTTATGGAGGTGAATTATCCCTATGAAGTTCAGCAGAAATGAACTGAAGCTGAAAAGCCTGAAGGGCAGGACTTCCAAAGTCAGGAGCGAATTCCTGGCAGGTGACTGGCAGAGCAGTACATCTGTAACAGATTTCACGAAAGCACTACCGGATATCCTTGCTGTCAGGGAAATGAAGAAACTTGCTTCTGCTATTGTCAGATCCCGCAGGGCAGGTACATCCAGGATACTTATGTACGGAGGTCATGTGATCAAGTGCGGTCTTGGCCCTCTTCTTGTCAGGTGGCTGAAGAACGGCGTGTTCAATGCACTGGCAACAAACGGAGCAGGCTCAATTCACGACCTGGAAATGGCACTTTACGGTGAAACCTCGGAGGATGTGCAGGCAGGTCTTGTGGACGGGTCTTTTGGAATGTGGAAGGAAACCGCTGAACACTACGGCAGTGCATTGAGACGAGGAATGGGTATCGGCAGGGGAATAGGTACCGAGATTCTGGAGAACAGAGGTAATCTGAAAATCAGTCCCATGGCTGCTGCAACAGATATGAATATTCCGGTAACTGTACATCCCAGTCTCGGGTCCGACATTGTACATCCTGTGAGCAGTGTTGACTGGGCACTGCTTGGGACAGAGGCGGAAAAGGACTTCAACACTTTCTGTGAAAATGCAGGCAAACTGGCTGGTGGAGTGATTCTGAATGCCGGCAGTGCAGTGGTTATGCCTGAAGTATTTCTGAAAGCGCTGTCAACAGTAAGAAACCTGGGATATCCAGTTAAAGACATTACCACAGCCAACTTTGACATGATAAGGCAGTACAGGTCAATTCAGAACGTGGTGGAACGTCCTGTCAAAGCCCTGGGAGGGACAACGGTAATGGTTACAGGTCATCATGAACTGATGCTGCCGCTGCTGGATGTATTCATTACAGCTGCAGAGGAGGAGGAATGAAAAAGTTCTTCATTGTTCTTGTTCTCTTGGCCATTGCGGGATGCGGTACCGAGACCTCCTCAGTTAATGACCCGGAGCAGGTTCTGGACCCCTTCGGAGATCCTCCCGGATATACAGGGGACCCTTTCGCCGGATATGGTCCTGTTACTTCTATCAATCTTCCAGCAGACGGCGAAACATTTATCCAGGAAGAAGTGCCTGCGGGATCATGGAGTATACAGACTGCAGCCTGCGGTTCAATGGAGGCCGCTCTTTCACTCAGGGATATTCTTTCTTCAAAAACAGACCAGCCGGTTTTCATTGATCACATAGGAAGCTATTTCAAAGTCAGAGTGGGTGCTTTCTCATCTGCTGAAGAATCCGCCGGCCTGAGAGAATATCTCAGATCCAACGGTTATCCCGATGCATGGAGTGTTGAGAGAGAGATTACGCCCTGAGAGCGCTTCGTATCTTTTTTACTGTTGATGATTCCGGAACTGTATGCTCAAGAAGGAGATTCATGTTTTCCTTGAAGATATCAGCAATGGTACTGTTTTCTGAGTGTGCAGTTTCATACCATGTCTCAGCCGCTTCCAGTCTTCCCCTTATCAGGTTAGCCTCAGCGATTATTGCTGGATAGTAACCGTCAGGCTCCCTGATGCCTTCCATGATTATAGCTCTGCAGTGCTTTGCAACTTCTGCTGCTTTTCTGTAGGCTTCATGGTCGTTTCCACTGATGAGAAGAAGAGTTGCTGTGTTGATTCCGGCTTCAGCTGCTCCTGTGAGAAGGTGACACCTTGAATACAGATGAATAGCATCTTCCAGCAGAGAATAATCTTCCCTGTTGGAAGCCAGCCACATGTTTTTTCTCAGTTGAGCTTTGGTGAGGAGTAGTTTCTTATCCCATGGTTTCACAGAGATGAGTTTATCCAGAAGCTCCTCTGCCTCAGCCCATTTCTCCCGGACAACAAGACCCCAGACCTTTTGCAGGATTCTGTCCAAAGCATTACGATTTATGATCGACCCCTCAATCATGATACAGGTTTACGGGTTCAATAGATAACAGAACATGTCATTTTCCGCAAGCGTTCACCAACTGCCTGAAGAAACAGTAAAACATGAGAGAAGGGTGTAAAACAACCGGGTGCAGCGGGTTCCGGAACGCCCTTGACAGCTGTAAACCTCTTTTACATATACGGGCCACGCAAAAATCGGAGCGGGAATAGCTCAGTTGGTAGAGCCCTACCTTGCCAAGGTAGCTGTCGCGAGTTCGAGTCTCGTTTCCCGCTCCACTTTTTTGCGAAGCTTAAAAAAGTGGAGCGGGGAATGTGCTGTCGCGCATTTACCCGCCTTTGTGTATCACTCAATACAAAATG
>CAYLRO010000040.1:19481-21742 GCA_964386635.1 uncultured bacterium | reverse complement strand
GAGCCAATCAGATAAGGTTTGAAAGCATCACTGATTCAGCCCAGGATGCGGTTATCATCATGGATGATAAAGGATGTATTTCTTTCTTCAACACCTCAGCGGAGAGGATGTTCGGCTATCACAGATCGGAAGCCCTGGGCAAACAACTCCACAAACTTTTAGTTCCGGAAGCATACGGAGAGATGTTTGACTTGGGTTTTGCCGATTTCAGAAAAACAGGCAAGGGCATTGTGATAGGCCGGGTTATGGAAATGGAAGGACAGAGAAAGGATGGAAAAGTGTTTCCTGTTGAGCTGTCCGTTTCATCCTTCTTCACCGATGGCGGCTGGCATGCAACCGGTATTCTCAGGGATATAACCGACCGCAAGAGAATTGAGCTGGATCTCATTGAAGCCAGAGAGGGCGCACTGAATGCAGTGAGAACGAAATCCGAGTTTCTTGCCAACATGAGCCACGAGATTCGTACACCCCTTAATGCCATAATTGGAACTACAGATCTTCTCTGGGAAACTGATATTGATCAGCGGCAGCGGAATTACCTCAGGGTCTGCAGGAATGCAGGAGAAAACCTTCTATCCCTGATCAACGATATTCTGGATATTTCAAAGGTGGAAGCCGGAAGGATCGACCTGGAATTCATCCCCTTCGATCTCAGCGAGAATGTAGAGAAAACATGTGAAACACTGGCTCTCAGGGCTCACGAAAAAGGTCTTGAACTAAACAGCAGAATTCTTCCGGGAACTCCCGGGTGGGTAGCTGGTGATCCATCCAGATTGCGTCAGATACTGATAAACCTTATAGGCAATGCCATAAAGTTTACCGAAAAGGGAGAGGTTACGGTAACTGTAGGGAGCAATCCCGACGGGTCAACAAGCTTCTCTGTTAAAGACAGTGGAATAGGTATTCCAGAGGGCAAGCTGGAGTCTATTTTCATCAGTTTTACCCAGGCAGATTCTTCCCATACAAGAAGGTTTGGCGGAACCGGACTTGGTCTTACCATATGCAGAAAACTCGTTGAACTCATGGGTGGAGTAATGGCTGTGAAAAGCGAAATTGGAAAGGGAAGCGAGTTTTCCTTTTCAATACCCTTCGAGGAAGCGCCTGCCGTTGAAAACAACCGCAGAAAAATTCTAAGAGAAACCCTGAAGGGGAAAAAAGCTCTTGTTGTGGACGACAATAAAAGCAACAGAAAAATACTCAGTGAAATCCTTCAGGGCTGGAGTGTAGATACAATACTTGCAGAAAACGGTACAGTAGCTCTGGATGCGGTGGCATCAGAAAAATTTGATGTAATCCTTCTTGACTGCTCCATGCCCGGGATGAACGGTTTCGAAACTTTGCAGGCAATGAAACAAAGAAGTGTTCCCGAGAACTCTGTGATTATGATGCTGAAAGCGGACGGCAGCGGAGAAGGAACCGAGATGTGCAGTCAGGAAGGTATAAACAGGTTCCTTATCAAGCCATTGCGACGGGTGGAGCTGGAAGAGCAGATTTACGCCGTTTTGAACGGTACTGATGAAATGGATTCAATTGCCAGGGTCGTTGTTGAAAAGATACCTGTTGAAAACAGAGAACTCATGATTCTTCTTGCAGAGGATTCTCCTGATAACCGCTTTCTTATAATAAAGTATCTTGAAGCTTATCCCTGGGAGCTCAAGGTAGCCGAGGACGGCAGGGAAGCGGTGGAGTTGTACAAGAATAGAGAGTGCCCCTTCGATGTGATCCTCATGGATATGCAGATGCCTGAGATGGACGGTTATGAAGCTACAAGGGCCATAAGGGCCATAGAGGCCAGAGAACAGGGAGTACACACACCGATTGTGGCACTCACTGCCCATGCCATGGCTGAGGAAATCAGGAAGTGCATGGATGCAGGATGCGACCTGCATATATCGAAACCTGTGAGAAAGAAAACCCTCGTCAGGGAATTGAATGATCTCCTTGCTGCAATTGGCAATAAGGAGGGTGCTCCTGACATTGAAGCAGAACCGATCACAGTGGATGAATATGTGGCGCTTGTTCCAATGGACCTGGAACCGCTGATTCCCGGTTACCTGGAAAACAGGAGAAGGGATATCGAAACCATCACCAGTCATGTGGAGAACGGTAACTTCCCTGAGGCAACAAGACTGGCTCACAGCATGAAGGGATCCGGCGGAGGTTATGGATTTAACAGAATTACAGAAATAGGTGCTGCAATGGAGAAGGCGGGAAAAATCTCAGATGGCGCAGCCATTCTCTCCGGTATAGAGCAGCTGAAA
>CAYLRO010000040.1:16966-19381 GCA_964386635.1 uncultured bacterium | reverse complement strand
TCTTCAGTCTGATCGGATATTATCAAGAATACCTGTTATTATGATTACCAGCAGATCTGATGAAAACACCAGAAGTGATGCCCTTAACGCAGGAGTATCCGATTTTGTTGCCAAATCTGACCTTAATCGGAAGGCTCTTCTTGAAAAAGTGACCAGAGTGCTGGAGAATGCCGGCAAGTGGGGGAAACTGGACCTGCCTGTTGAGAGCAACAGGCTTCAGGATTATCAGGGGTTCCTGAAGAGTGTTCTTCAGAAAAGGGATCTCGGCCCGGAGGCTGCATCATCTCTGATGTCTACATCTCCCAGAGAACTTTATGCGGGATTTGCCAGTGCTGGAATGGACGGCATGGAAACGGCGAAACTCATAGCCACCTTTCTCCGTATTCCTGACTATCCATACCTTGACCCTGACACTGTAGCTACTGACATGCTCCCAGGTGCCTTCTCCAAAGCACACTATGTTCTTGCGCTGAATGAGGATGACCGTATCAGGTTCGTAACATCAAATCCTTTTGAGCCCCAGCTGCTTGACATGCTTGAGTCTCTTGCCGGGGTACAGCCTCTCATGGGAGTTACATGCCCCGAGTGTATCAACGCTCTTCTCAGAAGGGATGAGGAAGCGGACAGGGACTCGTCGCTTGGAGATATAGACACTGAAGCAGGGGAGTCGGAAGTAACTGAAGAGCTGACTGATTTCAATGGATCAATTGATATCTCCGAGAAACCCACGGAAGATGAGATCAGACAGTTTCCCATAAGGTACATTGCTGACAGTATTCTCTTCTCTGCTGCGTCCGAAGGTGCCAGTGATATACACATCGAACCGAAACCCGATAAAATTCTGGTGAGATTCCGCATAGACGGAGACATGCGCGACATGTTTACCCTGAAGAAAAAAACCGGCTCCATTCTTGTAAGCAGGTTCAAAGTTCTGGGAGAAATGGATATTGCGGAAAGGAGAAAACCGCAGGACGGAATTGCTGAAGCCAGGATCGGTGGAAGAAGTTTCAAAATGAGGTTTGCCACCACCTCCACCCCTCAGGGGGAAAGCCTGATAGTAAGGATGCTGGACCTTTACGCCAAGCCAAAGAAACTCACCGAGCTGGGCATGACAGACCAGCAGTCTGAAGCCATGTACGAGATATCAAGTCAGAACAGCGGTGCCATTATTGTCTGTGGCCCTACAGGAAGCGGCAAGACCACTACTCTCTACAGTCTTATTTCCCACATCGACATTAAAAACAGGAGTCTGATGACCATAGAAGACCCTGTGGAATACAGGATACCTTATGCGAATCAGCAGCAGGTCAATGAAAAAGCAGGGGTCACATTCGAAGCACTTCTCCGCTCTGCTGTAAGGCAGGATCCTGATATCATCTACCTGGGTGAGGTAAGGGATACCTTCAGTGCAAGAACATGTCTTGACCTTGCCAGTACAGGCCATATGACCCTTACCACCCTTCACAGTTCAAACACCACCACTGCTCTTTTCAGGCTTGAGAGGCTGGGCATATCCAGGGATGATGCTGCTGATAATCTGCTTGGCGTTCTTGCTCAGAGACTACTTAAGAGCCTCTGTCAGAACTGCAGAAGGATGAAGCCTGTTACTGAAGAAGAACGAAAGAAACTTCTTCCGTTCACCGACAGTATACCAGCAGAGATCCCCCATGCAGAAGGATGCCCCAGGTGCAACTTTACAGGTTACTCAGGTCGCCAGGGAGTATATGAGCTCATGAGGTTCAACCCCCGGGTCACAGAGATCATCAAGAATGCAACATCCATACCGCAGATGAGGATCGAATTGCAGAAGGCAGGTCAGTTCCTTCTCAGTGATCACGCAATATTGAAAATGGAACAGGGACTTCTTTCATTCGATGATGTTTACAGAGTTATTCTTCTTGAAGAGCTGAGACTCACCGGCAGGACTGCTTCCAGTGAAACAGCACAAAAGAAGCCCGAGGGGAAACCCCGGAGAAGGATTCTGCTTGTGGATGACGATGACGACTTCAGACAGCTTGCTGAAATACTTCTATCTACTGCAGGGTATGAGGTTGAACAGGTTTCCGATGGTGTAGAGGCAATCGTGAAACTCACCACCAGTAATTTCGATCTGATCCTTTCTGACATCGAGATGCCCGGTCTTGACGGTTTTACAATGCTGCAGGCTCTTCAAAGCAAGAACCTGAACACTCCGCTGATCTTCCTCACTGCCAATGACAGTCTTGACAAGGAAGAGAAAGGCTATGATCTGGGAGCACTGGACTACATAAGGAAGCCTATCAGGAAGAAGTCCTTTCTTACCAGAGTGGAAAGAGCATTTTCAGACAGTTGAGCAATTCATAAACAGAGCTGCTGCATAAATCTGCTATTGGGTTTAACAGATTACCGGTGCTGTTTTCGTCAGTTTACTGATAC